>JBGPDI010000070.1:0-25099 GCA_041482215.1 Candidatus Acidiferrum sp. | reverse complement strand
GGAAATCATTGAGCAGCCCGTCGAAAGATTCGCGCCTTTCAAAATCTTGCTCCAGCTCTTGCCGCCGTCGGCAGTCTTGTAAACACCGCGGTCCACGCTGTCGCTCCACAGTTTTCCAGGCACGCACGCGTAAACCGTATTGCCATCCTTCGGATCCACGATAATCTTCGCGATGCGCTCGGAATTCGGCAGGCCCATGTTGGTCCAGCTGTCCCCGCCATCCGTGGATTTGTAAATCCCATTGCCGATAGACACGCTGTTGCGCGTCCACGCTTCGCCCGTGCCCGCCCAAATTGTTTTCGGCGCTTGTGGATCAATGGCCAGCGCTCCAATGGATTGCGCCGTTTCCTTGTCGAACACCGGCTTGAACGTCGTGCCGCCATTCGAGGATTTCCATACTCCTCCGCTCGCCGAACCGACGTAAACCGTAAGCCGTCCGTTTTCTTTCACCGCCGCGATTGCCGCAACACGTCCGCTCATTGTCGCGGAGCCGATGTTCCTCGCCCCGAGACCAGAAATGGAGTCCGAATCGAATTTGGCATCTTGCGCGGAGGCGGGCCCAGCTAGAATCATCGAAGCAAGAACAATTATTACAGCAACGAAACAACGAGCGGTCGTGCGCATATCGGCGGATCCCTCAGCGATAAAGTAAAAGCAACAGCTGTTTCCGAAATGTCCTGTATAGATATTAAAAGGCGGGCCCGGCACTCTTCTCTGTCCTCGCATCAAGAATTATTTCCCGGCCGAAGGCGCCTTCGTCTCCGGTTTTGACACTGGCATTGAAAAATGCGCGTCTTCCAGCGCTACATTCTGTTCGATCTTTTGTACGGAGACCTGCGCGCGCGATTCGCTGCCTTTCTGCGCCTGCTCGAGGGTAAACGGATAAAAAATCCCGTTCACTTGTTCGTAATCGCCGTAGTACAGCTCATTCTCCTGGAGCGCCCCGCGAATCGTCGATTGAATTTCCACTTTTAATTCCAAATACGAATCCGTATCGAGGTAGTAGTAGCGCACGTCTCCGTTCTTCATGCTCAATTTGATCTTGAAGCAATCCGTTCCTTCCATCGAGTCGTGTCCGACGAGCTCCGCCTTGTGCCCCTTCTCCTTGTAATCCACCAGTGGCCCATCCATATCCGCGTCCACCACCAGGCTTTTCAAATCGTCCTGCGAAAGCAGTTCTGGATCTTTGCGTCCTCCGAAGGGAGAAATCTGCCATCCCGTTTTGCCGTCGTACGCCTGCACCTGAGCAAGCCCCTGAATGATGAACTCTTCGCGAACCTTGTCCGCGCGTTTGTTCTCCTGCCGAAGGTCCGCGCGAAACGACCCCTGCGTCAGCTTCGCCGTGGTGCGCAAACTGCGCACCGCTTTCAGCTTCTCCATTCCGCCGCGCGCCTGGATGTTCTTGGCGATGACCTCATCAACGGTTTGTGCGCCCGCGTTGAGCGAAAAAAATGTGATGGCCACCAAGCTGAGAAGAAAAAAACGGCACACCCTGGAGAATTGCCCCAATGGGGCCGCCCGCAAGTCTACTTTCATGATTTCCCCCAAATTCAACTACCGCAGATACTACACCAATCAGAGGGGACCGAAACCGCTATCCTTTATTATTCGGACGGGATTCGGAGCATTGCGTGAGCAGGCTTCCTGTGGACCCGCTGCAGATTTTTTCCCGCCGGTTCTACAATTCGACGTGCAGTCTCAGCATCGGCACGACTACAGGTCCTCGATCACGGTTGTAGCCGGGATTGTTGATGTGTTGCACTCCAAACGCGGGGTAAAGTCCACGCCAAACGTGAAGTGTGTAGTAGCTCTCCACGATATTCTCGCGCCCGTAATTCAGCCGGCCATCCCCGAGTAGAAAACCCAACCCTCCCAGCGCGAGGTATTCCTGATGATCGCGCGAGATGCCGTTCGAAACAAAAACGACTCCCGCGCGGTCGAATTTTCTATGCCACGGCTTCCCATTCCCGCCCAGGCCGAACTGCGTCGTCTGGTCCACTTCGGTATAGGCGAATGATTCGTGCCGCCCTTCGTCCCATCCCCACCTGCCAAATACGCCCATCCAACTATTGAGCGGCTGTTCGAAATTAAATCCAAACCCGTACTTGATCGTTGTCTGCAGGGGATGTGCTGTGATTTCCGGCACCGGTGTAAGCCCCGCCAGAAAATTGTCCACAGCTTCGCGGGAACTTCCCATGTTGGCGTGATTCACATAACTCAGAAAACGTACGATGCCTTCGCGATGCGGCAGCACTGTGCCGTGCAATTCGAATTCAATATTTTCCGCGTGTGCCCGGCTTACATCCGCATCCATGTGAATCCCGTTGGCAACTTTCGGCATCAGCGCTTCGGCGAATCGCACCACCCAGCGCCGGTCGTGGTATTCGGCCATTGCTGCAAACGTGAAACCACGCGTGTCTGCCGCATAGTCGTACGCCCCGTTGTTATCCACCGTCCAGTTTGTGAACTGAAAATTCGTGTCCGTGCCATATGTATTCGCATCGAAAAGTCCACCAGGCTCATTTTTCCGAAGCGAATTTCCAGCCGCCGCACCGGAAGCGTACTAAAGAGTGAAAACGGTGTGCGCGTAGCCGCCGCTTTTTCTTTGCTCAGCGGAATGATTTGGTGCCACATCAGCCGCGCGATGTAAGGCGCCTTGCTCAGCGTCGGATTCCGCACCACGTCCAGATTCGTTGCTCCCGCCAGCCCGAGCGCCTCACTGATCCCATGCCCTCCTGCCTCTTGCACATCGCATATCAGTTCTGTTGTATCCGAAAGTCGCACGCCGGTGAAAAATGTCAGCACCCGCGAGGTCGCGTCCTGCGCTTCTGGCGTGAGGCTGTTTGGCCCCTGATAGGGCGAATGAAATTCCGGATGCCACTGCGAGATAAAATTCGCTTGCCCCGAAACCCACCAGCGGTCTGTCTCCGGATGCGCGAACATCGCCGGCGTCGAATCAGCATCTGCGTTCGAGTCCCCGGCCAGAGGCACTTGCGCTTGGACCGGCGGCGAATCTTGCGCCCGCGATCTTGCCGCAGCGATCGAGAATGCCGCGAGCATCACGCAGCCACTTGCAACAAATTGGAAAGTCCAGCGCCTCATCACGATTATCCGAATCCTCTAACGCCAAAACGTGCAGCTCATCATTGAATGATTACAGACAGAATCACGGCCGATGAATGCGCCATGAACGTTGCGCTCGAGCCCATCCGTCGAAAGCCTTGGTCCTTTGGCTTATTGTTCATCAGGTTCTTGCAAAAAGGATCAGACTCTTGATACCATACCCCCCTAGGGTAGACAAGCAGAATGTCACACACTTCAAAAGAAAAATTGGATCTCGTCAACCGCACCAAAAAAGTCATCGGCCAGCTCGAAAGCGTGTTACGGGCCCTGGACGAGCACGATCCCTGCGCCGAAGCTCTCCAGCGCCTCTCCGCTGCTCGCGGTGCCATCAATAGCCTGATGGCAGAGCTCATGGAAGACCACATCCGCAATCACATGCCACGTAATTCCAAATCTTCGGAAGAAGCAGCCAGCGATGTCATCCAAATCGTGCGCACTTATCTGAAATAATTCAGAAGAGTGTCGCCTTTCTCCCCGATTTTCTATATCTTCTCTGCACCGGAAATCCGCCACACGGAATCGAAGATCTCGAAGGAGCCTCATCAGTGAAGAGAGTATTCACAGCCATACTCTTTGCCGTGTTCATTTTCACTCCACGAGCGCACTCGCAAGCCGGTCCCGTCGACGGTGGGCACGAGTGGCAGATTTGGAGCGGCGGCGGCCACGGCACCAATGGCACCCAGTCCGGCGACTCCGTCGCGAATGTTGGCTTTCGTTATGGCCTGATTCTCACCGCACCGCATGGACCCGGTTTTCTGCGCGGCCGCC
Source organism: Candidatus Acidiferrum sp. (assembly GCA_041482215.1). Taxonomy (GTDB): domain Bacteria; phylum Acidobacteriota; class Terriglobia; order Acidiferrales; family UBA7541; genus Acidiferrum. The sequence continues at coordinate 21,208 of JBGPDI010000070.1, read as the reverse complement.
TGGAATATGCCATTGAAGCTGTACCGCTCTTTCTGGTTTTTCAGAAAACGAATACCGCCTACGGCGCGGGCATAAATCCCTTCGCCTTCAAGTGGGAACTGGATACTCACACCAAAGTCGTTCCCTATTTCGAACTCGGAGGCGGCACTCTCTTCACCAACACGCAAGTGCCCGAAGGAGTCTCCCGCATCAACTTCACATCTAGCGGCGCGCTCGGTCTGCACTTTCTCGGCAGCAAGCACAACATCAGCACCGAACTTCGGTTCATGCACATTTCGAACGCCGGACTTGCCACGCCGAATCCCGGCATCAACACTCTTCAGTTTCGAGTGGGCTTCGGCGCCTTCAGCCAGAAATAATGGCTGCTTTCGAACACGTCGCGTTCCATACTAAAGTTGAGCCTACGGGATGAAAATGATCGGACTCTATATCGCAGTAATTATTTTGTTCGTTGGAATTTTTGTCGTCCGCGCCGCGCTTTCAAGCCAGAAAGCGCCCGCCTCGGGAGCGCCCGCGCCAGACTTCACCCTGAACACGCAAGACGGCAAGCCTCTCCGCCTGCACGATCTCCGCGGCAAGTGGGTTGTGCTCTATTTTTATCCCAAGGATTTCACTAGCGGCTGCACCAAGGAAGCGCACAATTTTCAGCGCGACCTCCGGCAATTCGAATTGAAAAACGCCATCATCCTCGGCGTTAGCGGCCAGAACGAAGATTCCCACCAGAAGTTTTGCACCAAAGAAGGCTTAAGTTTCAAGCTGCTGGCGGACACAAAATACGAAGCTTCCGCAGCCTATGGCTCGCTTTTGAATTTAGCCGTCGCCAAACTTTCTGCCCGCCACACTTTTCTCATTGATCCTGCGGGCATCATTCGAAAGACTTATCTGAGCGTAAACGCCGAAAAACACAGTGCCGAAGTCCTCGCCGACCTCGGCCAGCTTCAGCTGTCTCCAGCGACAAGTTAGTCAACGCGAAGTCATCCGGTCCCGTCAAAATTCTCTCGACGCAGAATCTCCGACGAAAAAACTCTATGGCTCGTCGTCACTGTCTCCATCCTCGGAGGGAACCGTATCCGATGCTTTGTTCGGATCTATCGGGGCGAGGCCGGCTTTTTTCAATTCAGTGTTCAGTGCAGGAATATCCTGCCGCCGAATTTTCGCCCATTGTGCGAGAAGCTTTTCAAGATCGCCTTCGAGTTCCTTGTAGACGGCGGTGGCTTGCGTGGTTGGCGCCGAATCCGCGCTGTCTGCAATTCCCAGCATGTTGCCGAAGTGTTGGTTCAAGCTGGAGAAATTCTCGGGTGGCTTCGCGCCTGGTGGCAAGCCGAAGAATCTGCTCTGCGTTGCACCTTCCATTTCCGCTGCCTGCTTGTCGAGACCGGCGATCGCATCGGCGAGTGCGCCCTTCGCCGCTTTTGCGGGGTATTCTTTCAACTGTGCGCGCACCGATTGAACTTGCGAAAGCGCTTCGAAACTTTCATTCATGCCTTCGACGGAACCGCTTTGCATTTCGAACTGTTTGCGAAGATCCGCGAGCGGAGTCTTGATGCGCGGGTCCATTCGAACTGTAAATGGCGCCGAATAAGTTTTCCCGTCGGCAATCAGTTTCACGGTATACGCGCCGGGGAGTGCCCACGCTCCGAGCGGGTATTTCACCGTGTCGTGATAAATCGCGGAGATGAGAAATTCGTGGCCGAGAGAATCCGGCGGCGCATAGTGTAAGTCCCAAACAAAACGGTGCATGCCCGCTTCCTTCGAAAGAATTTGCGTTGGACGCACCCAATACATTGGGATGGGATGTTCACCGGCGATTTTTTCAATCGGTTCGGATTTGTCGGAACTGGTGTAGCGGCGCACGAGATGATTCTGCTCGTCAAAGATTTCAAGTTTGACGGGACCTTTTGCGGATGCCGCGAGAAAATAATCGATGATTGCACCGTCGGGCGGATTTTTTCCCGCGGGAAATTCTGGTGGAAGCGGTGTGTCCGGATTTCGGTTCCAGCGAAAACGAGTTGCTTCCTGCGGCGCGAATAAATATGCCGGCGATTTTGCAACCTCCTCAGAAACTTGGCGCAGCGGCGTAACGTCGTCGAGAATCCAAAATGATCGGCCATGCGTAGCAACAATTAAGTCGTCGCCGTGAATTACTAAATCTCGCATCGAAGTGTGCGGCAGATTCAGTTGCAGCGGCTGCCAATCGTCTCCGTCGTTGAAAGAAACATAGACGGAACCTTCGGTTCCGGCGAAGAGCAAACCTTTTTTAATTGGATCTTCGCGAACAACGTTGCTGGCGCCGCCGTCGGGAATTCCTTTTGTGATTTCGGTCCAGGTCTTACCGAAATCGCGCGTGCGATAAATATGTGCGCGCAAATCGTCGAGACGGAACGAATTGATCGCGGCATACGCTGTCGCTGCGTCGAAGTGCGAAGCTTCGATGATGGAAACTTTGCTCCACGGCTTCAGTTGCGGCGGCGTCACGTTTTGCCAGGATTTTCCGGCGTCGCGCGTGAGTTGAATTAATCCATCGTCGGTGCCTGCCCAAATCGTGTTTGCTTCTTTGAACGAAGGAGCGACGGCATAAATGACGCCGCGATGTTTTCCTTTTTCAGGATCGCTCGCGGCGAACGCGCCGAGATTTGCGGGAGTATCGTAAGTTTCGCGCGTGAGATCGGGACTGATGACCTGCCAACTATTTCCGGCGTCGGTGGTTTTGAAAAGCACGTTCGCCGCGAAATACAACGTGTGCGGATCGAGCGGCGAGAAAACCACGGGCAGCGTGCGCGTGTAGCGATACTCGCCGCGACGAATCGCCTCGGGTGTGACTTTTGCGTATTCGCCGATATCCTGTTTCGTTTTTGTGAGCCAGTCACCGTAAAGAATGTTGGGATCGAGCGGATCGACGGCGATGTAGCCGTACTCGAAAATTCCGATGAGATGCCAATCGCGAAATGTGATTTCGCCGTAATCGCTGCGGCTGAGCGTGGCGGCGGAGCCGCTTTCCTGCTGCGAGCCATAAACCCAGTAGGGAAAACGATTGTCGGTGGTGACGTGATAAAACTGCGCGGTCGGCTGGTTGTACCAAGTGCTCCAGGTTTCGCCGCGATTGACGCTGATCTCCGCGCCCTGGTCAGCGGTGAGTGCGATAATCTGCGGATTTTCGGGACTGATCCATAGGCGCTGATAGTCGTCGCCGCCGGGCGCGCCTTTGAAACCGACGAAAGTTTTTCCGCCATCAGTGGATTTCCAAGTCGTGGTGTTGGCGACATAGATTTCGCTGGGATTGTCTGGTGCGACGGCAATTCCCATGGCTCCGGGGCCGCGGCCGCCGATGCGTCCGTCACTATTGATTTGCTGCCAAGATTCACCGGCATCGTCGGAGCGGTAGATGCCAGCGACGCCGCGCTTGGCTTCGATAGTGGCGTAAAGGCGATTGGGCTGCGAGGGAGCGACGGCGATGCCGATGCGGCCGAGATCATCAGCGGCGGTGGGTAAACCCTTTGTGAGCGGGCGCCAATTGTTTCCGCCATCGGTGGATTTGAAAAGTCCGCTGCCGGCCATGTAGATCGAACCGCCGCTGCGAACCTCCCACGGAGCGACGCGCGCGGCCCACAATACCGCGTAGACGGTCTGCGAGTTTGCGGGATCGAAAGCGAGATCGGCAGCGCCGATGTTTTCATCTTTGTAGAGAACTTTCTGGAAAGATTTTCCACCATCGGTGGAGCGAAAAACGCCGCGCTCGGCATTGGGGCCGTAGGGATGGCCTTGGGCGGCGACGAAAACGCGATTGGGATCTTTTGGATCAACGAGGATCGCGGTGATTTGCTGGGCATCACGCAGGCCGAGATGCGTCCAGGTTTTTCCGGCGTCGGTGGATTTGTAGACGCCATCGCCGGTAGCGAGATCGGGGCGCTGCAAACCTTCGCCGCTGCCGACGTAAATGATGTTCGGATCGGATGGAGAAACGGCCAATGCACCGACAGAGCCGCTGGGTTGATCGTCGAAAATCGGTTTCCAGGTATTTCCAAAATCGGTGGTTTTCCAAACGCCGCCGTTGACGGCGGCCATGTAGAAAACATTTGGCTGGTGCGGAACGCCGGTGATGGCGACAGTGCGGCCTCCGCGGAACGGGCCGATGCAGCGCCAGCGCATTTCGGAATAGAGTTTTTGATCGAACTGTTGGGCGTTCGCCGGCGTGCAGAAAATTGTTGCGACGACGAGTCCAACGATGAAGAACTTCCCTGCCACACTGATGCGCATCCGAGCCCTCCGGGAGAAAGGAGAGGATACTCTGGCGGCGAGGGCGGAGCAAACTGTGGACCTTGGATGATATCGATGATCATGACGGGGTTTCCCCGCTGATGGGGTTTAAGCCGGGGACTTCCCAGATGACGGTGGGTTCCTTTTGCGGGGCATACGCGAGTTGGAGAAAGTTCTCGCGGTCGATGGCGCGGTGGGAGTGGAGGAGTTGGTTGGTGATGTAGCCGAGGACGGAGGCACGGCGGGGGGAGATACGTCCTTTGGTGACGAGGACGAGGAGGCGGGCGAGGAATTGGCGGATGTCGGCGCCGGCGGCGAATTCGGAGAGTTCGGGGAGGAGTTCGGCGGAGAGATCGGTGAAGTCGCTTTGGTCTTGTTGGACGGAGGCTCCGAGTGCGGCGACGGCGTCGTAGTGGGTGTGGCAGAGACCAAAATGGGAAGTGGTGCCGTATTTCCGGCAGCGTTTACCGTTGGGGAAACGATGATGACAGCGGCTGCCAGTCGATGCTCCCGAGCGGGTCGGGACAGGTCGGCGTGGAGCGGAGGGCTCTCTTGTTGTAACTGCTTCAATATCAATGGTGGAACTGGAATTAGATGGAATGGAGTTCATGAGTTCCTCGTAGAGGGGGTACACCCCCCCCATCAAAATGGATTGAGTTCAAAACAAAAGAGTTGCGAGAAGAGCATTTTGTAAGTGGCTGAATAGAAAAGGGATGGATGACAGTAAATTGGGACAAATACGAAGGGAGAGAGCCGGAGAGCTTGACGCAGAGACATCCCGACCGGGTCCCGACAGGGTCGGGATCTTTGATCGGGGCAGGCGCCGGGCGCAGAGAGGGACGGCGGGGATAGGATCGATCCCTTCGAAGCTCAGGGTGAAAATTCACAACCCATGATAGCATTTATGTTATATCGTCAATTATTATTATAGTACTAGTATTCAGCGATTTGTCCTAGATTGTTCGAAAGATTTTGCAAGGAGAAGAAAACAAAGGGGTAGAGCTCACTGTGCATCCGTAGAAGGGTTCAAGAGTCGTGGAACGCGGAAGGCGAGAGTACGTCGAGAAGAGTCAAAATCCCCATGTGAAAAATTGTCACCTGGAGTACCCGGCCATTCTTGAAGAGCGATTGGGAACAACAAGATTTAAATGAGCACAGCCAAGTAAGGAGGGCGCAGCGATGTTGCGCCCCTACAATGAAGAAGAAGTGGCGCACCTACGGCGCTCGGAATTCAAGTTGCTTCACTTCCCAGCGCTTACGCACTGGGCTAATTTGTGCCACGCCTACGGCGCTGGGAGAAAGGCGCCCGCCTAAGATGGCGGCCACTACAAGTGCGGAGAAGGGGAGAATGGGCAGAAAGCCAAAAGCCCCAGGCGAAAAACAGTCACCTCGGGCGCCGGTTCGACTGCTGAATATAGGAACAGAGCAACATTTGCGGTAGCGGTTGCCCCAGTGGGACAATGACGGCGCGGATCAAACTATATGAGCACAGATGACAAGCCGAAACGCCAGTTTAAGCACTGGAAAAAGTTTGTTTCAGAAACTCCGTCAATGAAGAAATCGGCGAAGCGGAGTGAGAAGGGTTTGTGCATTGGTTGTGGGAAGAACCCTTGCTCCTGTAAACATTCACAAACGCGCCGCGCAGACTGATTCACACAATCCAAGGAACCCAACTTGTGGCGCGCCTACGGGCTGTCAAAAGCGGCGGCCTTAAGGGCGCCGCTACGCAGTCTTGGCGGCTGGTGGAGTGATATGCTCTGGGCGCAGATTCTGGCGGTGCGTGTGGAGAATCGGCGGACAGTAAATAAATTCGTGCGAGGGTTGCGACTCATGATGTTACGACGAATTCTTGCGGTGGCGGTGATTGGGTTGATGGCGGGGAGTGTGGGAGCAGTTTGCGCGCGGGCGCAGGCGCGGGCGCAGAAGTCACCGATTGAGGCGGATGAGCCGAAGAAGATGCTGGTGTGGGAGCATGGCGCGCCGGGAGCGACGGGGACGGAGGAGATTGATACGCCAACGCTGACTTATTACGCGCCGTGGCGGGGGAATCCGTCGGGGACGGCGGTGATCGTGGCACCGGGTGGCGGGTATGTGATGCTGGCGGCGAATCATGAAGGGCGGCAGTTGGCGAATTGGTTTAACGCGATGGGAGTAGCGGCGTTTGTGCTGACGTACCGGCTGGGACCGAAATATCACCATCCGATTGAGCTGGGAGATGCGCAGCGGGCGATTCGAATGGTGCGAGCGCACGCGAAGGAGTTTGATGTGTTGCCAAACCGCGTGGGGATTATGGGATTTTCGGCGGGCGGGCATTTGGCGGCGACGACGGCGACACACTTTGATGCGGGGAACGCGGGCGCGGAAGATGCGATTGATAGGGTGAGCAGCCGGCCGGATTTTGTGATTTTGGGGTATCCGGTGATTTCGTTCACGGCGACGTGGACGCATGGGGGATCGGCAAAGTCACTGTTGGGGGAAAAGCCGGATCCGAAGCTGCTGGAGGAGCTTTCGAATGAGCTGCACGTGACGGCGCAGACGCCGCCGACATTTTTGATTTCAACGAACGAGGATACGGCGGTGCCGGCGGAGAATAGCGTGGCGTTTTATTTGGCGCTGCGCAAGGCGGGAGTTCCGGCAGAGTTGCACATTTTTGAGAAGGGGCCGCATGGGGTGGGGATGGATCTGGGGGATCCCGTCTTGGGGAAGTGGCCGGAGCTTTTGGCGAATTGGATGAGGAGCCGGGGATTGTTGGTGCGGCCGGCGCAGTAAACATATTTAGCGCTGATGCGGTAGACGAAGAGGGCGCAGCGGTGCTGCGCTCCGACAAAGACATCGAAAATGAATCGGCACTATGGGGCGTGGGAGGCGGGGACGCCGAGGTCGGCGATGTTGTCGCCTTTTTTGAGGGAAGGGACAGCGTTGACGTGGAGGACGACGGCGGCGACGGGAGCGCGAGGTTCGGCGATGATTTTGCCGAAGTAGTCGGTGATAGTGCCGAGCTTCATGCCGGCTTCGACGTAGGTGCCGCGCTTGACGAGTGGGTACCAGATGCCGGGGCCATCGGCAAGAACGTCCACTAATTTTTCAATCCACACAGGATTTTCGATTGGATGCGGATCGCCTGGGAACATTTTGAGGGCGCGCATAGTGCTGAGCGTGCCGTTGACGAGGAGCGCGAGGTCGTCGGATTCGACGGTGCCGGCGTGGCCGGCTTCGACGACGATGGAAGCTTTGCCGCGGACAGCGGCGGTATTATCAAGATAGCGCGTGGCGTTGGGATCGGTGGGACGTTCGCGCCAGATGATGATGTGGTCGAGGCCGAAGGCGAGCACCATTTGTTTCGAAATGCGATCTTGTTCTTCCCTTCCCGTTGGTCCCCAGTAGGCGTAGGGGCGGAGGCTTTCGTCGAGGTCGCCGCCGTGGTAGTCGATGAGATAGTCGCAACGGTCGACGATTTCCTTGGTGATGAGGTAGGAGGCGCGCTCGGTTTGCGTGCCGTCGAGTTTGCCGGGATAAAAGCGATTCATACTTTTATTGTCGATGGGATTTACGTGCGGGACTTTTTGTTCGAACGATTGGATGTTGATGAGCGGAACGAGAATGACGGTGCCAGTGACCTGGGCAGGGTCGAGGGCGGCGATGAGTTTTTCGATGGCGATGATGGAAGTGTATTCGGTGCCGTGAGCACCGGAGATTAGCGCGAGAATCTTGCCGGGCTTGGCGCCGTTGACGATGACGACGGGGATACTGGTGGCGGCGTCAACGCCGGCGGGGACTTCGAGGTAGCCTGTAGACTTTTCGCCGGGAGCGGCGGATGCGGTGCCCACGGCGAAGCGGGATTGGGCTACCAGGGAATTGCAAAAAATCGGCGTGACGAGGAACGCCGTGAGGATTGAATTGCGAAAACGCATCCAGCACCTCCGCGAGGAGATGGAGGATAGCGCGGAGTGCTGGCGGAGGCAATGTAAAGAGAGAGGCAACAGCAATTCGAGAGTGATAAGATTCCGGCGGCTGGGAAATGCTGGGGCGAGGAGTGAATGATGATTCTAGATCGCAGAACATTTTTGAGGACGGCGGCGGCGACTGGGGCCGTGGCGGCGATTGCGGGGACAGGGACGTTGGATTGGGCGGCGGAGAATGCGCCGGGGTCGTTTGATTTTGTATTTTTTACGGACACGCACATCGAGCCGGAGTTGGACGCTCCGCACGGATGCGACATGTGTTTTCAAAAAGTAGAAGCACTGAGGCCGGAGTTCGCGATTATGGGCGGCGACCACGTTTATGATTCGAATGCGGTGGATGAAAAGCGAGCGGGGCTGGTGTTCGACCTTTACAAAAAAGCGGAGAGCCGGCTGAAGATACCGCTGCACCACGTGATCGGAAATCACGACACGTTTGGCACCGCGGAAAAAGGCGGGATCGCGATGGATGATCCGCGATTCGGAAAGAAAATGTATGAAGACCGGATTGGGCGGACTTACTACTCGTTCGATCACAAGGGATATCACTTTGTGGTGCTGGATTCGATTCAGCTGACGCCGGACCACAAGTGGGAAGCGCGGATTGATGACGCGCAAGTGAAATGGCTGGAAGAAGATTTGAAAAAAACGGGACCGAGTGTGCCGGTGGTAGCGGCGACGCACGTACCAATGGTGACGGCGTTTGCGAGCTACACGGGAGGGCGGGACAGCGGGGACAAATACAATACGTTGACGGTAGCGAATGCGCCGCAGGTGATTGGGGCGTTTGAGGGACACAATGTGATCGCGGTGCTGCAGGGGCACACGCACGTGAATGAAGTGGTGGATTACAAGAATACGAGGTACATCACGGGCGGAGCGGTTTGCGGGAATTGGTGGCATGGGATACGAATGGGGCATCCGGAGGGATTTACGGTGGTGAGTTTGCGCGACGGGAAAATTGCTACGCGGTATGAGACGTATGGGTTTAAGAGCGTGGACCCGCGGGAGGAGTTTTAGATCAGTGGATCGGTAATGCGCCTGGCATGGAGGGCGCAGCAATGCTGCGCCCCTACAAAGCACATGCGCATTTGACTTAATCGCCGGTTTTGGTGGCAGGGGCCGGTTGTTCAGCGGGACGGGCGGGCGTGGCGTCGCCCTTGACGTAGTGGGCGTACCAGGCGAGGAAGCGCTCCATACGGTCCTTTATATGGGAGGGCGTGGTGAAGCCGTGGTGCTCGCCGGGGTAGACGACGAGCTCCGTAGTGCGGCCGAGCATTTTTAGCGCCTGATACATCTGTTCGCCGCCGATGATGGGGACGTTCCAATCTACGTCTCCGCCCATGAAGAGAATGGGCGTGGTGATGTTGTTGACGCGGTAGAAGGGCGAAACTCTTTCCCAGACATCTTTGTTTACCCAGGGGCGGCCCAGCTCCCATTCATAGTCGCGCATGTATTGATCGTGGCCGTAGCCTGTGGAAAGAAGCGCGATTCCTGCGCCGGAGATGGCGGCTTTGAAACGCGTGGTCTGCGCGATGATGAAGTCGGTGGACATGCCGCCATAAGACCAGCCGCCAACGCCGAGCTTATCGGGATCGGCGATGCCTTGCGCGAGAGCGTAGTCCACCATAGCCATGTCGTCCTGATAGTCCTTGTTACCCCAATCGGCAAAAATTGCTTCGCAGAATTTCTGGCCGTAGCCGGAAGAGCCGCGTGGATTCGGCATGAGGACGGCGTAACCGTTGGCGGCGTAAAGTTCCGCGAGATGGTAGAAGGACGCGGAGTATTGGCCGACGGGGCCGCCGTGAGGATGGAGCAGCGTGGGGATTTTTTTGCCGGCGGTGTAGTCGGCGGGTTTGTAGAGATAGCCGGAGACGGGAGTGCCGTCTTTGCTCTTGAAATGGACGTACTCGACTTTGGCGAGACGCAATTGGGAAATGAGAGCGTCGTTGGTTTTGGTGAGGCGGGTGAGATCGCTGCCATTCGAAAGATAGATTTCGTCGGGGCGATCGACCATGCCGACTTGCGCGGCGATGGCGCCGTCTTTGCCGAGGGAGTAGTAACTTACGTTCAGACGGCCGCCAATGGGACGGGTGACTTCTCTGCCCGTGACGGCGATGCGGCAAAGGTTTTCTGTGCCGTCATCGGAGGCGACGAAATAGATGGCATGGCCGTCAGCAGAAAAGCGCGGGCGGCGGACGCTGCGATCGAATGCAACGGTTAGAACTTTGGCTTCGCCGCCGGTGGAGGGAGAGACAGCGAGATGGTGAGTGGCGTAAATCATGGCCTTGACGTCGGTCTCGGTGACGTAGGCGATCCACTTGCCGTCGGGAGACCAAGTGGGCGAGCGGTCGGAGCCGGGATTGGTCGTGACTTGCGTCAGGTGCGCGCCTTTGTCGGTGTTGTCGGCGGCGACGACCCAGATGTCCGAGTTGTAATTGCGATCGGGGTCGGGAGTGGTGCGATTGCTGGTGAAGGCGAGAGATTTGCCGTCGGGCGACCAGGCGGGATCGCTGTCATCGAAATCGCCGGAAGTGAGTTGCGTGGTCTTTTTTGCGGTGACATCAAAAACGTAAAGGTGATCACGGCGGTGATCGAGATAACCGACGACGTCTTCCTTAAATTGGAGACGGTCGATGACGTAGGGAGGCGGAGTTTTTGGTTTCGCGGCGGGCTTTTCTTTGTCTTTATCCTTGTCCTTGGCTGATTCGATGTCCTCGGGCTTGGGATCTTGCAGGACGAGAACGATGCGCGTGCTGTCCGGAGACCATTCGAAATCGTTGACGCCCTGAACGGTTTCCGTGAGTTTGACGGCTTCGCCGCCGAGACGATTGAGAAGCCAAACCTGGCCCTTGTCTTGATTGCGTGAGGAGAGGAAGGCGAGGAATTTGCCGTCGGGACTCCAGCGAGCGTGAGAGGAGGAGACACCTTCGGCGGTCATGGGGATAGCTTCGCCACCGTGAGTGGAGACCATCCAGAGGCGCGACTCGTTCTTATCTTCTTTGAGCATGCGCGTTCGAACGCCGTAAGCGACCCACTGGCCGTCGGGGCTCAGTTCGGGTTGACCAACGTCGCGAATCTGGAAGTAATCATCAATGGTGATAGCGCGCGGAGAGGCGGCAACGGGCTTTGTTGCTGCTTCCTGTGCGCGGGCGGGCAGACAAAGAACCAGAGCGATAGCGGCGAACGCGATGCTGCGGAACATTTTCATGCGCAAAACTCCTCAGAAGAGAGCTGGAGTGGATTCCGGGGGCGTAGTGTAGCAGAGGGAGAGAAAGAATATGTCTGGAAAAAATGCTGCAGCCGGACGTGATATTCTGCGGCGCATGATTTCAATTAGACGTTGGTTTGCACTGTGCGTGATTTTTCTGTTCGTGGTTCCTTGCCTGGCAGCGCGGGTGAAGGGTGTGGAGATCACGTCGCGCGCGGATGTTCTCGAAGGCAAACCCTTTGGAGAGAGTGGCGCTTACGAACGGATTACTGGGCGGGTGTACTTCGCTGTGGCGGTGGCCAACATCCACAATCAGCCCATAGTGGATTTGGCCAACGCGGAGAATTTGAAGAATGGTGAGGTGGAATTTTCGGCGGACTTCGTGGCGGTGCGACCGAAGGATGGGGCGAAGGGAAACGGGACGGTACTGCTGGAAAACCCAAACCGCGGGAATCCACGAATACTCTCGATCGTCGATGGTGGCGATGAAGATCTGGCGCACAGCGCGGGGGATGCGTGGCTACTGCGAAACGGCTTCACGGTGGTCGCGCTCGGGTGGCAGTGGGATGCCGCCGGTGCGGGCGCGCTTCGCTTGTACGCTCCGATTGCGAAGGATCACGGAAAGACCATTACCGGACTTTTGCGCGGTGACATTATGCTTCCCGCCAAAGCTGGCGAAATTCCGCTCGGCCACGTAATGCCAGGCAGCATCGGAGGCTCCGAGTATGCGGTGGCGCAGCCGGATGATCCACGGAATACGTTGACGGTTCGCGACTCGCGCGAGGGAAAGCGTACGACCATTCCGCGGTCAGAGTGGCAATTCGCGGCGATGGTGGAAGGGAAGCTGACGCCGAGTGATAGGTCCATACATCTCAATGGAGGGTTCGAGCCGGGGCGGATTTACGAGTACGTGTATGTGGTGGCCGATCCGGTCGTTGCGGGACTCAGCTTTGCGGCGGTGCGCGATTTTGCCTCGTATGTGAAATATTGGAGTGGCGACAAGGGCGGCTCGCCTCAGAAGGCGAGCCCTACAGAGGACAAAACACTCTTACATGCAGTGCGTGTGATCGGGGAAGGCATTTCGCAGAATGGCCGCTTTCTGCGTCATTTTCTCTACCAGGGCTTTAACGCCGATGAAGAAGGGCGGATCGCCCTCGATGGCGTTCTTTCGCATGTCGCAGGTGCGGGCCGCGGGAGCTTCAACCATCGATTCGCTCAGCCGTCGCGTGATGCACAGCCAACCTCGTCAATATTTTTCCCGACGGACATTTTTCCTTTTACGGACCAGCCGGAGGTTGATCCGCTGACACAAGAGAAGGGCGGTTTACTCGATCGCGTGCAGATCGAGAAGGTCGAGCCGAAAATATTTTTCTCTCACACATCCTACGAGTATTGGGGTCGCGCGGCATCGCTAATCCATACCAGCGCTGATGGAAAAAGCGACGCGGCGATTGGACCCAACGTGCGCATTTATCACTTCACGGGATTGCAGCATTACTCGGGCCCGTTTCCGCCTGCGCGCGGACAAGGTTCGTTGTTTGGGCAACAGCTTCAGTCGCCGCTTCCCATCCGCTACTTCTGGCGCGCGATGATCGCCAACATGGATGCGTGGGTTCGCAGTGGCACGTTACCACCGCCAAACGCATATCCGACAATCGGCGCACACACGCTTGTGACGATAGGCGAGTTAGCATTTCCGCGAATTCCGCTCGTGAAGCTGCCCGGCGATGCCAACACGGCTTACCGTCTCGACTATGGTCCGAACTGGCGAGACGGAATTCTTGCGGTGCAGCCACCGAACGTCGGCAAAACATTTCCCGTGCTTGTGCCACAAGTGGATGCGGATGGCAATGAGCTCGGCGGCGTGCACCTGCCGGAGATTTCCGTGCCGCTTGCAACTTACACGGGTTGGAATCTTCGCGATCCCTCCATTGGCGGGGCATCGCAGCGCTTGGGGTTTGAGGGTTCGTTTATTCCCTTTCCCAAAAACGACGAAGAACGCAAGAAGTCGGGCGATCCGCGGAAGTCCATCGCGGAACGGTATGCCGATCGCGAGGCGTATCTTGGGCAGTTTACGCGTGCCACTGACGAACTCATTCGGCAGCGCTGGATCTTGCCGGAGGATCGGGAGCTCTTGCTGAAGCGTGGCGGAGAAGAATGGGATTTGCTGGCACGCCCTCAATAAGCGTCATCCCGCATAGCGCATTACTCTGTTAGCTAAAAAAAGATGCGCGGCTATTCGTAACGCAGAGCGGCCAAAGGATCGAGTTTAGAGGCGCGGTAGGCAGGCCAGAAACTGGCGAGGGATGCTACGGTGCTTAGCGTGACGATAGCGATGACGAGCGTGAGCGGGTCGCGAGGCTTCAAACCGTAGAGCATGGATTTGGCCGCTTGCGCGGCGCCGAGTGCCAGGCCACTTCCAATGACCAAACCCGCGAGTGTAAGAATGCCAGCTTCGCGCAGAATCATTTTCACAACGTCGGCGCGTTTGGCACCGATGGCCATGCGGATTCCAATTTCCCTGGTGCGCTGGACGACCATGTAGGACATGACTCCATAGAGCCCAATGGCCGCGAGGATCGCCGCGAGGACTCCGAAGAAACCGGAGAGGGTGGCCATCAATTCGTCTTGCAAGAGAGAGTCGTGAATTTTGGTCTTGAACACACTGAATTCGATGTCGATGCCGGGATTGAGATCGCCTATCGATTGTTTCAGTGAGGCCATCAAAGTCGTCACGGGCAGTGAAGACTTGACCAAGATTTGATCATCGGGGTTGGGCTTGTCCTGCTGCTGCGCCGGGAAATACATAAACGGCAAATATTCCTCGTGCATGTCCTGGAACTTGTTGTCACCAGTCACTCCGACAATTTCATAAAGCGGACGCGGTTTTCCTGGCGGTTCGTGGATGCGAAATGTCTTGCCGAGAGGATCCGCTCCCTTGAGCATCTTTTTCACGAAGGCCTGATTGACGATGGCGACCTTGGTGGAGGTTGGCGTGTCGCGGTCGTCGAAGTCGCGTCCAGCGAGTAGAGGGGTGCCGATGGTGTGAAAATAGCCGGGACCAAGGTAATTGATCCACGCCGATCCTTTGTCCTCCTCGGAGCCCTCGGTGATGACATTATCGTTCCAAGTTTCCCCGCCAAACGGAACGAGCATGGTGGCAGCAGCGGATTCCACGCCGGGGACGGCTTGGACGTGCTTGACGATCTCACGCTTGTAGTCAACGTAACGATCTTCCGGAAGCTGCAACCGCTTGAAATTCACGCTGGTTATCAAGATGCCGCTCTGCTGAAAACCAACGTCGAGAGTGACCAGGTTGCGCAGACTTCTAGCAAAAAGCAGCGCACCCATCAGAAGAACAACGGAAAGCCCAACTTGCGAGACGACCAGGATGCGGCGGAGACCGAAACGTTCGCGGCCTGCGCTCATTCCGCGGCTGCCGGATTGGAGCAAGGTGGCAGGCTCGGCGCGGGTGGCGCGAACTGCGGGAGCCAGGCCGAACAGAATAGTGGTGAGGACAGCAAGAGCGGTGGTGAAGGCAAGGACGCGCCAGTCCATTCCGAGGTCGAGGAAGACTTGATTGTCTGACGTGCTGATGAAAGCGACCAAGAGGCGGCTGACGGCGAAAGCGAGGAAGAGGCCGCACGCGGCACCAGCGAGGGCGAGGAGGATGCTTTCAGAGAGAAGTTCGCGGATCATGCGTCCGCGGGTGGCACCCAGAGCCTGCCGGATGGTGATCTGGCGTTCGCGGGCGCTGGCGCGAGCAAGCATCAAGTTGGCGAGATTGGCGCAGGCAATCAGCAAGACCAGGCCGGAGATTCCGAGCAAGAGCCACAAGGGCGTCTCGGAGTTTTCGCGCAACTGCGAAAAACCTGTGCCGGCAGGAAATGCCGCGAGCTTGTAGGCCAGGAATTTCTTGGTGGCCACGGCGTCGTAAAAGGGCGGAATGGTCTCTTGCAGAATGGCGGAGTTGATGGCGTTGATTTGGGCGCTGGCACGAGTGATGGACCAACCGGGTTTGAGGCGGCCGATGGTAGCGAGCCACCAAGCGTGGCGGATGGTCAGGCGATTGTTGCGAGGGCTGAGGATGGGCTCGATGCAGAGCGGAACGGCAACGTCGAAAGAATCGCCAACAGAAATACCCTTGAAGGCGGGCGGCGTAACGCCGATTACTTCAAACGAATTGCCGTCGAGAGTCAGACGCTTCCCCACCACGGCTGGATCGCCGCCAAAATTGCGTTGCCAGAAAGCGTAGCTGATGTCGGCGCCGCCGATTCCGCAGCCCGGCTGGTCATCGGAGGGGCCGAGCAGACGGCCGAGAAGAGGGTTGACGCCAAGAACGTGGAAGAAATCGCCGGTGACCTGAATGGCGCGGGCGTAGTGCACTTCGCCGCCGGTGGAGAGATTAAAGCGGCGATCGCTGAAGGCGGCGATTTCGGCGAAGCCCTCTTGCCGCTTGCGGAGCTCTTCCCACATGGCAAAGGTCAATTGAGAATATTGGCTGGAGAATTGGCCGGAACCCCAGTGGCGGTCGGCGATCCTTACGGTGCCGAGCTCCTGCGGGTCTTTTACCGGAATGGAGCGCAGGCGAATGGCGGCGATGAGTTGAAAGATGGCGGTATTGGCGCCGATTCCGAGGGCGAGGGTGAGGATGGCGACGATGGTGAAGCCGGGACTGAGGCGAAGAAGGCGAAGGTTGTAGCGCAGGTCCTGCCAGAACGAGGCCATAGCGTCTCCCTGGATGTATCAGACGATGGGCGGGGCGGAATGTCACGCGGAGAAAATGGCGATCCTCGGCATGAGACGGCGTGACGAGCGAGGTGTCGCACCTACGGCGCTCGGAAATCACTTTGCATGCGTTCCCAGCCCTTACGGGCTGGGCTAACTTGTGACGCGCCTCCAGGCGCTGCGGAAAAGCAGCGGGTAAAGCGCAGCCCGCCCCGGTAAGAGCCATACATCCACGTCGGTGGCATCGATTAGCTCGCGACGAGAAACTTGCTAATCACAGTAAGCGTGCCTGCAGATCGAGGGGCACGATGTATCGTGCCCCTACGAGATAGGAGGAACCACCAGGAACCACCGAGAGGTTGAAGCGCCGGTCGACCCATCAACAAAGCGCGGCTGGCCTCGGAAGGCCAGCCCTACAGTAGAGAATCGAGGATCAGGGTTGCGGGCGCGGGGGCTGCGGTTTGGGCAGGGGCTTGCGCGGGAGCATTTCATCGCGGTTGGCGGTCATGTAGACGAAGGAGGCGACGATGACGGCCATCTGCTTCATGTCGGGCTCCTGGATGCGCTCGTAGACGTCCATGTTGGAATGGTGGGTGCGCGAGTCGTAGTCCATGGGGTCCTGGATGAATTGAAAACCGGGAAGGCCGACGGAGTTGAAAGAAAGGTGATCGGTGCCGCCGGTGTTGCGAATGGTAAGCGTGTTCATGCCGAGATCGTGGAAGGGCTCCATCCAAGCATTGAAGATGGGAGCGACCATTTCGTTGCCCTGGAGATAGACGCCGCGGATTTTGCCGGTGCCATTGTCGATATTGTAGTAAGCGTCGAGCTTGGCGTGTTCGGGGGTGGGCTTCATCACTTCAGGATCGGCGAAGTGCTGCTTTACGTACGCGCGCGAGCCGAGCAAGCCCTGCTCTTCACCGGTCCACAGACCAATGCGGACGGTGCGGCGCATTTTGAGGCCAGTGGCCTTAAGGATTCGAATGGCTTCGAGCATGACAGCCGAGCCGGCGCCGTTGTCGGTGGCTCCGGTTCCGGCGTGCCATGAATCGAAGTGCGCGCCCAGCATGACGACTTCGTCGGCTTTGGCTTTATCGGTGCCGGGAATTTCGCCGATGATGTTGAAGGAATTGAGATCGTCATCGTAGAACTTGTTTTGGATGTCGAGTTGGAGAGTGACCGGGAGTTTCTTTTCCAGCATGCGATAAATGCGGCCGTAATTTTCGCTGGCAAGGGCGACACGAGCAGGAGTCGGAGGATCTTTCTCTTTGTCGCGGCCGCCCCCCTGCTGGACGAAAACGGTTCCGTCATCGCTGCGGGAAGGTTCGATCCAGGCGGCGACGCCTTCTTCGACGAGGAATTTTTGTACTTTCAGATTTAATTCGCGCTGGGCGCGGAATTGAGCGATGCGTTCATCAGGATTTTGCGCAGCGGGGACGGGTTGCGTGGCCATTTCCGTTAACTCGGCGTCGGTGTAGCGGTGAGCTTGAGGTTCGAAACGCTCGGGATTTTCCGGGATGGCAGCGGTCAGGACAAACTTTCCTTTGAGCTGGCCACGATATTTCGCGATGTCTTCTTCTTTGAGGACCGGCGCAAGGACGGCGTCGGCGGTTACGGGACCGTTGGTACCAGGAGTCCATGCCTTGGTGTAGGCAATCAGGGGAAACGGGCGCGGGGAAATTACTTGAGCGGAAAAGCGCTCATTGGACCAACCGCGGCCGAAGGGGCCCCAAGATTCGAGATGGACGTTGGCGAGCTGCCATTCCTTCATTTTGCCAGTGGTCCAATTGGCGGCTTCCTTGACGTTCGGTGAATTGGTGAGGCGCGGACCGTAAACATCGGTCAGGTAGCTCATGATTTCCATGACTTTGGAGTTGTTGAAGCCCTCGTCCTTGATTTGATGAATGCCTGACAAATCCGCCTGGCTGGGCGCCTGTGCTGCCAAAGGCAAAACCGCCAGCAAAACTACGAACACCGCTAACGCACTCGCATGCTTTCGCACAATCTTCCTCCGACCGTCGTTTTTAGATGCCTGCTTGTTTGGAAATAGCCCTGAGAAAATCACTCGCTTGTCATGGGACGCCTGCGCTGCCAAAACCGTTTCATTTGGGATTTGCTGCAGGGCGAGCGGGCGTCCCATCACCCTTTACATAGTGAGCGTACCAGGCGAGGTAGCGCTCGAGGCGGTCCTTAATATGGCTGGGCGTTTTGAATTCGTGGTATTCGCCGGGGTAGACGACGAGTTCGGTGGGGCGGCCGAGAATTTTGAGCGCTTGATACATTTGCTCGCCGCCGAGGATGGGGACGTTCCAGTCAATTTCGCCGCCCATGAAGAGTGTGGGGGTGGTGATGTTGGCGACGCGATAGAAGGGGGAAACGTGCTCCCAAGCAGCTTTGTTTTGCCACGGATGGCCTAGCTCGGTTTCGTAGTCGCGCTGGTAATGGTCATGGCCGTACATACTGGTGAAGAAGGCGCTGCCAGCACCGGAGATGGCGGCTTTGAAGCGCGTGGTTTGCGTGATGATGAAGTCGGTGGAGATGCCGCCGTAGGACCAGCCGCTAACGGCGAGCTTGTCTGGGTCGGCGATGCCTTGCTCGATGGCGTAGTCAACCATAGCCATGTCGTCTTGATAGTCCTTGTTGCCCCAATCGGCCCAGATGGCTTTGGCGTAATCCTGTCCGCGGCCGGTGGAGCCGCGCGGATTCGGGAGGAGGACGACATAGCCGTTGGCGGCGAGGAGTTGAGGCAGGTGGTCAAACTCGGCGTAGTAGGCCCAGACCGGTCCGCCGTGCGGGCGGAGGATGGCGGGGTACTTTTTGCCAGGGACGTAATCCACGGGCTTATAAAGGTAGCCGGAGACTATCGTGCCGTCTTTGCTTTTGAAGTGGACGTACTCGCCGTGGGTGAATTTGAGCTGGCCGAGGAAAGCGTCGTTGGTGTGGGTGATTTGAGTGAGCTTGCCATCGGGGATGGAATAGAGCTCATCAGGGCGGTCGATGGTGGCGACTTGGGCGACGATGTCGCCGGTTTTGGCGAGGGAGTAGTCGTTGACCATGACGCGGCCGCCAACGGGTCGACTGACTTCGCCGCCGGACGCAGGGATGCGGCAGACGTTCTGCGTGCCGTCATCGTCGGCGATGAAATAGATGAACTTTCCATCTGGCGAGAATCGGGGGACGGTGACCATACGATCGAGAACTAGCGTGAGGACTTTCGCTTGGCCGCCTGCGGCGGGAGAGACGGCGAGGTGGTGGGTGGCGTAGTCGAAGAGGTGAGGATCGGTTTGGGTGACATAGGCGATCCATTTGCCGTCGGGCGACCACGTGGGGGAAGAATCGGACCCGGGATTCGTGGTGACTTGGGTGAGATGGGCGCCTTTGTCGGTGTTGTCCCCCGCGACCACCCAGATGTCCGAATTGTAGGTGGCGTCAGGGTCGGGCGTGGAGCGATTGCTGGTAAAAGCGAGGGACTTGCCATCGGGAGACCATGCGGGCTCAGAGTCGTCGAAATCGCCGGAGGTAATTTGCGAGAGGGCCTTCGCGGCTAAGTCGAATGCATAGAGGTGGGTACGGCGGCGATCAAGGTAACCGATCTCGTCGAGCTTGAATTGCAGACGATCAATGACCCACGGCTTCTCGGTTTTCTTTTTGTCCTTGGATTCCTTTTCACCAGTGGGCTTGTCTTTGTTTTCCTTGGCTTCTTCGAGTTCTTCGGAGCTGGCGTCGCGCAGGACAAGGACGAGGCGGCGGCTGTCGGGCGACCAGGCGAAGTCTTCGACGTCCTGGGGCGTGTTGGTGAGGCGCTCAGCTTCGCCAGCGAGACGGTTGAGGAGCCAGACCTGGGTCTTGCCTTCGTTACGCTCGGAAAGGAAGGCGATCAGTTTGCCGTCGGGGCTCCAGCGGGCGTGAGAAGAGGAAGAACCATCGGCTGTTAGAGGGATGGCGTCGCCGCCGGCAGTGGGAGTCATCCAGAGGCGTTCTTCGTTTTTGTCAGATTTGAGGAGAGCGGTTTTGACGGTGTAGGCGACCCACGTGGCGTCGGGGCTCAGCTGGGGGTCGTGAACTTCGCGAATTTGGAAATAGTCGTCAATCGTTATGAGGCGAGGAGCGGGGACGGGTTGTTGAGCGAGAGCGAGCGGTGCGAGTACCAGAACCAGAGAACAAATCATAGTTCGAAAGCCAAGCTTCATTCGAATGACCCCTTGGGCGATTAGGAGTGCAAAAAACAAACGGCGAAGTGTAACACAGGCCCTGTTGATAGACGGCGGAGAGCGAGAATCGGGGAGCAGCGGCAAGGGCCTTCGGAAGGAGGCGCCTGCATAGTACGGAAGTACGGTTAGCCAGACAGAAAAAATATTCGCTCGGATGCATTTTCTTGTTGCATGCAGGAGTGAGTCTTGTATTCTGCAAAAGCGAACTCGCTTCACCGCAGCGCGCGAGCGAGTTTCACTTAGGAGGACGAGAGTAAAAATTGAGTTCCATATCGCTTCCCGCCCAGATTCCTTCCTGTACAATCTCAACAACGAAAAAAAGAGCCGCCAAGCTAACGCTTTGGCCTCTCGTTGCTGCCACCTTTTTTATGGTGTCTGGCGGCACGTACGGGACCGAGGAGATCGTTCACGGGGCGGGTTACGGTCGCGGCATCTTGATTTTGCTTTTCCTGCCAGTGCTGTGGTGCTTGCCGCCGGCGTTTATGATTGGGGAGCTTTCGAGTGCACTGCCTGCAGAGGGCGGATACTACGCTTGGGTGCGCCGGGGCTTGGGAAATTTCTGGGGATTTCAGGAAGCGTGGCTCTCGCTGGCCGCGAGTATTTTTGACATGGCGATTTATCCGACGCTGTTTGTCGCGTATCTGACGCAGGTGGCTCCGTGGTTTGGCGGCGGTGAAGGATTTCAAGTTTTTCCAGGCGTTGTAATCACACGGGCCATGATGGTTGGGGCTTTCGTGATTTTGGGCTGCGCGGTGATCAACCTCGCGGGGATTCGCGTCGTGGGAATTACTTCACTTTGGCTGTTCTTCCTGCTGTCGGCGCCTTTTGCGCTGATCGTTTTGATCGCG
>JBGPDI010000069.1:0-25739 GCA_041482215.1 Candidatus Acidiferrum sp. | reverse complement strand
CTTTTGCGCAACGTCCTGCCCTTCCGCCACCGTCTTCGCAGCACCATCTAAGGTAAAATTCAGCGTGTCTATAAGCAGATTCGAAAGCCGATCGTGACTACGCCCGACAACCCGATAAACCGCCGGCGCAGCGAGCGCGTGATGCTGCAAATGAGAATCACGGTTATCGCCGACGACCTGGAGCACAAATCGCGTCAGGAAGAGGCGCTGACGCTCGTCGTCAACGCACATGGTGGCCTGATAAAGATGAAAATGGACGTGCAGCTCGGCCAGCCCATGCGCCTCGTGAATCCGCAAAACAAGGTCGAGGCAAACGGCCGCGTCGTGCGCGTGGACGACACTGCAACCGAATTCTTTTCTGTGGCGTTCGAATTCGATAAACCAAATCCCAAGTTTTGGCCGGTCGTTTTTCCGCCGTCGGACTGGGATGCGCCACGCGGCAAATGATGCCCCACGGTCTTTTTGCTCACCAGTTGGACTCAAACCCAAGGGATGAGTTACGCAGGATTGGAAAGAAATAGCCCGCTGCGAACTTCGCCGCAGGCTTTTTGCTTTTGTCATCACCATTCCTAATCTCCCGCTCAAAAAATAGTTCCGCCGAGGCTTCCGTCTGTCCCTTGCAACGTTTGCTTACACTCTCCATATCACTAACGTAGAATGGGGCGCCTTAAGAAATGGGAGCAGCGATGAACAGTGGAAAAGTCGTCTTAGTCACTGGCGCGAGCAGCGGCTTCGGCAAGCTGATTGCCCAAACCCTCGCGCGCAAGAATTATCAAGTTTTCGCAACAATGCGCAACGTGAAGGGCCGCAACGCCGCCGTCGCGCGCGAAATCGAGGATCTCGCCAAGCGCGAATCCCTCTGCCTGCAATCATTGGAACTCGACGTCACCGATGACGTCTCCGTAGATCGCGCGGTGAGCAAAATCGTGTTGCAATGCGCCCGCCTCGACATCTTGGTGAACAACGCCGGCTACGGAATCGTAGACCTTGCAGAGTCCATCACGCTCGCGCAAGCGCAGCGCCAGTTCGACACAAACTTTTTTGGAATCTTGCGAATGAATCGCGCAGTCCTTCCCGCCATGAAACGCCAAGGCAGCGGATTGTTGCTGCACGTCAGCAGTGGCGCAGGCCGCCTGGTGATTCCGGGGATGGGATTGTATTGCGCCAGTAAATTCGCGGTGGAAGCTCTCGCCGAAGTTTATCGCTACGAACTGGCTTCGCAAGGAATCGATTCCGTGGTGATCGAGCCAGGCGCCTACCCGACGCCCATCATGACCAAGCTCGAAAGAGGGGAAGACCCTGCGCGAAAAAAGGATTATGGAGAAGTTGCGAAAATTCCCGAGAAAGTCCAAGGATTGATTGCAAGCTCGCAAGCGAATCCTCAAGAAATTGCCGATGCTGCCCTGCAAATTATCGAAACGCCAGCCGGCCAGCGAAAACTCCGCTATCGCGTCGGCCCCGGCGGCTCGGGTGTACCACGCATCAACGATCTTACCGACGAAATACAAGCCGAGTTGCTTGCTGCATTCGGAATCACCCCGGAGACAAAATTCAAGACGCGCGCCAGTGGGACGGACTAGCTATCTGCTCCCTCGAGCTGTAACGCCGACTTACTACGGCAACAAACCGAAGACCGCAACGCTCGAAGCCGTGCCCACGTAAACTTTCCCGTTGGCAACCATTGGCGTGATGAACTTGTTGCCGCTGAAATGATCTCGATTGTTCGCGGCTTGGTTCGAATCGTACAGCTCAGTAGTGAGATTGCTGGCGTCGTACGCAAAAAGAATGGCGCCACTGTTCTCGATGGCCCAAACGATTCCGTTGGTGGTTCCATTCGCGGAGACGCTCGGCGTTGTCCCGGGATATCCGAAATGATGCGTGGACTGTGACGCGGGAGTACCCGCAAGTTTTGCGCTGGTCACCGGGAACGCTTTCAACGCGTCGCCCACGGCGCCGTAGTAAACGGTGTTGTTGAAAAATGCCGGCATGGAAAACACGCCACCGCCCAATTGTCCGGAAATCTCCTGATAAGTCTGATCCGTACTGGCGTTAAATTTTCCCATCGAATCGCGATCCACCACGTAGATGAGCGAGTCTTTTCCGGCGCCAACGGAAAGATGGCGCGTGTTTCCGCTGGAATCCGTGACGTCCAAAAGCAATATTCCGCCGCCCGAGCCAAAATCCGTGTCGGCGTCCGACTCAGCAACAGTATTGTGCGGTGTGAAATAATCGGCGAGCTTGAGTCCGCCGGAAGTGGTTAGTTTGACGAAGCAGTTACCGCAGTCACCATTCACGGGAAATCCCTTGGAGTCGAGCGTCGTGTCAAACGTCCCGTTGCCGATAATGAAAAACAAATTGCCTGCAGGATCGGCCGCGGGCGCGGTGCCTGCCATCCAGATTCCGCCCTCATTGCCGTTCGGCACCAGGTTCAGCACGCTGGTCTGTGCCAGCGTGTCCGCGCTGAAGGCCATCACCCACGAAGTGTAGGGACGAATGTCGCAGTGCGAAGACCACGTGGTGTAAATCGTTCCATTGATTTGCAGTAGCCCGGGTCGCTCTTTGTACTGCTTCGGATCGAACACAACATTTCCGCCCGAACTGTTATCTCCCGTGCCGGGATATGTTGCCGTGATGTTCTGCGGCCCGCTGAAAAGTTCCGCACCAGTGGACAAGTTCAGCGCATGCAATCGGTGAAAATAAGTCCCGCCCGCATTCTTTGACATCGCGACAACGTAAATAGCATTGCGCGCGCGATCGATCACCGGCGTTGCCGTGATACCGATCTCCGGTGAGACCTGGCCGCACCCTCGGTTGTCGCTCGTAGTTTCGCCATTGCCAAGCGTGCTGGTCTTCCAAAGAAACGTGGAAGTTGTTCCGTTGATGGAGTCGGCGTCAAACGCGTACACCGATCCGTGTTCCGTCGCGACATACAAGACATTCTTCATCTGCCCGCCGACATTGACCTGCGAGAGATACAGCGGCTGTGCATCCACCCTGCCGTCCACGGTCAATTCGCCCTTCTTTCCAAACTTCGTGGAATTCACATTCGCGGGAGTCAGCGTCGTTTCATTCAGATTCTGCCCGGAGCGCCCGTTGTCGTAGTGATAGGTGATCACGTCAACGCTGGAATTGCTGGTGCCCGGATTGACGGTAAGCGTAGCGGTGTTGCTGGTCGCGCTTCCGGCCGAGTTGCTGACAACTACACGGAAAAGTTCGCCGCTGGCGCCGGTAGCTGTGACCGGCGTCGTGTAGCTCGTTGCCGTTGCACCCGTAATCGGAGTGGCATTCTTTTGCCATTGATACGTCAGCGGCGCGCTGCCGCTGGCGGCTACGCTGAATGTTGCCGTCTGACCCGCGGTAACAGTCTGATTCGAAGGTTGCGTCGTAATTGCTGGAGCAACCGCCGCGGCGTTCACGGTGAGAGTCGCCTGACCGCTCGTCACGCTTCCTACGCTGTTGCTGACGACCACGTCAAATTTCGATCCGCTGTCGGTGGTAGTTGTCGCAGGCGTGATGTAGCTCGCGGCCATCGCGCCGCTGATATTAGAACTGTTTTTGCGCCACTGATACGAAAGCGGAGCAGTGCCTGTGGCGGCCACACTAAACATAGCCGTCTGGCCCGCCGTCACAGACTGATTCGAAGGCTGCGTCGTAATTGCCGGAGCAACCGCCACGGCATTTACTGTCAGCGTGGCTTGGCTGCTCGTCACGCTGCCCGCACTATTGCTGACCACCACGTCAAACTTGGCTCCATTGTCGGCATTGGTTGTGGCAGGCGTTGTGTAACTCGCCGCCGTCGCGCCGCTGATATTTGAACTATTCTTGCGCCATTGATAAGAAAGCGGCGCGGTGCCGCTGGCCAATGCACTAAATGTAGCTGTCTGTCCTGCCGTGACAGTGGTGCTCGTCGGCTGAGACATCAGTGATGGTGCAACGGGTCGGTTGCCAGCCTGTGAGCCGCTGGAATTGGTAAGGCCCGAGCAACCAGCCAGAAAAAAGGTGACCAGGACAAATGTCAGTTGGAAAGCGAGAATCGTTCGGCGCACGAGCCACACCCCCGATTCGAGTTGTGCGGCAGGACTCGAGGAGGCCGCACGTTCTAATAATGGCCAATGCGACACACCAATCGCGCTGGTGTCAAAATTGCCCTCTTATGCCATCAAGGTTACGCAGCACGGAGTGGAATTACACCTGACCCGAGGTACAGTTGTCGGCCAGCCAGCAATCTCTAGTCTTAAGCGAATCCCGCGTCGCCCAACTTGCCTCCTCGCCCGCTTCACTCTATTCTCGTTTTCTCTATGGAACTCCACAATCGCGTTGCCTTAATCACCGGCTCCGGCCGCGGAATCGGGCGGGCCATCGCACATCTTTTTGCGAAGGAAGGCGCCGGCGTGTTTCTGACCGCGCGCACCGAGAAGGAACTCAGCGCAACAGCAGC
The DNA here is from genome assembly GCA_041482215.1 of Candidatus Acidiferrum sp. Classification (GTDB taxonomy): domain Bacteria; phylum Acidobacteriota; class Terriglobia; order Acidiferrales; family UBA7541; genus Acidiferrum. The sequence continues at coordinate 21,301 of JBGPDI010000069.1, read as the reverse complement.
AGAAATTTCCGCCAACGGCGGCCGCGCTGCCTACGTTTCAGCCGATCTGGCACTGGAGTCTCAGTGCACCCATGTCGTCACCGCAGCGCGCGAGAAATTCGGCCAGATAGACATCCTGGTGAACAATGCCGGGCATTACGGTCCAGTGGTCCCCGTCGAAGAGTATCCGCTTGCGGAATTCGACAAGGTAATCGCCGTTCATCTTCGCGCCGCATTTCTACTTTCGAAACTTGTGCTGCCAGAAATGTACGCGCGGCAATCCGGTGCGATCCTGAACATTTCCAGTCTATCGGCGAAGACGGCCTATGCCTGGGGCTCAGCCTATGCCGCCGCAAAAGCAGGAATGCTGGCGCTGACGCGCGTCAGTGCTGCCGAAGGCGCGCGAAAGGGTGTCCGCGTGAACGCCATCTGCCCCGGCCCGGTAACCGAAACAAAAATGTCAAAAGAACTCGGCGCAGTGCTTGCGAAAAAAATGAACATCAACGAAGAGGAACAATTGGCCGGCTTCTTAAACGGCCTGCTCCAGGGCCGTGCCCAAACCGCCGAGGAAATTGCCCACGCCTCGCTGTTCCTCTGCTCCGACCGCTCCAGCGCCATGACCGGTCAATCCATTAACGTGGATGGCGGCGTAGCCTTCTACTGAGAATTTCGCGAACGCACCACCACCGCATTCGAAACGCCGTTCGAAATCAGCCCGAGCTATTCGTAGCGCAATACAATGATGGGATCCACGCGAGTGGCTCGGCGCGCAGGCAGATAACATGCCAGCAGTGCGGAAATCACCAGCACCAGCGTGGCGCCCGTGAACACCAAAGGATCTGCAGTGCGAATCCCAAAGAGCAAACTGGCAAGTAATCGCGTTAGAGCCAATGAAGCTGCAACACCAATCACCGCACCCAGCAGCGTGAGCCGCATCCCCTGTCCAACAACTAGCTTCAAAATATCGCGCGACTCCGCACCCATGGACATGCGTATCCCCATCTCCTGCTTGCGCGCCGAAACGGAATACGCCATCACTCCGTAAATCCCAATGGCCGAAAGCAGCAGCGCGAATCCCGCGAAAACTCCTGCAAACTCCATGATGATGCGCGGCTGCGCCACCGAAGCACTGAGCACATCTTCCATGCTGGAAATGCCGGTAACGGGGAGGTTTGGATCAATCTCCGCAATTTTCGCGCGCACCGCCGCGACCAATGGCTGAGTGGACGACTGTGAGCGTACGATCAAAGCCGTCGCCTGCCATGGAATCTGCGCCAGCGGCACGTACATCTCCTCGGAGTTAGCCACGTTGAGCGCGTTGAATTTCACGTCACCGACGACTCCCACCACCTCGCGCTGCAGCATGTCCCGCGAATTCGCCAGGTGCTTTCCGATAGGATTCTGCCCCGGCCAATAACGGCTCGCCACTGTCTGGTTCACGATCACCACTGGTTGGCCCGCGGCAGTATCCTTGTCCGAAAAAACACGCCCATGCAGCAACGGCGTGCGCACCGTATCGAAATATTCCGGACTGACCTGGCGAATCGCAATCAACGGATCTTTCCCAATCCCTTCGCAAACTCGTCCCTCTGGGCAAAAATAGACAAAACGAATCGCCCCAGTGAGTGGCAAGTAGCTGGTGACACCGGCGGCTTGCACCTCCGGTAGGGTCTTCACCCGTTCGATCAGTTCTCTATAGAATTCCGTCATCTGCGGGCCTTGTCCGTAGTGGTCAGGCGGAAGATTGAACTGAAAGGTCATCAGATTCTGCGCCGCGAAACCGGGATTGACCCGCATCAGGTGAGCAAAACTTTCGATCAACAGTCCCGCTCCCGTCATCAGTACAAGCGCAATCGCCATCTCCGCCACGATGAGCGCCGAGCGGAATTTCCCGCGGCCGCCTTCCGTTGAACCGCGCGTCCCTTCCTTCAGCATCTCGTGCAACTCCCCGCGCGCCGCTTGCAGTGCCGGCATCAAGCCGAAAACGATTCCCGTCAGCACGCAGAGAATCAACGAAAACGCCAGGACCGCGCCATCGATCCGGGTATCCGCAAGACGCGGAACCGAACCCGGACTGAACGCCCGCAATAGCGGAATCGCCGCCGCTGCCAGGCATACGCCAAGCGCGCCGCCGCCGAACGAAAGCAAAACACTTTCACTGAGAAGCTGCCGAACCAGCCGCGAACCTGAAGCTCCCAACGCCTTTCGAATGGCCAGTTCGCGTTCGCGCGCCGTCGCTCGTGCCAGAAGCAAGTTGGCAACATTAACGCACGCGATGAGCAGAACGAATCCCACGGCCGCGAGCAGCACCATCAGCCCAGTGCGCATCCCTCCGGCAATGTTGGTCTCCAGCAATACTGCCGATATCCCATACTTGTTCGCGTCGGCATAGCCGCCGAACTGCTCGCGATAGCGCGCGTTGATGCCGTCGAACTCCGCTTGCGCACGCGCCAGCGTTTCGCCATCGCGCAAGCGGCCCAGGACGACGAGATATCCCGCTCCCGTGCGCACTTGTTCCGGCCGAAGAAAAGGAGCGTCCGTAACCCGCGGCAGCCACACATCCGGCTCAGGAAATTGCAGTGGGAAGCTAAAACTTGCGGGAAGAACTCCAATAATCGTCGCCGTCTTACCATCCAGCACAATCGACCGCCCGAGCACATGCTCATCTCCGGCGAAGTGGCTGTGCCAGAATCCATCACTGAGAATCGCCACGTCCGCCGCCCCTGGCAACTCCTCTTCAGGCAAAAACGTACGGCCGAGTACAGGAGCGATTCCCAGCACGTGAAAAAAATTACCTGTGGCACGCGCGCCGTTCAGAGCCTCCGGCTCGCGTTTCGTAACGTAATTCAGCGTAGCCGCAAAATACGCTGCCACAGACTCCATCGTCCGGCTCTGCTCGGCAATCTGTGTGTATTTCGGGAACGACAGAAAGATGCCATTCGTCTGCGTTTGCAGATTGACTTGCGACAGATAGATCAGGCGATGCGGATCTCGATACGGCAGCGGCCGCAAAAGTACCGCATCAACCACGCTAAAAATCGCCGAGTTGGCCCCGATCCCCAGCGCCAGCGTCAAGACCGCGACCACCGTGAAGCCGGGATTCTTCCCCAGCATGCGCATTGCGAATCTTAGGTCTTGTACTATGGAACGCATCGCCCACCTCGAACCGCAAACCTGCCTGATTCTACAGCCTTAGACCCGCCCTTTGCCCTCCCGTGAGCATCCAAAATGGTCCCGGCATTTTCGGCCATCCCCTTCGTTGACTTGACCTCCCCGCTGAACCTAGAATCAGCGATAGTCCTTCCTAGCGTCATGATTGGCCAAACCATCTCGCATTACCGCATCACCGACAAACTCGGTGCCGGCGGCATGGGCGTGGTCTACAAAGCCAGCGACCTGAAGCTCGAACGCACCGTCGCCCTCAAATTCCTTCCACACGATCTCACCGCCAGCACCCGGGACAAAGCCAGTCTCCTCCGCGAAGCGCGTGCCGCTTCCGCCCTCGACCATCCCAATATCGGCGTCATCCACGAGATCGCCGAGTCCGAAGACCACCAAGTCTTCATCGTCATGGGCTACTACGAAGGCGAAACCCTGGCGCAAAAATTATCGCGCGGCGCCATCCCTATTCGCGAATCGTTTGACCTGGCCATCCAGATCGCCCGCGGACTTGGCGCTGCTCACGCACGCAACATCGTCCATCGAGACGTCAAGCCCTCCAACATCATCATCACTAAGGACGGCACCGCCAAGATTGTCGACTTCGGCCTCGCACGCGTCGTCGCCTCCATCAGTTCCACCCAAAGTATCTCCTCCACCGGAACGCTTCCCTACATGTCGCCGGAGCAAATCCTCGGCGAACCCATCGACCAGCGCGCCGATCTCTGGGCACTTGGCGTCCTCCTGGTTCAGATGAATTCCGGAACCCATCCGTTTGTCCGGCCGAACCCAGGAGCCATGACTTTCGCGATTCTCAATCAGCCTCCTGCAGGAGTCGATCTGCTACCTGCGGCCGCGCAACCGATTGCTTACCGCGCGCTTTCGAAAAAGCCCGATGGCCGTTATCCCACCGCGGAAGAAATGCTCCGCGACCTGGAGTCCGCGCGCGCGGAAATCGTCTCCGGTCCCGCACCAGCTGACGAACCGACACTCACTCATCCCATCGGCGCCCGCGAACTCAAGCATTACATGGACAATGCTTCCACGCCGCGCTGGACCGCCGGTCAAACGGGCAAAAGCCGCCGGCTCTTGTTCGCATCATTGGGAATCGCCGTAGCGCTCATAATTGCATTCTTCTTTCCGCCGGTACGCGATCGTGTTGCGGGACTCGCCTATGCGGGCAGCGAAAAACATATCGCCGTACTTCCCTTCGCCAACGTGGACCACGAACCCGACTATCAGCCCGTCGCAGAAGGTCTGATGGACTCCATGACCAACGAACTTTCGAATCTCGACGCCGCTCAGCAATCTCTCTGGGTTGTGCCCGCGAGTGTTGTCCGCAACCACAAAGTCACCGACCCGGCGTCCGCCTTCCGTGAACTCGGCGCCACCATGGTTGTACAAGGCAGCGTCCAGCGCAAAGGCACCGCCGTGCACCTTACGGTAGTTCTGATCGATTCGAGACGCCTCCGCCAGATTGGTTCTGCCGAACTCGAAGATCGCTCCGGAAATTTGGCCGCGCTGCAAACCCAAGCTGTTTCCCAGCTGGCTCGTCTCATGCGCGTCACAGTCTCCGAGGCGATGCGTGCGCCTGCCGGAAGCATCACACCCAGTGCTTACGAGTCCTACCTCAAAGCTCTGGCCTATCTGCAGCGTTACGACAAGCCCGGCAATCCCGACCTGGCCATTGCTGCACTGAACTCCGCCGTCGAAAAAGACCCACGCTTTGCCCTCGGCTTCGCAACGCTTGGGGAAGCCTATCGCTTGAAATTCCAGATGGATCATCATCCTGCGTGGGTGGATCAAGCTTTTGCAAATAGCCAGAGAGCCTTGCAACTCGATGATCACCTCCCTGCTGTGCACGTAACCTTGGGACAGCTGCAGGCCACTCTGGGCAAGAGCGATCTTGCCCTCAAGGAATTTCAAAAAGCTCTCGATCTCGACCCACGCGATGCCGGAGCCCTGATCGGGATCGCCGGTGTCAACGAAAAAATGAATCGCTTCTCTGACGCTGAAGCCAACCTCCAGCGCGCTATCGCTCTTCGGCCGGATTATTGGGAAGGCTACAGTTTTCTCGGGGCCTTCTACGTCCGCCAGAAACGTGTGCAGGACGCCTTCGCGCAATACCGCCGTGTCATCGAACTCACCCCCGACAATCCCGAGGGCTACAGCGATCTCGGCGTCGCCTATATGGCGCTCGGCAATTCTCAGTCCAACGCTGCTGCGGAAGCCGCCTTTCAGAAATCCATTCAGCTCGCCCCCAACTATCAGGCCTACGCCAATCTGGGATGGTTATATATAGACCAGAAGCGTTATGCCGATGCCGCCGCAGCCACACGCAAAGCCCTCGATCTCAACGACAAGGACTGGCGAGTGTGGGCCAATTTGCAGCTCGCCTACACCTGGCTGAAGGATGACGAAAAGGCGCACGCCGCCCGCGTCAAAACGCTAAGCCTTCTGGAGCAATACGCTTTGCTGAATTCTCAGGAAGCGCCCGTCCAGTCCATGCTCAGCACCTACTATGCGGAAGACAAACTCCGCGAGAGAGCTATCTCACACGCCAACGCCGCCCTCGCTCTGACGCCTAAGGATCCAGGGGTTCTCGCCGATGTCGCAGAGACCTATAACGACCTTGGCGACCGCAAGCGCGCCATCCAATACGCGCAGGATAGCCTCAAGAACGGTTACACTCTGAATGATCTTCAGCAACGGCCCTTGCTGCTTGGGCTTCTCGCTGATCCAAGTTTCCGGCCCCGCGGAAAGCAGTAAGCTTCGAAAGGAGAATCACCGTGCCTACAACTGGAGCGGCTAAAGCAAAAGTAATCACACTCGCCCGATCCGCAACAATTTCCATTCGCAAACAGGAACCACATCCCAACGGCAAAGTCGAAGTCGCGCCGTGGACCGGAAGGGTCCACTTCGTAAATAAAGACAATCAGGAATACCGCTTGCGCTTTTGGAAGCCAGACTCCGAGCCTCTTAAGGGCCTCGACATCTTGCTTCCCGCGAAGGGCCGCATCACCGTAATGATCAAGAAAGATGATGAATTTCATTTCGGCGTTTATCAGACCAAGGGTCAAGAAGCCTCTCTCGGCAAAGGCGGCGGCCCCATCGTAAATTGATCCGCGAGCCCTTCAAGCTACACTTATGCGCGCCGCGTGCGGCTGCCGCGAGAGTTAGTGCATCCCTAGACTCATCGCTAATCGTGTACTTTCATGGAAATGTCGACAACGGCGCGGGCTTCGGCTAACATTTGCCTCGTGGGATTCCGTCAGAGGCTTATTCCGCGTAAGTGTGTTGAAACTCGCTTCCTTGCTGAATAGAATGACCACTGCGCGGAAAAAATATTTCTGCCATTCGCTCAACTTTTTGTTCGGCAGGGTTTAGCATTCGAATCTCTTTGGAGCTGACGTGAGCCAGTCGTCTCTGATTAGTCCCCCAAACCATTCCGTCGGCGAAGACGCCCGGCGCAGCACGCGCATCGAGCGCTCCGTTCCGCTGATCGTCTTCGGCCAGAACCGCATGGGTGAACCGTTCGTCGAAAGAACCGTTTCTACAAGCCTCAATCTGCATGGCTGCCGCTATCCCTCGCGCCACGATTATGGCGTTGGATCTTGGGTTACGTTGCAAGTCGTCGGATTGAATGTCGAGCCAAAGCCCCCGGCCGTGCGCGCGCGAGTGCGTTCCATCCATACCTCACAAAGCACGCGCGAACTCCAGCAAGTTGGAGTGGAATTGGAAAATCCAGGAAACGTCTGGGGTGTCGTCACTCCTCCCAATGACTGGATGAGCGCCGGAGGTTCGAATTCGGCGATGGCGCAATTCGCAACCGCCGCCGTTCCTGCTGTGGAGCCCCCGTCCATGCCCGTAAAGGTCGAAGAACCACCGGCGCATGCTGAACACAAGATGGCCGAGGTCGCCACTTTCCCGTCACCGTCTCCTGTTGCCTCGAAGCCCCCGGCTCCAAAGCCCGTTGAAGCCCTCAAACCTCAGCGCGTCCTAATCACCCCAGATGGACTCCTCGCGGCGCTTCAAGGAAAGCTTCAACAATCCGCGGAAAAAGCGGTGCAAGCCGCGGTAGCTCAGAAAATTGACGAAGCCGTACGCCAGGCGCTCAGTTCAATCGACGAGGTTCGCAAGTCCAGTATCCGCGAAATTGAAGAGCTCTTCCCCACGCGCGTGGAAGCTGCCAAGGTTTCCTCCAAAGAGGAATTCGCCGGCGAAATCGCCACTCACTGGCAATTGCAAATGGAGAAATACCGCGGCCAGGCCGAAGACATGGCCCAACGCCTCGAGAAACAAGCTGCGGATCTGCGCCGTGATCTAGCCAGCTCGCAGGAATTTGTGGAAAGAATGACGCGCGAGATGGAACCCCAGATCAATGCCCGCCTGAACGAGGCAGTGGCCCGCGCCACAACGGAATTTGAAGGCGCAACCGCCCGTACCGCTCACCGCCGCTACGAACTCATGCTGGAGAATACGCACGCTGTCACGCAGGAAGCGCTCACAAAGCTGGACGCCCGCTCTGCGGAAGTGCAGGCGCTGGTGCACGGCGCAGTGAACTCCGCTCTGGGAGCGTTCCGCCGCCAGACTGACCTCCACGTAAACGCTATCCTCTCCGAAACTCAGGAACGCGCCGCTTCTTCTCTTTCTTCTCTCGACGCCGAAAGTCGCGCCGCCTGTGAAGCTCGCCGCCTTGCTCTGGAAACCGATGTGGCCCGCGCCGCCGAGCGCTCCACGGACCAGTTCCGCAAAGGCATGAAGGCTTTTCTGTACTCCTGCTTGGTGGCCGCCGTCAGCGCCGTGGATGAACATTCGAAATCCACGCTAGACGGGCTTGTTAAGGACAACGGGAAGACTCTCTTTGAAGCGGAAGGCGATTCCAGCTCTCAGCAAGTTGATGCCGAGATTCTCCCTGATCCCGACCCCGATTCCCTCACCCACTGAAACTGAACCTTGCAGAGCCACCCACTGATTTAGCGGTTGCCGTTCAATGAATCACGCACCGCAAAAGAAAAATGCCAACCGCTCTCTCAGGACGGTTGGCCCTTTTCTTCACTGGTATTGCCGCTGAGTCGAAGTCACTCCTGAAGGAGGCAGGGTGACCAGCTCTGCGTGTGCTCCGGCCTAAGCCAGAAAATCGTCAAAACCCTATCGCGCGGTCGCGGAACCAGGACGCCGAAACGGACGCAGCGCCATGTCCTCAACCGTGTTGATTCCCTGTCGCGTCGCGACCATAATCGGATGCTGGCTGTCAGCCACGCGCTCCACAGCCAATGCCCAGCCGCGGTGCATCATGTACAGGCTTCCAACCACAAAAGCGATCGCCGCAAATCCCACCGCAAACAGCGCAAACACCGCCAGCAATTCCCACACGAAATATGTTTGCAGCAAAACCAGCATTGCCAGAAACCCCCACATCCACTTCCGGCTCTTGTCCTTGGTCTTCATCTTTTTCACTGTCCCCGATTCCACTCTGTCGAACCCTACCCCTAAACTCTATTTCTTTTTGCCACCTGCTACTCGCTTGCTTAGATGCTTGGCCCTGTCCTAAAGTTCTAATCGAGTCCCCTTACCTGTCCCATTTGACACCTTCTTGGGCCCAAAGGCGATGGTACAGAAGTCACATTTTTGGGCCTAAACTAGGCTCCTAGTACCGGAAGTTTCCAGATTCTTTCTTCGTAACTTGCTATAAATAAACATGTTATACTGGGTTCGACTTTCGCCCCAATTTTCGCCTCTTTTTCCCTGTACCGCTTGTGGAAAACCTGCCCTTCCGTACAGGTCGTTTTCCCCTCAATCGGTAGTGATTCCTCTCCCCTAGCCGTTACACTTTTCCTCAGTCCTACCAGCCAGCCATCGACGCTTGCGGCTACTCCGTGTAGTAAAGGCATGCTTTGGGGGTGGAATTCCTGGCGCGGGGTGATTCTGGGGGTTCTTCTTCAGGAGCTCTACGAGATGGAGGCTCCCTGACTGACGTGGCAGTTGACGCGAACTTCATCGCGAGTTCAATCAATCGGGGTACAGGTATCACCAGGGGGCTGTGCAGGATGCTGCTTAGTTGCCCTTGAGCGCGTATCCCACGTCAAACGGCAGCTTGCCATCCACTCGCAGCACTTTCACCGAACTATTGATGGAGTAAACGTCTATCACTCCCACGGCACCCGGCGTGGCCCCCACCGTTCGAATCAAATCCTCATCGTTAGCCACAACCTTCACAATCACGCGGGTCTCATTCAGTTTCGCAAAAGATGCTTTGACGTCCGCGGGCGCGGCGCCAAACAGCTTTTGCACTACCACGCGCATGTCGGGAGACTCGGGATCTTTCATCACCAGCATGAAACTCTTTCCGTCAGGCCACGCCTTTTGCGTACCTTTGCAATATTTCGTCAGATCCGCGAGCGGCACATCCGAAAGTTTGCTCCCCGCCGAAACCACCAGCGCCATGTTTTTGCTCGCTGGAGTTGCCGCCGCGGCAAGCATCCACGTCCCGAGCAGAACCGCCGCAATCGGCAACCATTTTTTTGAAGCGCTTGCTTTCATACTCGTACTCACTCTCAACCAGATTATCAGCAGTATGTTCGCCCCTCACAACGCCTGACAAGTGCCCCTTTCGCATCATGTGCCCAACCCTGAGCCTCCTCCCCATTTTGCTCAATACGCTAATCCCTTCTGTCTCTTCGCGCACACCTGTCCTCCAGAGCAGTATCGCGCCCTCCGTCGTTCAGCTACTTTCGAATGCAGGCTCATCCTAAACGTGTGCGAAAGCAGGGAGTGTCTAGTCATGAATCGTTTTGCTGCGCGTTGGTTCCTTCTCATCTTTCCTTGCTTTTTTGCTGCAAGCGCGTCGGCGCAAACGCCCACCGCGCGCATCGAAGATACCGCTGCACGTTCCGCGGAGAAATCCGCCCGGGTCGCGCCCGTTTCCCAGCAGCTCTTCGGCACGTTGCCGCTTTCCACGCGTTCCGTGGAAGCCCGGAAGTTCATCGAACTCGCTTGGGACAAATACGAAAACGCAATGTATGACGACGCCGTCATAAACGCCCACCACGCCACTGAAAAGGACCCGCAATCCGCCCTGAGTTACGCGATGCTCTCCTTCGTTGCCCGGCGCACCACTCCGATCTTGTCTGCATTGGATAAAGCCAAATCTCTCCTTCCGCGTTCCACGCCTGATGAGCAGCTTCTCGTCCGCTGGATGACCAGCATTCAGGATCGCGATCTCCTTCCCGCGATCATGAACATGAACGACCTCCTAAAACGCTTTCCCGACGACAAGCACATCCTTTATCTCACTGGCGAGTGGTTGTACCTCCAGCAGGACTACGATCATGCGCGAAACGTCATGGAGACTGCCCTAAAGATCGATCCAAATTTTCCCGCCGTCCTCAATCGTCTCGGCTACCTCTACGCCGAAGCCGGTGACCCGGCGAAAGCCATCTCATTCTTGAAGCGCTACGCTCAAGTACAAACAAGTTCCCCCAACCCCCAGGATTCGCTCGGCGAAGTTTCTCGGACCACCGGTGATGATCATAGTTCTTTGGAACACTACAGAGCGTCTTTGCAAATCGATCCCACCTTTCTTGCTTCTCAGACTGGACTGGGTGACACCTCGACGCTTATGGGCGATTTCGCAGGCGCCCGGCAGGAGTACGATCGCGCGATTAAAATGGCCAGCAATCCACGCGACGTGATCTACAACAAATCTCAGAAGGCGTTTGTCTATTTCTGGGAAGGCAACGCAGTCGAAGGCCGCAAAGAGCTTGCCGCTCTCTCTCAGCTCTCTATCGAAGAGAAAGAACCCAACAGTCAAACGGAGCTCGCCTTGGCACGCGCCATGCTCTCCGCAAATCCTCAGGACGAACTCGCGCAGCTCGCCACTCTTGCCATTTTCCTGGAACAGACTCACGCCGGCATGAGCGAGGCCGACCGAAGCATCTACCGCGCCACCGTTCTCCGTGAACAAGTCCGCGTAGGCTCATCCAATGGCCACTCCGAACTCGCGGACCGCGCCATCTCCAAACTCGAAAGCCTGGCGACGTCTTCTCGTGATCTCGTCATCCAAAACATTTATGAGTCTGCGCACGGCTTTTCGCTTTTTCAAAAGGGTGATCTTGCAAACGCCGCCGATCAACTCGGCGCGGACTCTCGCTCCCCGCTGGCCCTCCAGCAACTCGCCATCACGCAGGAAAAACTTGGAAATCCTGACGCCGCGCAAGCCGCCCGCAATCGCCTGAAGTACCAGCGCGGTCCTACCGTCGAGTGGTTTCTCGCCACCCACCCGAACTCTGGCGTATCTCACTAGATCGATTGTCAAAGAAAATCGCGTTGCACCGGCTTACTCTTCTGCCGTTGCAACGCGATTTTTATTCTCGAAGAACTTCGCTACGCTTTTTTTATCAGCCGCGTGATCCACACCAATATCACCGCGCCAATAAACGCCACGATGATGGAGCCGATCATTCCACCGCCTGGCCAAATGCCAAGCCTTCCAAACAACCAACCGCCGAAGATGGCGCCAAGTATGCCGAGGATGATGTCCACCAGCACACCGTATCCCCCGCCCTTCATCACTTGTCCCGCGAGCCAGCCTGCGATTAACCCGACTACGATCCAGTAAAGCATCTCTGCACCTCTTCCGATCTAGCGTTGTTAAGGATAGGGCCCCTCTTGGGTACGATTTAGAACGCTCCCTTGCCAAATGTCAATCGTATGCCCGACGAAAGCAGCAAATCATTTTGCTTTAGCCCTGGCAGCGGATCGCTCAGGAAACGGTCGCTGAAAGTAATCTGCCAGCTCAGCCAGTTTTTCAACTTCGTTGCCGCGCTCACGTCGAACTGGTAGCGGTATTGCCCCGTGTCGCTCAAGTTCGGATAAATAGAAAAACGCTCGCTCAGCGTCGTGCGGCTATTCACTTTTGTGTTCAGCTCTTCGCCCGCCACGATTTCTCCGCTCTTGCGCGTCACGCTGGTGGGCTCCGTTGGCGGATTCGGCGAAAAGTATTCCTGGTTAAAGCTGCCGCCTCCAAACACATCAAACGTCGTTCTTGCGCTCTTGATAACGTGATATCCCATTCCGCCGCCGATCACGTTGCGCAAATCGAGATGCTGAAACGCGTCATACTCAAAATCCGTAAACGCAAACACGAACAGCTTCTCGCTCACGTTCAGGTCTCCGCGAACACCGCCGCGAATCGCATGCGCCGTCGTACTACTCACATCATTAACGGTGCTCTTCGCGTAGATCGCATTGGTATAGACGGTAAGCTTGTCGCGCTCCGTGACGCGTGCCGCCTTCCCCGCCAGCGAATATGTCAGCGAATCTGAATTCCCTCGCGTCAAGCTAAGCCCCGTATCCAGCAGCCCGCTCCAGAAATCCGTCAAGTGCGGATGCCGCAGCCGTTCGACCTGCTCGTCGTAGGCCTTCTGCTCCGCGTCATTTCGAACCGCGGTGACCGCGTCCTTGGAAGCCGTCACTGGCCCTGTTTCTTTCGTCGCGACCTCCACTTTGTTGTCCGCCTGGTTCACCATCCCCACGATCGTCTGTCCATCCTTCAATGCCAGGTGCAGCGGCTGCGACGATACAATCGCGCTCACCGCGTCCCATTGCACGTTCACGTCACCCGCGAATTCCGTTTTGATCAGCAGCGTCTTGGCATCCGATTTCACGATTGCTCCCGTCAGCCGGTCCCCATTCTTCAGCGTCACCTGGTCCGCCATCGCGCTCATCGCGAATAAGCACAACATCCCTGCGAAGAGGATATTTCGGCTCACAGTAGTTCTCCTTTATTCGAATTGCACTTACGCAATCGGGCAGGGCCGCTCTGGGCTAGGCTGGCGTGCTTTTTCTTGCGTAGCTTCTTTGCGAAGTCAATTGAGTCTACTGGAACTAGCCAGTGAATCCAATCGGCATGGAGCCATCGCCAGGCCGGGCGAATCGCGCATTTTCCTGTGCCCTTCCTGTATACTTTTCCCGATTCCGGGGAGATTCATGATTTTACGTCTTCGTCTGTTCATTTTGCCGCTGCTTGCACTCGCTCTGATGGGCGCGGCCTGCTCGAAATCTCCTGCACCGAATGATTCCGCCTCCGGCAAATCCAGCGCGCATCCCACCATCGTTTTCATGACCGACTTCGGCACCGCCAACGACGCCGTCGCCATCTGCAAAGCCGTCATGCTCGGCGTCGCCCCAGACGCCCGCATCATGGACATCACTCACCAGGTCACACCCTTCTCCATCGAAGAAGCCGCGCGCTTTCTCGCAGCCGTCTCTCCTTACTACCCCTCCGGCACCGTCTTTGTAGCCGTCATCGATCCCGGCGTCGGCACTTCCCGCAAAGCCATCGCTGTCAAATCCAAGAAAGGCCAGTTTTTCGTCCTTCCAGACAACGGCCTCATCACTCCCGTGCTCGACCGCGACGGCCTCGAATCCGCGCGCGAAATCACCAATCAAGACTGGATGATTCAGGCCGCGATTTCTTCCACCTTCCATGGACGCGACATTTTTTCTCCCGCCGGCGCTCACCTCGCCTCTGGATGGGACTTCAATACCATCGGCCCCGAAGTCCCTCAACTCGTCCGCCTCACTCACAAAACCTCAACCACCACTGACAAAGGCATCGACGGCGACATCATCGCCCTCGATGATCCCTTCGGCTCCCTCGTCTCCGATATCCCCGGCAACGATTTCAAAAAACTCGGCTACTCCCTCGGCGACAAAATCAAAATAGATATCAATAAGAAACCCGTCGTCCTTCCTTACGTCAAGACTTTCATGGGCGTCCCCGTCGGCGACATCCTCTTATTCATTGATTCCCGCGACCGCGTCAGCATCGCCATCAACCAAGGCAACTACTCCAAAAAGTTCGCCGTCGAACCTCCCGGTACCATCTTCATCCCCCGCAAAGGTGCCCCTCTCAAGGACAGATAGTGCCCACGAGTCCCGCATCCAAGGGAACTTCTGCCGCTCACTATCGTATCTTCAGTTCAGTTCGTCCAAAGTGTTAGTTATCCGCATCACCGATACCCGCAGGGGGTTCGACCATGGGAGCGTTTGGCCAACAGCTCAAACAAGTCTTTCGGCGCCTCCGCCGCACGCCAATGTTCACTGCTGTTACGGTGATCACCTTAGCCGCCGGCATTGGTGGCAATACTGTCGTCTTCAGCGTCCTCGAAGGCGTCCTGCTGAAGCCCCTCCCCTATCCCCACTCCGAAGAACTAGTTGGCGTCTGGCACAATGCCCCCGGCCTGAAGATCAACGATCTGAACATGGCTCCCTCCAACTACTTTATCTATCGTGAGCAGGGCAAAACTCTCCAGGACATTGGCCTCTACCAAAGCGACTCCGTCAGCGTCACGGGCGTTGCCGAGCCCGAACGGGTCCCGGCCCTGAACGTCAGCGACGGAACACTTCCTCTCCTGGGCATCCCACCCCTCCTCGGCCGTACTTTCACCAGGGAAGATGACTCGTTCGGCGCTCCCAAAACCGTCGTCCTCACCTACGGGTATTGGCGCCACAAATCCGGCGGAGATCCGTCCGTACTCGGCAAGACTCTCATCGTGGACGGCGAGTCCCGCCAAATCATCGGTGTCATGCCACAAAGATTTCGCTTTCTCAACCAGGACGACCTGGCCCTCTTCATGCCCTTCCAGTTTGAGCGCAACAAAATCTTCCTCGGCAACTTTAGCTACGAAGCCCTTGCCCGCCTGAAGCCCGGTGTCACCATCGAACAGGTCGACTCTGACGTCGCCCGTATGCTCCCCGTGGTAATGAGTTCTTTCCCGGCTCCCCCGGGGTTCAGCCCCAAAATCTTTGAAGAGGCCCACATTGGCCCAAACGTTCGTCCACTCAAGCGGGACGTCGTCGGAGATGCTGGCAATGTCTTGTGGATCCTCATGGGTTCCATCGGCATGGTCCTCTTGATCGCCTGTGCCAACGTCGCCAATCTTCTTCTCGTCCGCGTGGAGGGCCGCCGCCAGGAATTGGCTTTGCGCGCAGCGCTAGGCGCCAGTTGGGGACGAATCGCTGCGGAACTGTGGCTCGAGAGCCTCACTCTCGGCTTGCTCAGCAGTTTGCTCGGTTTGGGCCTTGCCTGGGGCGCCTTGCGCGCTCTCGTCGCGATGGCGCCGGATGGGCTGCCGCGTGTTCATGACATCGGTATTGATGGCCCAGTGCTGCTCTTCACCGTACTCATCACTATCTTCACCAGTCTTCTCTTCGGCGCTATCCCCGTCTTCAAATACGCTGGCGCGCAATTGAGCACCGGCATACGCGAAGGGGGCCGCGCGCTCAGCCAAAGCCGCGAGCAGCATCGCGCCCGCAGCGTCTTGGTGGTCGTGCAAGTTGCGCTGGCTCTCGTCCTGCTGATCTGCTCTGGCTTGATGATCCGCACTTTCCGCGCCATGACCAAAATCGATCCTGGCTTCTCGCGCGCCTCAGAACTGCAAACCTTTCACATTTCCATTCCGGAAGCCCAAATCAAAGAGAACGAACCGGTTCTCCGCATGGAAGAAGATATCCTGCACAAACTGGCGGCAGTCCCCGGTGTAGCTTCCATCGGATTCGGTTCCAAACTCCCTATGACCGGCCAAGGCTGGACCGATGCTCTCTTCCTTGAGGACCGCACCTACGCCGAAGGCCAGCTTCCTCCGCTCCGCCGCTTCAAGTTCGTTTCACCCGGATATTTCGCCGCTCTAGGCATGCCTCTGGTGGCAGGCCGCGAAATCACTTGGAACGATACCTATAAGAAACTTCCCGTCGCCATGATCTCTGAAAACATCGCCCGCGAAAATTGGCAGGAGCCGTCCGCCGCCCTCGGCAAACGTATTCGCGTTGGCTCCAAAGATGACTGGCGGGAAATCATCGGCGTCGTCGGCGATGTTTACGATGACGGCGTCAGTCAACCGGCAACCACCTGTGTCTATTGGCCTCTCATGATGGATCACTTTGAAGGCAAGGACTCCTTTGTTTACCGCGATATAGTTTTCGTGATCCGCAGTTCCCGGTCCAACTCGCAAACCTTTTTGAACGAAGTCCGTCAGGCGGTATGGTCCGTGAATCCGAATCTTCCTCTCGCCAATGTCCACACACTCGAATTCTTCTACAAACGCTCCATGGCCCGCACTTCTTTCACGTTGGTGATGCTCGGTGTGGCCGGGGCCATGGCTCTCCTCCTCGGTGTCGTCGGCATCTACGGCGTGATCGCTTATTCCGTTTCTCAGCGTCGCCGCGAAATTGGCATTCGGATGGCCCTCGGAGCGCAACAGCCCACTCTCACCGGTATGTTTGTCCGCCACGGCCTGTACCTGACCGGTATTGGTGTCGCCTGCGGTCTCGTCGTCGCGCTCTTCATCATGCGGCTCATGTCCACGCTGCTCTTCAAAGTCAATCCTACGGACCCGTTGACTTACGCCGCCGTATCCGCAGGTCTCATCGCCACCGCGTTTCTGGCCAGCTATCTGCCATCGCGCCGCGCCGCCACCCTGGATCCCGTCGAGGCCCTCCGCGCCGAATAGGCGCGCACCCTCCAAACTTTTCCTTGAATCCTTGTTATCCATCCGGTACAATACGCATTGGATAAACGTGTCCAGCGCGGCAGCAATTTGCCGGCTTTTGCTTTTCAGACGAGTGCTTGGGTCGAGCTAATTTCTTTAAATGCAACACTTCCGGAAAATGCGCCCGCAACCCTATTTATAATCAACACTTATAGAAGTGTTCATCCGAAAGAACTTGATCCCCCTTTAGAATCAACACTTATGAAAAACATAGGGGTGGAGGGCTGTTATAGTTAACCAAACGTGGCTAGCACTGTCATTCCCCGCCGTCCGATACGATTTCATAGCCTGTTTCTTTTTCTCTGTCTAAGAACTTAAAACTAACAACTAAAAACTCGCTCGTCGCGAGTCACCGAAAGTTGCATTTTCTCCACTCTCGTCCAACAATGAACCTGTAGCTCAGGCCTTTAGGCCTGAGGTTTCGTTTCGAGGTCACCATGCCCGAAGCAGTCATCGTCTCCGCTGTCCGCACTCCCGTCGGCCGCGCTTACAAGGGTTCCCTGCGCGCCACTCGCCCCGACGATCTCGCCGCCATCGCCATCAAGGAAGCTCTCGCCCGCGTCCCCGGCCTCGACCCCAAGGAAATTGACGACGTCATCCTCGGCTGCGCCATGCCCGAAGGCGAACAAGGAATGAACGTCGCGCGCATCGCCGCACTCCGCGCCGGACTCCCCGTCGAAACCTCCGCGATGACCATCAACCGCTTTTGCTCTTCCGGCCTGCAAGCCATCGCACTCGCTGCCGAACGTATCCGCGCCGGCTCCGCCGAAGTCATTGTCGCCGGCGGCACGGAGTCCATGTCCATGGTTCCCATGGGCGGCAACAAGATTTCTCCTAATCCCTGGCTCGTGGACAATTATCCCGACGCCTACATCAACATGGGCCTCGGCACCGAAAACATCGCGCGCAAATTCGGTATTACGCGCGAACAAGCCGATCAGTTCTCCGCCGATTCCCACAAAAAAGCTCTCGCCGCCATCGCTGCCGGTAATTTCAAAGACGAACTCATTCCTGTCGAAGTAAAAATCACCGCGCTCTCTAACGGCAACGGCGCCTCTTCCAGACAAAAATCTTCACCGAAACCCTCAACGCAAACGTTTACGTTCGCCACCGACGAACTTCCGCGCGCCGACACCAATCTCGACGTCCTCGCCAAACTCAAACCCGCTTTTCATCTGAAAGGAACTGTCACCGCCGGCAACAGTTCCCCGATGAGCGATGGCGCCGCCGCCACCGTCATCATGAGTGACGCCCGTGCGAAATCTCTCGGCCTGAAACCGCTCGCACGTTTCGTCGCTTACGCCACCGCCGGCGTCCTCCCCGAAGAATTCGGCATCGGCCCTGTCCAAGCCATCCCCAAAGCCCTGAAGCTGGCGGGACTTTCTCTCAGCGACATGGCGGTGATCGAATTAAACGAAGCCTTCGCCGCCCAATCTCTCGCCGTAATCCAGCAAGCCCACCTCGACACCTCCCGCGTCAACCCCAACGGCGGAGCCATAGCCCTGGGCCACCCCCTCGGCTGCACCGGCGCAAAATTAACCGCCACGATCATTCGCGAATTAGCGCGCCGCAACGCCCGCTACGGCATGGTCACCATGTGCATCGGAGGAGGCATGGGAGCCGCCGGCATCTTCGAGCGCCTCTGACCCTTGCTTTTGTAGGTGCCGGGCTTTAGCCTGGGCCGGTTTTGAATTTTGTAGCGCTGGGCTTTCCCCTGGTTTATGGGGCCCGACGGTTTTTGTCGGGAGCCCAGCAGGTTTTGATTCTGTAGCGGCGGTCTATCTCGCCATCCTTCTTCTGCTTTTGTTTTTTTCTCAAGGAATCAAAAAATGAAACCACTCCTTCTATCCATTCTCCTGCTCCTGACGTTCTCTACAAACGCCCAAGCCCCCGAACCCGCCCACCTCCCTGGTGAGCCTCATCACCACCTGAAAATCGACAATGAATATATCCGTGCCTATTACGTCGAAGTCGCCCCTCACGAGGATACCCAACTGCATCAGCACGACCATGACTATCTCTTTGTAACGCTCGGCGATACGGAGGTCATCAATGCCGTCCTCGGCAAGCCAGAAGTGCACCTCTCCCTCAAGGATGGCGAAACCCATTTCACGCGCGGTGGTTTCGCCCATGTTGCGCGCAATTTGGCCGATGCTCCCTTCCGCAATATCACGATTGAGCTATTGAAGCCGCAAGCCGAGCCGCAGAATTTATGCGCTCAAGTTCTCGCAGGTAGTGCAACTGCTGTTTGTCCCCAGACGCCGACGGCCTACCGCGGAGGTCCTGGCTTTTCCGTCGTGCCGCAGTTTGCAACAGGGACCTTCTACCTGAACCTGGTGCGCCTCGAACCGGGCGAGAAGAGTGCCAGAGTCGCTGTGCCGGAAAACTCTCTGTTGATCATTCTGAGCGCTTCGCAGATTCAAATTGAACTCCAAGGCCAGCCGCCGAGCAATCTGCGAGACGGCGAGATCGCTTGGTTCGGAGCTCATTCGCAGGCAGCTACGTTCAACTCGGGCCAAAAACCAGCGAGCTATCTGCAACTCAGCTTTAGAGACAAGGTTGCAAACCGGGTGCCGTGACGGATATTAACGACGTTTAACGTTTCTTGGCTTCGACGTGCACGAACAACGATTCTGGCTTGCCCGGCATGGTCATGTATTGTTCGCTCTCGAGTTTTCCGGATTCGGTGACGCGCGTTACGTTTCGTAGTTTCATCGTCGCACCTCCCATGGGGATTTCAATACGGAAAACTAGATCGTTTCCTTCAAAGGCTCCATTTTCCACGATTGCGCCAGGAACATCGTTGCTGAACACATACTCTTTGTACGTTTTTTCTTTCGCGTCCCAGGTCATCACGATCATTCCTTCAAAATCGCCCACAGGTCCTTGCGAATGAAACGTATTGATCAGCGAATTTCCGCCCGGCCCCAGCTTGCTGGTGTAGACACCAGTGTTCTTTGCACCTTTTGCATACGTCTCCGTGTAATCCCACTCACCCAGATAAAATTTCAGCCGCTCCATCTCCGCCGCGCCCGGCTTTGCAGCAGCAGCCGCTGGCTTGTCCGTCGCTTTCTCCTGCCGCGCCGCCAGCAGCGGAATGCTCATCACGGCTGCAATCAAGAGCGCCGCTACTGCGCATGTCTTTGAAATCTGTCTCATGGCTTTTCCCCGTCCGTCTCCGTGTCTCAGTGACTCCGTGGCCAATCCTCTTTCATTTCACTTCGCAAAAAAGGTAAACACGCTGCAGCTGTCCGGCAAATCTATCAGGCTTCTGGCACCCCTGTGAAATGGATTTCTACCGGATGCTTCCTCCCGCGATAGCTTTCCTTGCCCATGTATCAAGTCGTTGGAGGTAGCGCATCCAACGGGTAGACTCGGGATTGGTGAAGGAGAACGCGATGTCCATACGACCGGTGAAGAGGTTGATCAAATCGAAGCCGACTACGGAAGGCGCAGGCGTGCATTTGCGGCGAGCGTTTGGGTTTGGGAATACGGCGGAGTTTGATCCGTTCTTGTTGCTGGATGATTTTCGCAATGATGTGCCAGAGGATTATCTGGCGGGGTTTCCGTGGCATCCGCACCGGGGGATCGAGACGATTACATATGTGTTGGCGGGCACGGTGGAGCATGGCGACAGCATGGGAAATAAGGGGGCAATTGCGGCGGGCGATGTTCAGTGGATGACAGCGGGGAGCGGGATCATTCATCAGGAAATGCCGAAGGGCGATCAGGCGGGGCGGATGCACGGGTTTCAGTTGTGGGCAAACCTCCCCTCGGCGCTAAAAATGACGACGCCGCGGTATCAGGAAGTGAAGGCGCTGGATATACCGGAGATTAAGGATGACGACGGGACGCATGTGCGCGTGGTATGCGGAAATTTTTGGGGGAAGAGCGGGCCGGTAGATGGGATTGCGGCCGATCCAATTTATCTGGATGTTTCCGTGCCGCCAGGACGGCGGAAGACGCTGCCGGTGGAAATTACGCGACACGCGTTTGCGTATGTTTTCGCGGGCGATGGAAAATTTTGCAATGCGTCGGAGCCGCTTTCGGTGCCAACGGAGCCTGTGAGCTGGGCAGACACGAAGCCGCCGGCAGAGGCGGACAACCGTTCACTGGTGCTTTTTGACCGCGGGGATGAGTTGATGGTGCAGGCGGGTGACGAGGGGATACGATTTTTGCTGGTTTCGGGCAAACCGCTGGAAGAGCCGGTGGCCTGGTATGGGCCGATTGTGATGAACACGCAGGAACAACTGCGGCAGGCGTTCAACGAACTCGAAAAAGGAACATTTTTGAAGGAAAAAACGGGCGGATAAGAATGTCGAATTACGAGGTTCCCGTTCGACTAACCTGCAGGAGGCAATACCATGCAATATCTGATGCTGATTTATCACTCGGAAGCAGGATTTGAAAAGACTTCGGAGAAGGATATGAATGCGATTTATCAGGAATATGGGCAACTGCGGGAAGATCTGTTGGCGAAGGGCAAGTTTGTGGGAGGAAACCAACTAACCACGACGAGCACGGCGACATCGGTGCGAGTGCGGGATGGCAAGCGCGTGGTGACGGATGGGCCCTTTGCGGAAACCAAGGAGCAGCTGGGCGGCTATTTT
>JBGPDI010000068.1:0-27498 GCA_041482215.1 Candidatus Acidiferrum sp. | reverse complement strand
TTCTCGATCGCAGAAAATCCAAACCGTTGTCCTGGCCTCATATCACACCACCTTTAGAGAGCAGCCTTACATCAGATGGTGTTGCATCGACCTATTGAGACCACCCGCGTAATCGGAAACTGACTCACCGCCTATTTTCAGGTTCCCTTTCGCTCTAGCCTGAGAGGTTCGCTGCGAAGGCTACTTAGGCGCGGCGGTGGACCAATCTGTGAATGGTACGGCGCGGCCTCCGCGCACCACCGTGGGAATCACGTGGTCGAGACCTTTGTGCTCTTTCGCGGAATAGCTCAATTTAAGTTGCGGTCCGAGACCCAGGTCATGCTCGTGGATCGATTCAATGCCGCGTATTAATCCTTCACGAGTTAATTCCTTGCCAGCTTTCTTCAATCCCTCCACTAGCACCATGGCGTCAACAAAACCTTCCAGGCTCACAAAGTTGGGCTGAGCCGAAGGGTAATACTTCGTCAGCGTGCGGCGATAAAGAGCGACCGTCTTGTTTTCCGTCAGATAATAAGGCGGCACGACTTGGGTGATCACGACGCCATCGGAGTCGTCGCCCGCTTCCGCGATTAGATCGTCCGTACCGACGAAAGAAACCGTCAGGAACA
Source organism: Candidatus Acidiferrum sp. (assembly GCA_041482215.1). Taxonomy (GTDB): domain Bacteria; phylum Acidobacteriota; class Terriglobia; order Acidiferrales; family UBA7541; genus Acidiferrum. Next base: position 26,890 of record JBGPDI010000068.1, on the reverse strand, counting down.
AAGGCTTCCAGCCTTTGGCATGAGATTGTTTGAGGATAGGCGCAACGGTATTCGCCGGCCCCACCACAACGACAGCATCGGGCTTTGCCGCACGAACCGTGTCGATCGCTCCGCTTACTTGCGCTGTCTGCCGCTGATACGATGCCACCGCGATAGGCTCAGCACCGTGGGTCTTCAGCGCCGCCTTCACGCCTTCCAGCACAGCCGCGCCAAATGCGTCCTCCGGATAGATAACACCAATTTTCTTGTAGCCCAGCGCTCCCCACATGCCGTCGATTTGCTCGCGCGTTTCATCGAAATAGGACGCGCGCACGTTAACCACCCAGTGCCGCAGCGGCACATAGAGTGTTTGCGCGCCGGTAAAAAGCCCTACCAGAGGGATCTTGTTGCTCTCCGCCATTGGAATGTATTTCACGGCGGTGGGAGTGCCAACGAAAAAACCGAGCGCGAAGACTCTCTGTTCCATCAAGTGGTTGAAGCACGCTTCCGTCTTCGTGGGATCGTAGCTGTCATCATAAGAAATGAGCTTCAGCTTGCGCCCGTCGACTCCGCCGGCATCATTGACCATGTCGAAGTACGCCTTCGCACCGGTCACGGTTTCGGTCCCCAGGAAATGTGAAGGCCCTTCCAGAGCGGAACACGATCCAATCAGGATTTCATTCTCGGTGACCCCTGGAGTGTTTTGCGCTTGCACCTGTGTGGAAATCGCGAAAAGACAACCCAAAAGCACACCAATCCCCCAAACGTACTTCAAAGTATCTTTTTTCATCTCTCTCTCCGTTTGAAACACGGCCCCCGGGGACGGAACTTCTATCTTTCCCATTTTGGCTGCGGCTCACTGGAAGTCAATGAATAGAGGATACGGGGCTGCGAAGCGGTAATCGGTATGATGTAGGGTAGGTACCCAAGTTGGAACCAAGTGAGGGCGATTGCTACTTCATGCGTGGCCCGAGCAGAACAAGCCCGATGCCTCCAACCAACAAGAGAATCGAAACTGCTGCTGGGACTTCCACGGTCTTCTGTTGATCCACAGTTGCTCGGACGGGGCCGAACTTCGCTACTTCTTCCTGCTGGTGGTAGTTAAAAGTGGGGTGAATGAGTCCGACCATGCCTAATACAAGAAGAATGACTCCGAGAATGATGAGCAAGCGCTTCATATCCCGAAAACTACCACAACTGCCTAGGCTTACGTAAGAAAAGCCAACAGATACACCCCTGCGCTAGATTGGCACAGAGGTGTGTTGTCTGTTTTACGAAAACTTAGGCGCGGGCCGCTGCTGTTGCCGCTGCGGCTTTCTTGGCAGCCTTCGCCGCGGTGGAAGCCTTGCGGCGGCGCTTGGTCTTTGGCGGTGTGGCCGGCGCTTCGCCGATCAATTCGGCCGTCATAATGCTCGTTACGAAGAGCTTGGGGCCATGATCGTCAAAATCCACGGCGGTGCGTTCCTGGTCGGAAGCGGTCACGATACCCAATCCGTACACTCCATGCTTGATGGTCTGACCTTCTTGCATCATTTGCACAATGTCCTCCTCGACCGCGCTCTTTGTCTTTTGATCTCGATTCGAATCATTTGGGGTGGCGGCCCTGACATCGGCCGGAGTTCCCCAATTACAGGCTAGACTGCTGTAACGTTCTCGGCCTGAAGGCCCTTGGGGCCCTTCTTTACTTCAAACTCGACGGCCTGCCCTTCGTTGAGGGACTTGTAGCCTTCCATCGTGATTGCGGAGAAGTGCACGAAAACGTCTTCCCCCGTCTGGCGCTGGATGAATCCGAAGCCCTTTGAAGCGTTAAACCACTTTACTGTTCCTTGTTCCTTCACTTGCCATCCTCGCATGCGCAACTCCGGCCGGGCCGAAGTCGACTAAATTGGAATTGCGTTGATTCTCTTGGCGTGTTACCACAAAAAAAGCCGCAAAGATTGTCCTTGCAGCCCCCCTCGAACGAACCAAAAGGTATTACAAGAGCAACTAACGCAGATGGAAGAATACCACAAAAAGGGCTGTTTGTCCACGGCTCAGAGCGCACAACTAGAGTTTCTTGCCGTAAGGTAAGTTGCTGAAAATAAATATGTTAGGGAGGCTTTTGCGAAAAATGAGGCCACTAGGACCCTTGGGATTGTCTATTCCAGGGATTCAGGCTGCAGGCTCAAATCCCCTTCGCCTGAAACCTTCTTCTCCCAATATTTACCCACCCAGGCTTCCCAGCTCTTTCCAGCGGCGGTATCCCGTCCGGTAAAGGCTAGTGCCGCTATGTCGGCGTAAGCGATCTTTAATTTTTGGATGGAATCCTTGGGTAGTATCCGCACAAAACTTGTTGTCAGCGAAGGTCCGGTCACCCGATCAAACAGGTAACCCTCGATTTTTGAATTGTTTTTGAGGGTGAGCGTCACGTCGCCACGGTAATCGAAGGCTTTCTCAAGGGCGATGCGCAATTCTTCTTCAGTGGCTAGCTTGGGCACCCATCCTTGCACGCTTTCATGTACCGCGCCGGGGGCAACTTCGAGGGCGTCCGGGTTCAGCGGAGATCCTTCGGATGTACTGGCGCTCGTGAAACGAGCGACATGGCTCGGCCGGTCGGCGTGGCGCGGACCCGTCACGCGCGCGTTTCCTCAAGTTGGTTCTTGTCCGACGCGATCTGGACCAGGGGATTGTAGGAGTGCACCGGTTTTACCGGTTCATTCAGCATCTCCAACGCGTCCGCATCGTCATACTTGACGGACAATTCAGCCTTTATCGTCGCCCAAAGTCCGCGCAGGCTGCTGAAGGTATGGTCCACGGCCGATGCTTCGTAGCCGCTGTGCACCATGCAGTTCGCGCACTTCGGATTCCCGGATTCCGTGCCGTAGTTCTGCCACTCGGTGGTGTCGAGCAGTTCCTGGAACGTGTCCACGTAACCGTCCTGCAACAGATAGCAGGGTTTCTGCCAGCCGAAGACGTTGTACGTCGGCATGCCCCACGGCGTGCAGGCATAAGTCCGCTTACCCATCAAAAATTCCAGGAACAGCTTTGATTGGTTGAACTGCCAGCTCGCCTTGCGATTCGACAAGATTGCCCGGAACAACCGTCGAGTACGAGCGCGCCCGAGAAAGTGCTTTTGATCCGGCGCTTTATCGTAAGAATAGCCTGGCGAGAGCATCATGCCCTCGACGCCCAGCTCCATCATTTCGTCGAAAAACGCGCGGACGCTCTTGGGATCAGCGCCGTCGAACAAAGTCGTGTTCGTGGTGACGCGGAAACCTTCCTTCACCGCTTCCCGAACGCCTTCGATGGCCAGCTCGTAGCCACCTTCGCGGCAAACGGAAAAATCGTGATGCTCTTTTTGACCGTCCACGTGCACGGAGAATGTCAGGTATTTGCTGGGCTTGAATAGATGCAGTTTTTCCTTCAGCAGCAGCGCATTGGTGCAGAGATAGATGTATTTCTTCCGCGCGACCAGGCCCTCGACGATCTTTTCGATCTGCGAGTGCATCAGCGGTTCGCCGCCAGGAATCGAAACCATCGGCGTGCCGCATTCGTCCACGGCCTTCAGGCATTCTTCCGGGCTCAATTCCGTTTTCAGAATGTGCGCGGGATATTGAATCTTGCCGCACCCGGCGCAAGCCAGATTGCAGCGGAAAAGCGGCTCCAGCATCAAGACGAACGGGTAGCGCTTGCGTCCCATCAGCTTTTGCTTCAGGACGTACGTTGCCACCGCCCACATCTGTGAAACTGGTACCGGCATTTTTCCTGCTTAGCTCCAGAAACAAGTAGGGGCGTACCGCAACCCCTGAAATCTCCAAACATAGCGGAGACTACAAGTCTTTATTGTAACCGAGAATATGCATACTTCGCTCGCATGCTTTTACTCAGATGCAACTCCCCGTTCCTTCGTGGCACGGGAAGTGCATTTCGTTATGAAGTGCTCCCGAATGCTCAAACAGAATGTCTGCCGCTACAGGAGGGTTGCGACACTGCTTCAGGGGTAGAATCGAGCCATATCCAAGGCAAAGAAACTACTGCGCTTATGCCGCGTAAAAACCTTCTGAGTCTTCTGACAGATTTCGCCCGCTTCGGCGGCGATGTCGCTGTCGTCCAAAGCCTCGGCTACCGTCGGGAAAAGCTGACGTACAAAGAGCTCAGCGTCAAAGCGCGTTTGTGGAGTCAGGCGATCGCCGAGCGCGGAATTGCACCAGGAGATCGCGTGCTTCTCTGGGGCCCCAATTCCGCCGAGTGGGTTGCCTGCTTCTGGGGAATCCTCCTGCGTGGCGCCGTGGTCGTCCCCATGGATGCAGCCGCCGCTCCCGACTTCGTGCAACGGGCAATCAAAGACGCCGGAGTTAAGCTCATCTTGCGCGACCGTCAACAGCTGGAACTCCCCGATGCTCCACCCTCGCTGATCATCAATGATTTCAAGAATGTCGTAGCCAGTCCCGCTCCTTCCTCAGATTCCGGAGTGGATCCCGGCGACGCATCTACGCGGGGCACCATTGCCGAAATCCTTTACACCTCAGGCACGACCGCCGAACCGCGCGGTGTAGTTCTCACACACGGCAATTTTCTGGCAAATCTCGAGCCACTGGAACGCGGCATCAATGACTACCTCAAATACGAGCGCTGGTTTCATCCGCTGCGTTTCGTCTTACTCGTTCCCTTGAGCCACGTTTTTGGCCAATTCATGGCGTTGTTTGTTCCGCCGCTGCTAGGAGCCACAGTTGTTTTCGAGCCTTCCAGCAATCCAGCCGAAATCATTCGAACCATCAAGAAAGAACGCGCCACTGCGCTGATCGCAGTTCCGCGCATGCTCGATGCGTTGCTCAACGCTGTGCTTCAAGAATTTGGGCCTCTAGGCCGAGACAATCCATTCGGAAAAAGATACCTTGATGCTGAAACTCTTCCTTTTCTCCGCCGCGTCTGGATGTTCCGGCGCGTTCACCGATGGCTAGGATGGAAGTTCTGGGCTTTTATCTCCGGAGGCGCTGCGCTTGCGCCGTTCAGCGAAAAGTTTTTCAAACGACTTGGCTATGCTGTCGTTCAGGGCTATGGCATGACCGAGACCGCGTCGTTGATCAGCCTGAACCATCCGTTCCGCGCGACGGAAGGGTCCGTGGGGAAAATCTTGCCGGGCCGAGAGTTCAAACTCGCTGACGATGGAGAAATCCTAATCCGCGGCGAAAATGTTTCCGGGGGCTACTGGGAGCAGGGTGGTGGGGCTCGGCTCGCAGGTCCAGAAGCTTGGCTGCATACAGGGGATCTCGGCGAACTTGACGCCGACGGGAATCTGAAATTTCGGGGCCGCAAGAAAAGCGTCATCGTCACACCAGCGGGATTGAACATTTATCCCGAAGACCTCGAAGCTCAATTGCACGGGGAACCGGGGATTCGCGACAGCGTTGTGATTCCGATCGAACAAGACGGCAATGCCGAAGCCTGTGCGGTTTTGCTTCCCGCAAATTGGGACAACCACACGGCCCGTGCGTCCTTGTTGGCCGCCGAAGGTTGTGCGGACGCTATCTATCGTGCCAACCACAGGCTCGCGGAATACCAGCGAATCCGTACCTGGCTGATCTGGCCCGAGCAGGATTTCCCTCGAACTGCTACTGGCAAGCCGCGCGTTGGCGAAATCGCCGTTCGCGCGCGCGAGCTCCTGGCGGCGAAAAAGGACCCCACGTCTCCGGCCGTTCCTGCCATGAGCCCCAACCTGGTGGATGACTTGTTGGCTAAATTCACCGCGGGGAAATCGCTCGCTCCTTTAGCTGCTACTGATTCCCTGGACTCACTCTCGTCCCTCGATCGTGTCGAACTCATGAGCGCCTTGGAATCGAAGTTCCATGTGGAACTCAACGAGACGGCTTTTGCCAATGCAAAAACAGCTGCTGACGTCGAGCAGCTTCTTCACCAACCCTCTGCGAAGAGGACGGAGTACATCTATCCGCGCTGGACGCAGCGCGAACCCGTGCGTTGGGTGCGGCTCGCCGTCTACTACGCGCTCGTCTGGCCCGCCACACAAATCCTCGGCCACCCACGAATCGTCGGCCGCGAGAATCTTCGAGGCTTGCGCGGGCCCGTCCTCATCGTTTCGAATCACATCACGCGCCGCGCCGACATCGGCCTGATCCTCGCCGCGTTGCCGTCGCGCTATCGCCATCACCTCGCTACCGCCATGGGAGGCGAATCCTTGCAAAATATGCGCCGCCCGCCGCTCGATTGGTTTTTCGCCAAGCGCTGGGCCTATCAAATTGGCTACTTGCTGGCCACCTTGCTCTTCAACATTTTTCCCCTTCCCCAATTTTCCGGCTTCCGCGAAAGCTTCCGCTTCGCAGCCGAATCCGCCGACCGCGGCTATAGCGTCCTCATTTTTCCCGAAGGCGAAGTTAACAACTCCGAAGACGGCCGCATGGCACCGTTCCAGAGCGGTATCGGCCTCCTCTCCGAAAATCTTCGCATCCCGATCATTCCCATGCGTCTCGACGGCGTCTGGAAAATGAAGCGCGAGCACCGCCGTCTAGCACATTTCGGTGAAATCACCGTCCATTTCGGCGCACCCCTCACATTTCCGCCTGGCACCCCTCCGGACGAAATCGCCCACCGCCTCGAATTGCTGGTGAAGTCTTTGTAAGGGCACGATACTTCGCGCTCTTCATCTACTGAAACACAAGCATGTCCGACGAGGTGGCTGCCCGCGGCTCTAGGGTCCAATAGACTTTCCCATCCTCTGCAATGGTAAAACTTCTATGAAATTCGCATTCGCGCCGCGCTGGCGTGGCCTGGATGACGTAGTGGGAAATCTTTCCATCCGCCGAGCGGCTGGGAACATACGCAAATCGGTAGTACTTTCGCGCGCGGTCAGTCAGTTTCATGGTTGGCAATATCTCAGGATATTCTTCTTGCTTGGTTTCGTTGCGGGAAGCTTCAACACTTGACTGCAACTGCTGTAGCGCCGTAACGGCCGTCGATTCGAACCCTGCGAATTGCTCCACCATCCCAAATCTCAGTGAAAGTGCTGGTGCCGCGAGTAGCGTTAGGGCCAGGAGCACAAGCCGCCACCTTGTTCGAAGCGCAAAAAATATCAGCAGCCACGCGAAGGGGCATGCAAAAACTACAAGTCCCTCCGCTCCGTACATGAACAGCCAACATCCGCGCCAATTTAGCAACCCGAAGAGCATCGTTGTGACAAGCGCACTCCAAGCGACAGCACTGCGCCAACTCGTGCCGGACCGAATGGGCCTATTCGCTCGCCGTTCGGCATTGGTTTCCATATCCAACATGTTAATGCGAAAACCAGAGTTTGCCCTCGAATTGCAGCCATTTGGACGTGTAACGAACTCGGAGATACCGTCCCGAACGCCTCCTAAGCAGCCCGCAGAGTTCTGTGGCAAAATAGTAGGTTCAATAGAGCTCGATTTATGGCACAACGCACAACATTGGAAGAAGAGCGGCCCGCAAAAACGCCGAAGGCTGCCAAGAAGCCCGCCGCTGGCGGCCTCGCGAACGCTTCCCGCAACGAAGTTCGCGACCGCGTTTTCGACGCTTTCCGTCGCTGGGGTTACTTGGAGGCCACACTCGATCCGCTCGGCTTGCTGGAACCGCTGAAGTATCCCGACTTGCAAGGCCTGACCGGCGAAGCCGCCGAGGAAGCCCGTCGCATCTACTGCGGCACCGTCGGCGCCGATTTCATGCATTTGCAGGAGCCCGAGCGCCGCCGCTGGATCGCCGAGCGCCTTGAATCGCCATCGATCCAAGTAGATCAACACAAAATCCTCGAGCGTCTCATTCGGGCCGATCTTTTCGAACAGGTTTTGCAGGCCCGTTACCTCGGCACCAAGCGTTTTTCGCTCGAAGGCGTCACCGCGCTGATTCCTCTCCTCGATTCCATTCTTGACGAAGCCGGCGAGCACGGCGCGGAATCCTCGATCATGGCCATGAGCCACCGAGGACGCCTGAATGTGATGGTTCACGCCGCGTGCAAGCCGCCTCATGAAGTAGTCGGCGGTTTCGAAGACGTCGATCCGCGCAGCGTTCTGGGTGCTGGCGACGTGAAATACCACGTTGGCGCCACCGGCTCTTACATCACCACCAGCGGCAAGGAAATCGGCATTCACCTGGTTTCGAATCCCAGCCATTTGGAGGCTGTCGATCCCGTCGCCGTCGGCCGCGCGCGCGCGAAGCAGACACGTTACGGTTTGCGTGGAGGCTACATCGACCGCTCCCGTGAAACTCAGAACAAAGTTATTCCTATCGTCATGCATGGCGACGCTGCATTTGCTGGGCAAGGCATCTGGGCCGAAACGCTCAATTTCGCCGACCTGCGCGCCTACACCGTCGGCGGCACGATTCACATTATCGTGAACAACCTCATCGGCTTTACGACGCAGCCTGTCCAAGAGCACTCCTCACGCTTTGCCTCAGACATTGCCAAACGCCAGTCCGTTCCCATCTTCCACGTAAACGCGGAAGATCCCGACGCCGTAGTGCGCATCGGCAAGCTTGCAGCGGAATACCGAGCCACCTTTGGTAGCGACGTTGTTGTGGACATCATCGGCTACCGCCGCCACGGCCACAGCGAGGTCGACGATCCAACCATCACTCAGCCCCTGCTTTACGAGCGCATCAAAAATCACGCCCCGCTCTGGAAGATTTACGCCGAGCAGACCGGCATCGACGCGTCCCTGATGGTTGGCACCGTCCGCAAAGAGTACGAAGAAGAGCAAACTAAAGCTCGCGCGCTGAAAAAAATGCCGCACCTGCGAAAGCTGCCTGATTACTGGGCGCCCTATCATCACGGCCGCTACAAGCCTGAATATGAAGTGGACACCGGCCTGACGCGCGAAAAGCTTGCGGAGCTAACGGCCGGACTTGTGCGCGTTCCGGAAGGCTTTCACGTCCATCCCAAAATTGTGAAATTGCTAGAGCAGCGCGTCGAAATGGGCAATGGCAAGCGCGCCGTGGATTACGGCTTTGCGGAAATTCTCGCCTACGGTTCCTTGCTGCTCGAAGGAACTCCCGTTCGCCTTACGGGACAAGATTCGCAGCGCGGCACGTTCAATCAGCGCCACGCTGTGCTCATTGATACCGCGACTGAGCACAATTACCTGACGCTCTCGCATCTTTCGAAAGAGCAAGCCTTCTGTGAAATCTACAACTCCTCTCTTTCCGAAGCCGGCTGCCTCGGATTCGAATACGGCTTCAGCCGCGACTATCCTGAAGCCCTTGTCTTGTGGGAAGCGCAGTTCGGAGATTTTGCCAACGGCGCGCAAGTGATCATCGACCAGTTCATCAGCGCCGGCGAAGATAAATGGAATCTTCCCGCGGGTATCGTATTGCTTCTTCCGCACGGCTACGAAGGCCAGGGCCCCGAACATTCCAGCGCACGCCTCGAGCGCTTCATGCAGCTCGCCGCCGAAGACAACATTCAGATTTGCCAGCCATCGACCGCCGCGCAGTATTTCCATATGCTGCGCCGCCAGGTGCGCCGTTTGTGGCGCAAGCCGCTCATCGTTTTCACTCCGAAAAGCATGCTGCGCCACCCCGATGCCAGCTCAAACATCGAAGACTTCACTCAGCCGCGCTTCCTGCCGCTCGTTCCCGATCGCGAAGTGCAGGACGCCAAGCGCATCCTGATCGCCAGCGGCAAAGTAGGCCACGAACTGCGCGCAGAACGCCGCCGCCGCAAGGACACCAGCACCGCCATTTTCTTTCTCGACCAGCTCTACCCGTTGCCGCGTACCGAAATTGCCGCGGCCCTCGACCAACATCCCAACGCGCGCGAGATCGTGTGGGTGCAGGAAGAACCGGGCAACATGGGCGCGGCAGGTTATGTCTTGCCGCGATTCGAACGCATTGCCAAAGCCAGGAACCTCAACTTCCGCTCCGTTAAGCGTTCCGCTAGCGCCAGCCCTGCTACCGGCTCTGCCAAGGCTCATGAGATGGAGCAAAAGACGCTTCTCGCGCTGGCATTCACAACTGCAAGCAATCACTAGACTTTTCGCTTTAACACTACATTCACATAAATGTAAACGCAGCGTTACCCAGCCGGTACGCGTCCCTGCGACAATTAGGCGTGTTTCGTCAATCTCCGAATGACCAAAATGCTTCCAATACCTATCGAAACTCGCCGCCGTACGATAGACTGCCGTCAAGCCGGCGAGCGATGCGATCTACCCGAATGAAGCGCGTTCTTATTATCGAAGACGATCGCGATATCGTCGAACTCGTCCGTTACAATCTCGCGAACGAAGGCTTTCAGGTCAGTTCTGCCAATGACGGCAGCACCGGCCTGAGCACGCTGAAAAAAACGCCACCCGATCTGCTGCTTCTCGACCTCATGCTTCCGAAACTTTCCGGCCTGGAAATCTGCCGGGAGATTCGCCGGGATGATTCGCTCAATCGTCTGCCCATTCTTATGCTCACCGCCCGCGGCGAAGAAGCCGACCGGGTTGTCGGGCTGGAGATGGGCGCCGACGATTACGTGACCAAGCCCTTCAGCCCGCGCGAATTGCTCGCGCGCGTCAAAGCGCTGCTCCGCCGTGCCGAGCCGCCCTCCGATGCGCCGCGCACCATTGAGATCGGCAAGCTGGCGATTGATCCGGCGTCCTATCGCGTGAGCCATTCCGGGAAGGCCGTACCGCTCAGCACGCTCGAATTCCGGCTGCTCTATTACCTTGCTTCGCGTCCCAACCGCGTCTTCACGCGAGATCAATTGCTCGATGCGGTTTGGGGAACGGATCGATTCGTTACGCCGCGCAGCGTGGACGTCTACGTCCGCCGGCTGCGCGAAAAAATCGAATCCGATCCTGAAAACCCCATCCATTTGAAGACCGTCCGGGGCGCGGGGTACTTGTTCGAAACCCGTGCGGCTTAACCTCTTTTGGAAACTCGGTTTTGCTTTTTTCGCGCTGCTCATTGCAGTCTTGCTCCCCGTCGATTTCTATGCCGAGCGCGCTCTGCGGAGCGATTACGAACGCACCGGTTTCGAACAGCTCGCTGCCATCGCGCGCATCGCGATAGCTAATCCTCCGCAACTGTCTTCTCTGCTTCCAGATCATCCGGAAAATTCCGCAAGCCTCAACGGATGGGTTGCCCAAATGGCTGCCAGCAGCGTCCGCGTCACGGTAATCACTTCCGAAGGGCGCGTACTTGCCGATTCGCAGTCCGATGCGCAAACGATGGAAAACCACGCCGGCCGCCCGGAAATTCACGATGCGCTGGCAAAGGGTGACGGCCAATCCATTCGTCACAGCGTAACCATCAATCGAGATCTTTTGTATTACGCGGTGCGCTTGACCCCTGCCGGCGGGCCACCGGTGGTTCTGCGTTTTGCATTGCCGCTTCAAACAGTTGACGAAGAACTTGCCGGATTTCGCCGCCGGCTTTGGCTGGCTTCGCTAGTCATGCTGCTGGTCACCGGAATTGCTTCGTTGTTGATCTCACGGTCCCTCTCTAGCCGCGTGGAGCGCTTGCAGATGTTTTCCCTGCGGGTGGCCGAAGGTGATTTTCGTCCCATTGAAGCGGATCGCAGCGGCGATGCGCTTGAGGCTTTGGCATCTTCCCTGAACCAGACAGCCACGCGTCTCGACCGCACCATTCGAACGCTCACCGAGGAGCGCAATCTTTCCTCTGCCATTCTCGGAAGCATGGTGGAAGGCGTCGCCGTCGTGAACGCTTCCGAACGCCTGCTCTTCGCCAATCAAGGGTTCGCGGAAATTCTGGACCTCGACGTGCCGCCACAATCGGGTGGCGCATTGGTTGAAATTGTCCGGCAGACGGAATTGCTCGAAGCCGTTCGCGAAGTCTTGAAAGGCCAGCCGCGCGTCGAAGCCGAGATCGTCACCGGCACCCTACGCCAGCATTTCTTTGCGGTCACCGTGGCAGCCGTGAGCGCCGCCGAAACTTCCGGCGCGGTCATCGTGCTGCATGACATCACCGACCTTCGCAAGCTTGAGCGGGTCCGCCGCGATTTTGTTGCCAACGTTACGCACGAATTCAAAACGCCGCTGACAGCGATTCAGGGTTTTGCGGAAACCCTTCTCGCCGGCGCTATCGATGACCCGCAAAACCGTCTGCGCTTCCTGGAAATTATTCTCGAGCATTCGCGTCGTCTCGCGCGGCTCACCGACGACTTGCTCAAGCTCTCGAAAATGGATGCCGACCGTCTGGAGCTGGAGATTCGCCGCTTGAGTGTTTCCCAATTTGTCGAAAGTTGCATCGAAACCACCCAGCGTCCCGCCGCTGAAAAGGATCTGCGAATTTCCGTCAATCTGCCTCAGGGAGTGCCGGACATCGCTGCGGACCGCCGCCGTCTCGCCGAAGTTCTGCAAAACCTACTCGACAACGCCATGCAATACACTCCAACGGGCGGGCAGATCATGGTCAGCGCCTCTTCGGACGACAGCGAAGTCACCTTCACGGTTTCCGACACCGGCATCGGTATCCCGCAGTCCGATCAGCCCCGCATCTTCGAACGTTTCTACCGTGTGGACGTCGCGCGTTCCCGCGAAGTCGGCGGCACCGGTCTGGGACTCGCCATCGCCAAACATCTAGTCGAAGTACACGGTGGCCGTATCTGGGTCGAAAGCGAAGTCGGCCAAGGCTCACAGTTTTATTTCACAGTTCCCCTTTTTGACCCCGAGCGCGCCACTCTGCGCCCCTCCCGTTAGATCAAAAGGCGCATCGCCAGACACAGCCGTTTGCGCACTTAACTCTCGCCTTTTGCCGCATTTTCACATTCATGTGAACGAGCTGTAACACTTCCAAGTGCAGAATTCGGCTTACGAGCAAAGGTCTGACTTCCTGACCTCTGCTCCGAAAGAGGACCAATGGCAGCAACCGCCGGACTCACCGAAGTCGTGCTTTACGACACGCTCGTCAACTATCTCGTTTCCATGGCGCGCACTGTCGAAGGAGCCATGAACCGGGCGTTGGACGCCATCGTCAGCCTGGAAAGCTCCCGAACCTCGACTCTCCCCGGCGAAGTGTTTCTTCTCGAGCCGCGCATCAACGAAATGGAAATTGTGATCGATGAGCACGCCATCCGCCTGCTCCGCCGCGGCTCGTTCAGTGACGATGAGATGCGCCTGATCGTCGCCGCTCTGAAAATCACCAATGACCTCGAGCGCATCGGTGACCTCGCCGTGAATCTTGCACAAGGCGTCATCTCCTTGCGCGAAATGCAGGGTGCACAAGTTCCCGAAGAGTTGGCCCCGATGGCCTCCGCCGTGCGCGCCATGGTCAGCAAAAGTCTTGGCGCACTTATTTTCCGCAACGTTGAAATGGCCACTCAGGTTCTCGAAAGCGATGATGTCGTAGATCAATACCGCGATCGCATTTTCGAACAGCTCCTCCAGCACATGATGAAGGAACCCACGCTCGTCGGCCCGAACCTTCAATTCATTCTGGCCACACGCCACCTCGAGCGTATCGCCGACCACGCCACCAACATTGCCGAAGACATCATCTTTTGGGTTCGTGGTCTCGATGTTCGCCACGGCCGTGCGCTCGCTGTCCGCCCTGACCAGACTCCGGATACGAATTCCGTCGTTACGGACAATTCACACGTCCTTCATCCGGACGTGACTCCCGACTGCGAGACTGGGAGCGCTTGATCTTCACCTAAAGTCCTACCTCGGGGACCGGCGCACCCCTGGCTCCGGTCCCCGTCTCCTCCCTTTTCAGAACGAACGCGGCACATCCTCCAAGCATCCTATTGACCGCGAGCCACATTCTTAACTATCGTAAAAGTAGAACAATGGATATGATCGAACATCCCGGCTCGCAGAGACGATTTATTCCCTGGCACGTGTGTCTTTGCTTTCTTCTCGCCACACTTTTTCTCCACAACCCCTTTTTTACGATTTATGGCTCGTCGCCCATTCTTAAGGTGCAGCATCCTCTGAGCTATCGAGGAACAGTAGCTTCTTCTGAGTTGCGCCGCAGCCGAGTAACGGAAGTACAGCCCAAAGTTTTCGCTCCAGAAGAAGCCGTTCTTGAAGCCGTTGCGCCTGCCGCTCCGTCAGCCGTAGTCACTGGGGTTTCTCAGCACGAACCTCTGGATTTTCAGCCACTAACGCTTTCCGAAAGTTTGTGGTTCCGTCCTCCACCTGTCTCGTAGTTCATCCTTTCTTCCCTTAAGGAAAAGTCTGCCGGCCACTTAATTGGGTCAACTTATTTTTTCTTTGTATCGAGCAAGACTTCTGCGGGTGTCTTCAGCCGATGTCTCTATGCGTGCGCGGCTTTTCACCTTGCCTGGAAACTACAAATGGCCACAAAAAAATTATGGATTGCCGTGATTCTAATCGCTGGATCAGGCGTGCTGTTTTGGCGCTGGCTTGGGCGTTCGCCCAGCGAAGCTGATGATCGAAATCACGCACTCAATCCTTCGGCGGAAACGATCGCGGCTGTCGCGCATGCCGAGCGCCGCAACATCGGGACAACGCTCACGATCGCCGGGGAATTCAAGCCGTTTCAGGACGTGGATGTTCACGCCAAAGTAGCCGGCTACATCAAGAAAATCTACGTCGACGTTGGCGATCACGTGAAAGCAGGCCAGACCCTCGCGGTCCTGGAAATCCCCGAGATGGCCGCGCAGCTCGCTGGCGCGGATGCCGGCGTACGCCGCTCCCAGGAGGAAATCGGTCGCGCCGAAGGGGATCTGGCGCGCTCGCAATCCGCGCACGCCGCCGCTCACTCCGCCTATGCGCGATTGAAACAAGCCGCGGACTCCCGCGCCGGTTTGGTCGCCCAGCAGGAAATTGACGATTCACAAGCCAAGGATCTGGAGTTCGAAGCCCAGGTTTCCAGTTCGCGCGCGGCATTATCGTCGGCGCAACAACAGCTACAAGTAGCCGAGGCTAACCAAAAACAGTACAGCGCCCTCTCCGACTATTCCCGAATTGTCGCGCCTTTCTCCGGAGTGGTTACTGCGCGTTACGCCGACACCGGCGCGCTGATTGCCGCCGGTACTTCCAGTAGCACGCAATCCATTCCGGTCGTCCGCCTGGCTGAAATTTCAAAACTGCGTCTCGTCCTGCCCATTCCCGAATCGGTTGCCGCGCAAATTCATCTCGGCGATCCCGTGAAAGTGTATGTGCAAGCTCTGAGTCAGGATTTTGTCGGCAAGGTTTCGCGCTTCGCGGATTCTCTCGACCGGCAAACCCGCACCATGGAAACGGAAATCGATTTTGACAATCGCGACGGCCACCTGATTCCCGGCATGTACGCGGAAACACAGCTTTCTCTTCGCGAGAAGAAAGATGCACTCACCGTTCCGCTCGAGTCCGTCACGCGCAACGGCGATGACGCCACGGTGCTCGCCGTCAACCCGGAAAACATTGTCGAAGAACGCCACGTAAAGCTGGGACTCGAAGACAGCGTTCGCGTGGAAGTGCTCTCCGGCCTTACGGACAAGGATCGCGTAGTAATCGGCAACCGCAGCCAGTTCCGCAGCGGGCAAAAGATTCAGCCGAAGGAAGTCGGCACAGGCGCTTCCAAAGCGGCGGGAGAGAACTAATGTCCGGCTTCGCTATTAAATATCCCTACTTCATCATCGTCGCCTGCCTGGTGGTGACCATCGTCGGCACCGTAACCCTAATGCGTATGCCGGTTGACCTTTTTCCTCCCATCAACATTCCCGTCGTCGTGGTAGCCACGTTTTATTCCGGCATGCCACCTCAGCAAATCGAAACCAACATCACCAATCCGTTCGAACGTTTTTTCACCCTGGCCAGTGGCGTGGATCACATCGAGTCTCGTTCACTTCCCGGCGTGAGCCTCATCAAAATCTATTTTCAGCCCGGCACCAATGCCGACGCCGACCTTAGCACCGTCTCGAATCTTGCAATGGCCGATCTCCGCCGCCTTCCCCCCGGCACTCTGCCGCCCGTTGTGCTGAAGTTCGATGCCTCCAGTTTGCCCGTCTGTCTAATCACCCTAAAAGGCCAAGGACTGAACGAAATTGAATTACACGACATCGGCCAGTACAACGTGCGAAACCAGATTGCCAACGTTCCTGGCGCCTCAGTTCCACAGCCTTTCGGCGGTCGTTACCGCCAAATCATGGTGTACGTCGATCCTCTGAAATTGGAAGCAAACCAGTTGAGCCCCATGGACGTGGTGCGCACGGTCAACGAGAGCAATCTCATTCTTCCCGCAGGCGACGTCAAAATCGGGCCAATCGATTACAACTTGTTCTCCAACAGCCAGGCGCCCACCGCCAAATTCATCAACAGCATGCCGCTGAAAACTGTCGGTCAATCTTCCGTACTCGTAGGCGACGTCGGCAAAGCCGTGGACGCCAACGCCATTCAAACGAACATTGTGCGTGTCGACGGCCAGGCCTCGGTGTACCTCCCGATCCTGAAGCAGGGCGGAGACACCAACACCATCGCGGTGGTGGACGGAATTAAGGAAGCTTTGCCACATCTCGTTGACATTCCTAAACAACTCATCACCCGCGTCGTCTTTGACCAATCTCTGTTTGTAAAAACGGCCATCTCCAACCTTATTCGAGAGGGCTCCATCGGTCTGATCCTTACGGGCGTGATGATTCTTCTTTTCCTCGGCAGCATGCGTGCCACCCTCGCGGTCTTCCTGTCCATTCCGCTCTCCGCGCTCGCCGCATTTCTGGCCATCAGCGCTGGCGGCGGCACCGTGAATACCATGGTCCTGGGCGGTCTCGCGCTTGCCTTCTCGCGCCTAATCGACAACTCCGTCATCGTCCTCGAAAACATTTTCCGTCACCTCGAGATGGGGGAAGCTCCCGAAGTTGCCGCCGAGAAAGGCGGGCAGGAAGTTGCTTTAGCTGTACTGGCTGCCACAATCACCACCGCCATCGTTTTCTTTCCCGTGGTATTTCTCTACGGCGTAAGCCGTTTCCTCTTCATGGCTCTCGCCACTGCCGTAATCCTTTCTTTGTTCGCCTCCTACGTCGTTGCCATGACCGTCGTTCCACTCTATTGCGCCAAGCTCATCAAGAAACATGAAGCCGATGAGGAAGTAGGGGAGCATTCCAAATCACCACATACGTGGATCGTCAAGGGATTCAATTCCTACTTTGAAAGAATGTTGGGGAAATACGATCGCACGCTGGCGACCTCGCTGTTGAAACCAGTCAATACCGTTCTTGGTCTCGTCGGTGTCTCGCTGCTTTGTTTTTCTCTCTATCCCTTCCTTGGAGTCTCTTTTTTTCCAAGAACAGATCCGGGCCAGTTCGTGATTAATCTGAAAGCGCCCTCTGGAACCCGCGTCGAGCTCACCGAAAATTATGTGAAGCAAGTCGAGGAGATAATCCATCAGGTGGTGCCCGCCAACGAACTCCAAATCATCGTCTCGAACATTGGCATCACCACGGACTTTTCCGCGATTTACACACCGAACTCGGCGTCGCACACCGCTTTCGTGCAAGTCAGTCTCAAAGAGGGCCACAAAGTCGGCAGCTACGAATACATGCGGCGCGTGCGCCAGCAGCTCAGCCAGCAACTCCCGCAGCTCAGCACGTATTTTCAATCAGGTGGTCTTGTCGACGCGGTGATCAATCTCGGTTTGCCCGCGCCCATCGACGTTCAAGTTAGCGGCAACAATCTCAACAGTGTCTACGCCACCGCCGCAAAAATCGCCGCACCCGTTCGTGGGCTCAGCAACGTCAGCGACGTGCTCATCCCACAGGACATTGACTACCCCGCCTTGCAGCTCGATGTAGACCGCGGAAAGGCCAGCCTCCTCGGCCTCTCGCAAAAAGAAATCGTGGACAACGTCATCACCGCCCTCACTTCCAACGGCATGATCGCCCCGAATTACTGGATCGATCCGAAGAGCGGCAACCCCTACATGCTCGCTGTCCAGTATCCTGAAGACCAGGTCAAGACCATGAGCGACCTGAAGCAGATTCCCCTGCGCGGCGTGAAAAGCACCGAACCCACTTTCTTGGATAGCGTCGTGAAAGTCAGCAGCATTCCTTCTCCCACCGAAGTGGACCACTACCAGTTATTTCGCGTGATTGATGTTTACGTGTCGCCGAAAAGCGAAGACCTCGGCCGCTTGACCAGCCAGGTCGAAAAAATCATCAGAGGCACCAATCTTCCGGAGGGAGTTCGCGTAACCCTACGAGGCTCCGTGCAGGGCATGCGTGCTTCCTTCAAAAGTTTTGGAATTGGTCTGATTCTTTCCGTCGTGTTGGTCTATCTGATTCTAGTGGCGCAATTCGCGTCCTGGAAAGATCCGTTCATCATTCTTCTAGCGATCCCGCCGGGCCTCGCTGGCGTTCTGCTGTTCCTTCTCGCCACCGGTACGACATTGAATGTCATGTCCCTGATGGGACTTGTGATGATGGTAGGCATCGTCGTTTCGAACAGCATCCTGATTGTCGAGTTTGCGCGCCACCTTCATCACGATGGCAAACCATTGAAGGAAGCCGTCTCCACCGCCTCTCGTTTGCGCCTTCGCCCCATCCTAATGACTTCTCTCGCCACCGTTCTCGGCTTGATCCCCATGGCTCTTGGCACCGAGCCAGGAAGCGAACAATACGCCCCGCTAGCGAGGGCGATCATTGGTGGACTGCTTGTCTCCGTCATCGTGACTGTCTATCTAGTTCCCGCTGCCTATCTGATCGTTCACCGCAAAAAGGAAACAAATCCCCAGGAGGCGCAGGCATGATGCGAACATTCATTCGAATTTTCTTTCTCCTCACCTTGGCGAGTTCGGCGCTCTTCGCACAGTCGCCGAGTACGTCCCCATCCTCGCCATCGCCGAACCGCACTCTGACACTGGCTCAGGCCGAAGCCCTCGCTCTTAGGAACAATCCCCAAATCACAATTGGAAAACTGCGTGCTCTTGTCGCGCGGCAGTATGTCCGCGAAGCACGCTCGGCCTTGCTTCCTAACGCTTACCTCAGCGTGACCGCTGTCGATTCGAATCCCGGAAGCCGTCTTTCCGCTGGCGGCCTCAACAACCCGGTTCTTTACCCGCGCGCAGCAATCGGAGCCACCGTCGGCCAATTGATCACGGATTTCGGCCGCTCGACGAATCTTCTATCCAGCTCCGAATACAACGCCAAGGCCGAAGATCAAAATGCCGCCGCAACCACCGCTCAAATCATCCTTGCGGTAGACCAGGCTTTTTACAATGTGCTTGAAACTAAAGCGCTGGTGGCTGTTGCGCAGCAAACCGTTGATTCCCGCCAAGTCCTTGTCGACAAGATCAAGGCACTCACCGATGCCAAGCTGAAGTCCGAACTCGATTTGAGTTTCACCCGGGTGGATCTCGCCCGTGGAAAGCTCTTGATGCTCGAAGCTGGCAATAATTATCAAACCTCACTTGCCGCGCTTTCCGCGATTCTCGGCTATTCGGACGAACAGGATTTTCAAATGGTCGAGGAGCCCGTGGCAATCGCGGCCCCTGTGCTCGATGTTCTTCCACTAATTCAGCAAGCTCTGCAGCAGCGTCCCGAACTTGCTGCGCTCCAGAACGAGGTTGCCGCAGCGCAAAAATTTGGCAGTGCCGAACATGACCTGCGCCGTCCCACCGTCACCGCTCTTGGCGTTGTTGGCGAAGCTCCCGTGCGCGATGTCCACATCCCCAACTGGTACGGCGCCGTGGGCGTGAACATCAACATTCCCATCTTTAACGGTTCTCTCTACAATGCACGCGCCGCCGCTGCTGATCTTCAAACCGAACTCAATCGTCAAAAACTCACTGACCTTCGCAACAATATCGCGCGCGACGTCCGCATCTCCTGGCAGGACACCAACCGCGCCTACGAACGACTCTCCGTCACCCAACAACTCCGCGAACAAGCAAGTCTGGCTTTTGACCTCGCCCAATCACGTTACAATCTCGGTCTCGGCTCCATCGTGGAATTCAGTCAGGCTGAACTCCAAAAAACCGAAGCCGACATCGCCGACACCGATGCCAAATACCAATATCGCTTGACCCAAATCACCCTCGCCTATACCATCTCGGCACCGAAGTAGGTCCCTCCTCGCGGTGCCGAGGGGAAGCTCCCCATCTGGGGATTGCAGATGACTCGATTTTTCTCACAACACGCCAATGGACAAGAGGTTTGCCGGCCAGCATTTTTTCGGCTTGTCTCGGCCTTTGTCTGTTGTTGTTGATCTATCGAAAAGTCCGCAACCTCTGATGCGTCAATGGTTTCCCGTGGATTCCCAAGTATTGTTACAGGATATTCACATTCAGTTGACGCAGTTGTAAAACGGGGCCTTTACCTTCTGGCGCGGGGTGGTACGCATTCTTTTCGGTACCGGGTCGAATTTAGCTCCAAAGAGAGAGGAAATGAAAAAACTAGCAGCGCTTACACTATCGATGTTCCTGGTTTGCGGAACCGCTTTAGCCGATACACCGAAAGAGGCCGATGCGCCACCTGCCAAGGCGGCTCAACCGGCGAAGCCCAAAGTGGCCGCGAAGACTGACAAGTCCGATGCAGCCATTGCGGCCCAGCTCGAAGAACTTCGCCAGGCTCTCCAGTCTCAACAGGAGCAGCTTCAGATGCTGAAGGAAGAGCTTGCCAAGCGCGATCGTCAAATTGACGAGGCGCGTGAGGCAGCGGCAGCGGCCAACTCTCGCGCAGCCGAGGCGAGCACCAAAGCCACCGAGGCGGTAAACACCACCGCCGAAGTGAAGGCCACAGCCGTTTCGCTTAATTCTTCTGTCAGCGATCTGAAGGCCAGCAACGCGGCCCTCAAGACCACTGTGGCCACCGAACAAGCGGAGGCCAAGAAAGCCGTGGAAGAAGGCCCTGCCACAATTCATTACAAGGGTGTCAACATTACGCCGGGCGGATTCATCGCGGCGGAAACGGTCACGCGCACCCACGCTGAGAGCGCCGACATCAACACTTCGTTCACCAACATTCCTTATCCCGGAAACGCTCTCAGCAAGATGACCGAGAGCAACTTCGCCGCCCGGCAGTCTCGCCTCACGATGCTGGTGGATACCAAGATCGGCAGCACCAAGGTCACCGGCTACTACGAAGCGGATTTCCTTGGCGCCGGCACCACTTCCAACGACCGCCAGACCAACAGCTATGTCTTCCGTCAGCGGCAGATCTGGGCGCAAACTGCTTTTGAAAATGGTTTGTCCTTCACCGGTGGTCAGATGTGGACGCTGGCAACAGAAAACAAAAAGGGAATCCAGAACCGGCAGGAAGATCTGCCAATGATGATCGACCCGAACTATGTTGTTGGCTTCACTTGGGCGCGCCAGTACGCCTTCCGTGTCGTCAAGGATTTTGGCGGAAAGTTTGCACTTGGCGTCTCTGTGGAAGGTCCGCAGTCGACGATCGGCGGTCGCGGCTTCTCCCTTGCTACGACCACAACCGTTGGCACTGCGTCGGTCGCCACGACCGGAAACACTTTCGTCAATGCTCCGGGGCAAAGCGGTGGCCTCTTGAACGCCTTTGACCCCACTGGCTACTCCGTCAACAAGTCTCCAGACATGATCATCAAGGCTACTGCAGATCCTGGCTGGGGCCACTATGAAGCATTTGGCATTCTCAGCGAATTCCGCAACAGGGTATATCCATGCGGCGTAATTGGGACCAACGCCACCGACACGGCTCCGCCAGTTACACCGACGACGCTCAGCTGCCCGAATCAAGTGAGCCTTACTCCTAGCTCCGCCGGTGCATTCAATGATTCTCGTACCGGCGGCGGTTTCGGAGTTAGTGCACTTGTGCCAGCCTTCTCAAAAAAGATGGACATCGGCATCAAGGGCACAGCCGGTGACGGTATCGGGCGTTACGGCTCGGCGCAGCTTGCTGATCTGACTTTCCGTCCAGACGGCACACAAGCGCTGATTCGCACGATGCATGGTCTTGCACGCATTGAATTCCACCCCACTCCGAAGTGGGACATCTACGCTTACTACGGCGGTGAATACGCATGGCGTGCTGGTTACCAGGGCTACAATACCCTTACCATCACAAAAACGCCTGCCATTCCGGCTACTGCCACCACTCCCGCCGTAGCTGCCACAACGACGACGGTCATCAGGCTCAATCAGATCGGCGGATACGGCAACATCGCTGCCAATAACACTGGTTGCAGCACGGAGAATCCACCATCCAATCAACTCACCCCATCCGCTGGCGGCACCTGCGCCGGTGACATTCGCCTGATCCAGGAAGGCACTGTCGGCTTCTGGCACAAGATGTACCAGGGTCCGAAGGGCGGCCTCCGCTGGGGCGTCCAGTACTCTTATCTTACGAAGAGCGGCTGGTCTGGTTCTGGTGGTCTTGCGGCCGGGGCTGGGGGTATTTCACCCAAGGCCGTTGACAACATGGTTTGGACCTCTTTCCGTTATTACCTGCCGTAATCCAGGTCAGGCGATTGGCGGCCCGTCCCTCCCCTGGGGACGGAAAAAAGGCAGCTCCGTGAGGAGCTGCCTTTTTTTATTCTCTGCGCGTCGCATTCTCCTAAATCCCTCATCTATCGAACATTGCGCCTTTATCTCGTTTAATCCGTGCCCCCGATTTAACCAACCGTGAACCAGTTGTAACACTGTCGTAACAATCGCGCGGCATACTCAACCACCCGGGAAAGACTGACTACTTCGACGGAGATTACTCATGAAACGAATCACAGGAATGCTCTTGGTAGCTTTCGCGCTCGCAGGTGTTTTGTGGGCTGATAACGCTCTTTCCATCAACGGTGCGGGCGCCACGTTTCCTTACCCCATGTATTCGAAATGGTTTGACGAGTACCACAAGAAAAACGCCAATTTGGCTATCAACTATCAATCCATCGGCTCTGGCGGTGGCATCAAGCAGATCACCGAGGGCACAGTGGATTTTGGCGCTTCCGACGGACCCATGAATGACGAACAGCTGAAAGCTTTTCAGGACAAACACGGATTCGGCATCCTGCACTTTCCCACCGTGCTGGGCGCCGATGTGCCGGCCTACAACATTCCCGGCGTTTCTGCTGAACTTAATTTCACGCAAGAAGCGCTCGCGGGGATTTTCTTGGGCAAGATTACGAAATGGAACGATCCCGCTATTGCAGGCGCTAATAAAGGCGTGAATCTTCCCGCGAACGACATCGTCGTGGTGCACCGCTCTGAGGGCAGTGGTACAACTTACATTTGGACCGACTATCTCTCGAAAATCAGCGAGGAATGGAAAACCAAGGTTGGCAAGGGAGGATCGGTCAATTGGCCAGTTGGTCTAGGCGCTAAGGGCAACGAGGGAGTGACCGGCATGATTAAGCAAACACCCAATTCCTTTGGTTACGTTGAGTTGATTTACGTGATCCAGAACAATATGCCTTATGGTCGCGTGAGGAACTCTTCCGGCGCTTTCATCAAGGCAGATCTTGCAAGTGTCACCGCTGCGGCAGCCAGCGCGGCAAAAAATATGCCGGACGATTTCCGTGTTTCCATTACGGATGCTCCCGGCAAGACCGCCTACCCAGTGTCCAGCTTCACTTGGCTGCTCGTCCCGGCCAAGTTTTCAGACGCTACCAAGCGCGACGCCATCAAAGGCTTCGTTAAGTGGATGCTTGCGGACGGCCAGAACTACACTGAAGCCCTGTCTTACGCAAAGCTTCCGAAGGAAGTCGTCGCAAAAGAACTGAAGGCTTTGAACAACGTCCAGTAACGTGGCAACCACAACTACTACCGTTCCGAGCGCGGGCCCCGTCGCGGGCTCGCGCTCATTTCTTTCGCGGCTGCGTGAAGGTGATGAAATCGCGCGGCTAGTCACGTTTTTGTTCGCTGCATCAGTTGTGCTCGTCACCTTGCTTCTTGTTTTCGACTTGTGGCAAGGTTCCGTTCTACCCCGCCATAAGTTCGGCTTCAATTTCTTCCGCACCTCCGTTTGGGATCCCATCCTCGATCAGTTCGGCGCACTGCCTTTCATTTACGGAACGCTTGTAACCGCATCGGTGTCTCTGTTCATCGCCGTGCCTCTAGGAATTGGCGCAGCCATTTTTCTTGCGGAGCTGGCGCCCGCGAGAGTTTCCGACACACTGGAGTTTTTCATTGATCTTCTTGCTGCCGTCCCCAGCGTAATCTACGGTCTTCTTGGTGTCTTTGTCGTCGTTCCTTTGATGCGCCAATACATTCAGCCTGCACTGAAGAACTCGCTTGGTTTTCTTCCGATCTTTCGAGGCCCGGCCTATGGCATTGGCTTTCTGACCGCCGGCATAGTGCTCGCCATCATGGTCATCCCCTATATTATTTCCGTCTCGCGTGAAGTGCTGCTATCGGTGCCGCGCGACCAGCGCGAAGCTGCTCTTTCTCTCGGTTCTACACGCTGGGAAGCCACTTGGAAGGTGGTCGTGCCCTTCGCTCGCGGCGGAATCATGGGTTCGATTTTCCTCGCCCTTGCTCGCGCCCTCGGCGAAACCATGGCCGTCACCATGGTCATCGGCAATACCGCCCTCATCAGCGCTTCTCTCTTTTCCCCCGGCTATTCCATCGCCGCGGTCATCGCCAACGAGCTCACCGAAGCTACCAGCAATCTCCATTATGAATCCCTCATCGAGTTGGGACTCGTACTCTTTATTCTGACTTTCATTCTCAACGGACTCGCTCGCCTGCTGATGGTGGCGACCTCTCAGCGTGGCGCGGGAATGGGGCACGCATGAGCCCTCGTCTCCGTTGGCGTAAATTTGTGAGCGGCTTTATGCTGACCATGACTGGTGTTTGCGCCTTGGTTTCTGTTTCCGTTCTTTTCCTCATCCTTGGCTACCTCGTCTATCACGGCGGAACATCTGTCAGTTGGAACTTCTTTACCAAGTTACCGGCGCCTGTTGGCGAAACCGGTGGCGGCATGGCCAATGCCATCGTTGGCAGCGGGAAGTTGCTCTTGCTCGCTACGCTGTTCGGTGTTCCCATAGGATTTCTTGGCGCCATCTATCTCGCGGAATTCAGCGGCGGGACCACCGCATTTGTCGTGCGTTATGCAGCGGACTTGCTAAACGGCGTCCCTTCCATCGTCATCGGCATGTTTGCCTACAGCCTTGCCGTTCTGCCCTTCAAGCATTTCTCCACACTCGCTGGCGGATTTGCACTCGGCCTCATGATGATTCCCATCACCCTGCGCAGTACCGAAGAGTTTCTTCGCGGCGTCCCGAAGGCTCTGCGCGAAGCCTCCATGGCTCTCGGTGCCAGCAAATGGAAAACTATCGCTTCGGTCATCGTCCCCGCCGCTTATCGTGGCATTCTTACCGCCATTCTGCTGGCCTTCGCCCGCGTTGCTGGCGAAACCGCTCCGCTACTTTTCACCGCCTTTGGCAATCGCTTTTGGAGTCAAGGCTGGAATCAACCCACGGCTTCCTTGCCGGCTATGATCTACAATTACGCTATCTCACCGTACGATGATTGGCATCGTCAGGCGTGGGCCGCTGGCCTCGTCTTGCTTGGCTTGATTCTTGTAATTAACATCGTCGCCCGGGCGATTCTTTCCCGGGGCATTGCTGTTCCGAGGTCTTAACCTATGCACGCTTCTGTGAGGCAAGCAGTGTCACTGAACATTCCACCTATCGTGGCTAGCGCAACGACCCGCGAAACATCCGCGGCCCTCACCATGCGCATGACCATCTCCAAGGTCAATTTTTACTACGGCAGCAAGCAAACCCTCTTTGATGTCAGCATGGGCATTGCCACCAACAAGGTCACCGCTCTCATCGGCCCATCCGGTTGCGGTAAATCCACCCTGCTTCGCACTCTCAACCGCATGCATGAAACCGTGCGCGGCGCCCTCCTCGAGGGCGAAATTCTTCTCGATGGCCAGAACATTCTCAAGCAGGACGTAACTGCCCACCGCCGCCGCGTCGGCATGGTCTTTCAACGCCCCAATCCTTTTCCGAAATCCATTTTCGACAACGTCGCCTACGGCCTGAAAATCAACGGTTCGAAAACGCCGATCTCCGAAGCCGTTGAAAAAAGCCTGCGCCACGCCGCGCTCTGGGATGAAGTAAAAGACCACCTCCACAAATCGGCATACGAACTTTCCGGTGGTCAGCAGCAGCGCTTGTGCATCGCGCGCGCTCTCGCCGTCGAACCAGAAGTGCTTCTCCTCGACGAGCCGTGCTCCGCGCTCGACCCCATCAGCACCGCCAAAATCGAAGAGCTGCTCGTGCAGTTGAAGGATCTCTGCACCATCGCCATCGTCACCCACAACATGCAGCAAGCCGCCCGCGTCAGCGACTTTACTGCATTCCTGCTGACCGGCCAGCTCATCGAATTCAGCCCGACGCCACAACTCTTCACCACGCCCGGTGATCCGCGCACGGAGGCCTACATCACCGGCCGCTTCGGCTGAGTTTGGAGTGCGGCAGCTCGCTGCCGCTTTTCTTGTCGCGCAAGCCTGTAGACGTTGGAATCGATTGGGCGCTGGCGAGTATCGCAAAGGTTTTGAACTGAGGAGCGCATGGAACGCCACTTCGAAAAAGATCTGAACGAACTAAAAGAGCGCCTGCTCTGGATGGGCAGCCTTGCCGAGCGCGCCGTCCATCAGGCCGTTCATGCTGTCCTGGAATCCGATGAGCAGCTCGCCAAGCGCGTCCTCACGGAAGAAGACGCCATCAATGAGCTTCAGATGGAAATTGACGATCGCGTCGTTCAGCTTCTCGCGCTGCACCAGCTCATGGCCATTGACCTCCGCTTCGTGCTGGCCGTTTCGCGCATCAACAACGATCTCGAGCGCATCGGCGACCAAGCCGTCAACATTGCCCAGGGAGCCTTGCGCGTCCTCCGCCACCCACGCGTGAAGCCCTACGTGGACCTCCCGCGTATGAGCGAACTTACCGAAGAGATGGTCCGCAACGCCCTGAATGCATGCTGCGTCGCACCATGGATGGGAGTTTCGCCCAGGCATGGACCATGCTGATGTGTCCAATTGAAGGCAGTTTGCAGCTTCTTGCAGGCCGTAACGAAGAGATACAGGGTTGAAATCGGCAAGCTTGGT
>JBGPDI010000067.1:0-28087 GCA_041482215.1 Candidatus Acidiferrum sp. | reverse complement strand
TGCGCGCACCGTCGCGATCGTCTTCGCACGATCGGCGGGGAGTGAGGCGATGTATTGCGCTGGCGTCTTGACGTTCGATGGTGGTTTCATGGATTCGTCGTCTTCCCGAACGAAGTGTACACCGAACGTTTGAAAACCAGCCAGCGGCAGGGGCTGTGAACATCGCGTAAGTCCTAGCCGTGCGCAAGCAAGGCGTCTTTTGTCCGTTCTTAAGTCATCACCAGAAGAGAGGGCGGTGGGCGCGTTCTCGGCGTCCATGGCGCCGGCAGCATCCACGGAACGGCCTTGGCCGTGGCCGCCAGCACGCCACCGACGCACTCTTAGCAAACTGGACATTGCGGCCTCTTTTCCAGCGAGGCACAGCCAACCCCTCGGCCGTGCCCCGCATATCATCTAGTTGAGGTAAACTTAGGGTCTATGGGGCAATTTCTCTGCCGAGTGGCAGACGCGGACGGACGCGTCTTTTCCCACGTCGAGCCGGCGAGTACACTGGATGAAGCACGCCAGAAGCTCGTGGATCGGGGCCTATACGTCTATTCCGTGGAATCCCGCGGCGGACGTCTGGCGGATCTGCTTCGCCGGAAGAGCGGGCGGCAAGTCGGTGGCTCGGAATTCCTGATTCTCAATCAACAGTTCAATACTCTAATCAAAGCGGGCTTGCCGATCTTGAAATCGCTAGATCTGCTTGCGACCCGCGCCTCGTCTCCCAAGTTGCGCCCGGTGATCACTCAGATTCGCGACCGGGTTCGGGAAGGGAAGTCGCTTTCCGAGGCAGTCACGGAAGCAGGCGTGTTTTCCAAAGTCTATTCAACGGCCATTCTTGCGGGAGAGAAGAGCGGAAACTTACCAGGGGTTCTCGACTATTACATCGCTTATCAGCGGGTCAGCACGGGCGTTCGCAAAAAGATACTTGCGACGCTGGTTTACCCCGCTCTGTTGATCACCGTTGCGATCGTTATCGTGACCTATCTAGTTACCGCGGTCATACCAAAGTTTGCCCTTCTCTATCGCGATTTAAACGTGGAACTTCCGACGCCCACACGTTTGTTGATCGCTTTGACGGTGGACTATCGCTTCGCGGTGTTGGGAATCGTGGTGCTGATGGCTTTGGCTGCCGTGGGCGTGTTTCTGTGGTCGCGATCGGAAGAAGGCGGGACGGCATTCGATCGATTCAAATTCCGCCTGCCGGTAATCGGTGACACGCTGCTGAAATTTCAAGTGGCACAATTCTCGCGCACGCTTTCGACGCTGCTGACGGGCGGCACGCCTCTGGTGGCTGGGTTGCAAACAGCCAGCGATGCCATTACCAGTAAGTTGCTGCGCGCGACGGTCGGCCAAGCCACGCAAATGGTGCGCGAAGGCGAATCCCTGCACTCCGCCTTGGCTTCCAAGGGCGTCATGCCCGAGCTCGCGCTGGACATGATTGAAGTCGGCGAATCGAGCGGCGCACTTTCTCCCATGCTGAACAGCGTGGCGGAGTTTTACGAAGAGGAAGTAAATTTGCGGTTGTCGGCGATGGTTTCGCTCATCGAGCCGATACTTTTGATCTTTATGGGATTGCTGGTGGCATTTATTCTGATTTCCTTGTACCTGCCCATCTTCTCTTTCTCCATGATGGGGGCGACAAAGTAAGGACTCATGGCTACTACGGAACATCTTCCTCCCGTCCCAGGACTGCCCGGCGACGGTGACGAACAAAACGAACGTGAGATTGCTCGCAAACTTGCGGAACGCTACCGCTTCGCGTTCATTGATCTGCGGGAGCAGCGCATTGATGCGGAATTGTTTCGCACGATCCCCGCGGATCTGATGTTCCGCTACAACTTCGTGCCGCTGGAATTGCAGAACAATGTTCTGGCCATCGCGGCTGCCGACCCCGGCCAAGTGCAGATGAGCGATGAATTGCCGCTCCTGCTCGGCAAAAAACTGCTGATCCGCGTCGCTACCGCCCGCCAAATCGGCGACATCCTCAAGCGCACCGAGCAATCGCAGCGCGTGCTGGAGCAAGCTACCGAAGCATTCACGCTTCAGACTTCCAAGGACGAAGAGGAAAGCGAAGAGACGATATCCGGCGACCGTCTGACGCGCGACAGCACCGCCAGCCCGGTGGTGCGCCTCGTCGAAACGATTATTTTTACCGCGCTGGAACGGCGCGCCAGTGACATCCACATCGAAGCGCGCGACTCTGAAGTCGCCGTCAAGTACCGCATTGACGGTGTACTGCAGCACGCCATGCAGCCCATCGCCAAGGAATGGCATTCCACGGTGCTCTCGCGGATTAAAGTGCTCAGCGATTTGGACATTGCGGAACGCCGCGTTCCCCAGGACGGCCGTTTCCGCGTGAAATACAAGGGACGCTTCATTGATTTGCGCGTTTCGATCATGCCCGCCAGCCACGGCGAAGACGCCGTGCTTCGCGTCCTCGACAAAGAAACACTTTCGGAGAAATTTTCAAGCCTCACTCTGGACGTTGTAGGTTTCTCGGAAGAAGAAACCCGCCGATTCCGTCGCTACATTCGCGAGCCCTATGGCATGGTGCTGGTCACTGGACCCACCGGCTCCGGCAAGACCACCACGCTCTACGCCGCCATCAACGAGATCAAGACCGACGAAGACAAAATCGTCACCATTGAAGATCCGGTGGAATATCAGCTCCGCGGCATCACGCAGATTCCGGTGAATGAGAAGAAAGGCCTCACCTTCGCTCGAGGGTTGCGCTCCATTTTGCGCCACGATCCCGACAAGATCATGGTTGGCGAAATCCGCGACCAGGAAACCGCGCAGATCGCCATTCAGTCGGCGCTCACCGGCCACTTGGTTTTCACCACGGTTCACGCCAACAACGTGACGGACGTTATAGGCCGCTTTATTAACATGGGCGTTGAGCCTTACAATTTCGTTTCCGCGCTGAATTGCATCATGGCGCAGCGGCTGGTTCGCGTAATCTGCACGAATTGCAAGAAGCCCAAGAAATATTCTGTTGAGGAATTGAAAGAAGCGGGCCTCGATCCTGCTGTCTGGGCGAACGTCACGTTTGCCGAGGGCGCAGGTTGCCTGGAATGCTCGGGCACGGGGTATCATGGCCGCACCGCGATTTGCGAATTGCTCGACCTGACGGATCGCATTCGCGAAATGATCGTGGATCGCCGTCCGACTTCAGAGATTAAGCGCATTGCGCGTGAAGAGGGCATGCTCACTCTGCGCGAAAGCGGTTTGGCCAAAATTCGCGCCGGCATCACCAGCATGAAAGAAATTAACAAGGTGACTTTCGTTGAGTAGCACTGCGGCATTTCGCCAGGGAATCTACCAATTCGAATGGGTGCGCCGAATTGCGCTCTGGCTGGACGCCATGCCGTATGCCTCCGTGGCGATTGAGGTGGCGCCGGAGCGCGTGGCTGCTGCCCGCTGGAGCCGCACCGGTTCGCTGGACGGGTTTGCAGTTGAAGCGTTGCCTGTGGGAGCGATTGTTCCGTCCGCCGTTGAAGCCAACATCGTGAACACTGCAGCCGTGAAAGCCGCGGTTGCCACAGCCTGCGAGCGCTTGCGCGCGCGGGATGAAGACGTTGCTTTGATCCTTCCCGACACGGTCATTCGCGTATTCGTGCAGCACTTTGAGGATTTTCCGCGCTCGAAGGACGAAGCCGTGCCGATGTTGCGATGGAAGCTAAAGAAAAGCGTGCCGTTCGAAGCAGATGAGACGCTGATCTCCTACATGCGCCAGGCCCCGCGCGAATCCGGCATTGACGTTGTTACCGCGCTTGCCCGGCTGCGCATTATTCGAGAATACGAATCTCTGGTGGAAGGCGTGGGTCTCCATCCTGGCGTGGTGCTGAGTTCCTCGCTCGCTGCCATCTCGCTCCTCGAAGATGAGAAGCCGACGCTACTCGCGCGTGTATCGGGTTCCACTCTGACCACGGCAATCGTTCGCCGCGGCGTCTTGTGCGGCTATCGCTGCACGGATCTTCCCGCCCACGGCTTGAACTTGACCCCGCAGATGCTTCTGGAAGAAATCTTTCCGGTGGCTGCGTATTACCAGGACACTTGGCTGGAATCCATTCAATCGGTGCGCGTCGCCGGGCTGGGTTCTCGTCTCCCTGAGTTTATCCGGCCTCTTGAGGAAGAATTTCATTGCGAGGTGCGCTCGTTATTGCACTCCGCGGTTTCCGATGGACGCATCAAAGACGATGTCCGTCCGTTGGCGGATCGCGAATTGGAAGGGTTAATTGGTTGGGCGCTGCAGCAGGGCTAGAATCGGTTTTGAAGGATTGAGGAAAAAGAAGGCATGCGAGTTCGGTTAAACGTTGCAACCAGGGTGCTGGAGACGCACCGCCGGTTTCTGGCGGGCGCTGGCCTTACTGCGGTTATCGCAGGCCTGGTGTTTCTGGGTTTGGGATGGCATGTCTACAATGCCCGCAAAGTGGACGCCGAACTTCGCGCTCGCACGTAAAAGACGCGCCGGGAAATGGCCAAACTGGAAACCCAACGCAGTGACCTTGACCGTTATTTCCATCAGAAGGAAATCGCCGATTTGCATGACCGCGCTGCTTTCATAAACACGGTTATTGATGCGCGCAGCTTCAACTGGACCCTGATGTTCATGGACCTGGAGCACATCCTGCCAGGCGGCGTTCGGGTAATCAGTATCGAGCCGAAGCAGACTGGCGGGCACGTCGAGGTAAAGTTGAGCGTTGGCGCCACCAATGACGAAGCAGTGCTGAAATTCCTGCGTGCTCTTGAGGAATCCAAACAATTTACGGATATCCGTGTCGCGGGTGATCATGTTCCGAGTGGAAGCGGAGCCCAGGCCGGCGACCAAAAGGTCGTGGATTTGACTGCGGTTTATTCGAGGATTTGATGCCACGGGACTTTACAACGCGGAAGCGATTGATTCTCGGCGGAGTGATTCTCCTCGTCGCCGCGGATATCGGTCTTGCCGCCTATAGTTGGCAGCTTTCTTCCTCTCCGCACGCCCCGGAAGAGCAGTTTCGTTTGGAATCAAAGCAGCGCGATCTCCTGCGGGCGGATATCAAGCGGGCTCAGGATATTCGCGATAGCATTCCAGCCATCCAAAAGGACTGCGATCACTTCGAACAGTCTCTCTTCCCCGCAAGCTCAGGCTATTCCGCGGTCAAGTCCGAGATCGATGGCATGGCCGGGAAGTCCGGAATCCGCCTGGACGACCGCTCTTACAAACAGACTCTGATTGCAGACCGCGGGATGACGGAAGTGGATGTGGATGCCACCGTCAGCGGAGACTATCGAAGCATCGTCACATTTTTGAATGCCTTACAGCGTTCCCCGAATCTTTACGCGGTGGAGTCGTTGGCCGCCGGTTCAGAAAATGTGAATCAGGCCTCCGCCAATCTGATCAAGGTTACTCTGCACCTCAAGACTTATTTCCGGACCGCCTCATGAAGCAGCAGAAACAATTGGTAGTGCTCATCGTGCTCCTCCTGATCGCAGGCGGTATCTGGTATTACTATTTTGTCCACGACAAACCGGTTGTAACTGCGGATGCCAACTCCGCGGCGCAAAACTATCAGTTGCTCTCCGTGGACAATCCTCAGCTTCATACCGACCGGGAAAAAAGAGCTCGCGAGACGGAATACAAAAGCACCGGCCGCAATATTTTCAGCGCCGTCGCGCCTCCTCCGCCCGTCCCTCCAGGTCCGAAGCCGAATGATCCTAAGCATCCTATTGTTCCCGTAGCTCCTCCGACACCACCCGCTCCCGTAGTGAGTCCGCTTCCTGTGAAGTTTTTCGGCTATGGCACCGTTCCCAATGGCAGCTCTCGTCGTGCTTTTTTTACGGACGGCGAAGACGTTTTTGTCGTCTCCGAGGGCGAAGTACTGATGAATCGTTTTCGCATTCTCAAGATTGGGAACACAAGTATTGAATACGAGGAGCTCTCCTCCGGGCTCCGCGGCACCGCACCTCTTGAGGATCAAGGAGCCCCGCCATCAGCATGAAGTTTGCACGTCCACGAACGGCAGGGAATTGCGGCGAGCGTGGCTACGCGCTGTTGCTGGTCGTTTTCCTTGTGACCGTTTTGCTGATTTCCACGATGAGCGTCGCGCCGAACATCCTGACCGAAGGCAAGCGTGAAAAGGAAAAGGAAATGATCTGGCGCGGGAAGCAGTACACCCGCGGCGTGAAACTTTATTACCGCAAGCTGGGCCGCTTTCCCACTTCGATCGACGATCTCACAAAGCCAAAGATTGGCACGATCCGTTTTATGCGTCAGGCTTACAAAGATCCGATGAACAAGGAAGATGGCACTTGGCGGCTGATTTACGTTGGTGCCGCGGGCCAATTGATTGGCAGCCTGAAGCCACCGCAACAGAATCTGCAGCTTCCGCAAGCCGGCGCCATTGGCACTCCGGCAAGCGCCTTAGGCGGGCTCGGAGGTTCGACGCAGCCCGGGGGACTCGGCCAGTCTGGAGCACTCTCTGGTCCGCAGGGAACTGCGGAAACGCAGACAGCTGGAGCAACGCCAGGCACAAATCAACCGGCTGCCAGCGGTACACCCGCGGCAACCGATCAAAGCGGCTCAGGATCCGCTCAGCAACCCATCCCTTCCGGCGATACTCCCACCATTATGGGTGGCAACATCATCGGGGTCGGCGGCAAAATCAACAAGTCATCCATCATGGTTTATGACAAGGCGAAGAATTATCGACTCTTCGAATTTATCTGGGATCCCTCGAAAGACACAGTCGTCGGGGGACAACCGGGCATGCAAACGGGAACAGGGCTGGGCCAGCCTGCTGGTCAATCTCCATTCGGCCAGCAGCCAGCGCAGAATCCAATCAATCCGCAGCAGAACCCGGCGCCGACTCCACAGCCACCGCAGCAGCCTCAGCCTCAGCCTCAGCCTTAGCACTTCTAATTATTGAGATGGGCTCGTTGGAAGTGGGGAAACCGAAGCAATTGAACCAGTTTTTGCTGATGTTTTCGAGGAAGATTTGGATTTACTTTTGTCGTAGCCGCGCTTTACGCGACGCACATACGAAATCGTTTCGGCAAACGGCGGGACGCGGCCGTATTGTTGCACGCGTTCGGGCCCGGCATTGTAGGCTGCAAGCGCTAGCACGATGTCGTTGTTGTATCGCTGCAGCAATTCGCGCAGGTAGCGAGTGCCGGCATCAATATTCTCTTGCGGGTCGTAAATATTCTTCACTCCCAAACGCTCTGCTGTTTCCGGCAAGAGTTGCATGAGTCCGCGCGCATTTTTTCGCGATGAGGCTTTGGGATCGAAGTTTGATTCCACGGCAATCACACTGGTGATTAGGTCGGGATCCACACCGTAGCGCGCCGCTGCCCCTTCGACGAATTCACGATAGGGCGGTTTTACCACCGGGGCCGCAGGTAGCGCCGCAAAAACATCTTCCGGCTCGATCGTCACCACGTCCACTGCGGCGACTTCCACCGAGCCTCCTGCCATTTGCAAGCGGTACTTGTTGCCCTGAAGCTGATAGCCTGTTACCGTCAGGCGCTGGCCGCTTCGGAGCACTACGTACTCCGCGCGCAGCGCTGGCGCTAGCAAGAGAGCAAGTGAAAACGCGAGCGTGGTATGCCTCACGCGCAAGACCCAGCCTCCCGCAGCGCGAAATGTGCAATCGCCGAAGCTACACCGTTCTCATCGTTTGTCCCGGTTTCATGCCAGCCGTGCATCTTCAAAGCCGCCACGCTATTTCCCATCACTACCGGGATTCCTGCGAACGAAAGCATTTCCAGGTCGTTGTGGTTGTCTCCAATGGCCATTACTTCTTCGCGCGCAAATCCGCGCAGGGCTGCCCATTCCGCCAGCGACGATCCTTTCGAACACGCCGGATTGATCACATCAATCATCGCGAAATCTTTTTTCTCATAGCACGTCACTGCGAGAGCGAATTCATCCACGAATCCTGCGCCGCGCAGTGCGGCCTCCGCCTGCCGCATCGGCTCGACCTTATCCGAAAGCATTACTTGAATGGGATCTTCCGTAAGGCAGCTTTCCAACGGTTTCGCCATTCCGATGAATTCCTTGTTCCGCGAGTAGTAGGCGTACCGCAGCGAATCGTCCGGGTCCAGAACTTCCAGCATGAGCTGGTTCTCCATCTGCCGGTCAAAAATTACCGCAGCGCCTTCGCGCCATGGCTTCGTCAGCTCGAGGACCTGCGCCGCCGTGCTCTTCGGAAGCAAATGCCGCAGATGCGTTCGCCCGTCGTTCGAACGGATCAAAGCACCGTTGTTCACAATCATGGTGAGCGGGGAATCCATCTGGCGCGCTACGGGCATGGCGAAGTCGTAGCGCCTGCCAGTGACCAGCGCCACCTCAATGCCACGGCGCGTAGCTTCGGCGATTGCCGCGCGGTTGGCCTCAGGAAGCTGCCAGCGGCTATTCAGCAGTGTGCCGTCAATATCCAGCGCAATGAGTCGCACAGCCATCCCCCCAATTGTACCGTGAAATGGGATGCGCTTTCGGCTGGCCAAGCGGCCAGGTAGCCCAAAGAATAGCCAAAAAGGCCTGTGCTAGACTTCCACGGTCATGAATAAGCCTTTGAATGTCCTTGAACTGGAATGCTCTGCCTGCGGGAAGAAGTACGATGCGCACGTTGAGCAGCATCTGTGCACATGCGGAAAGCCGCTGCTCGCGCGCTACGACTTGCGGCGCGCCGCGGCGACTCTAACACTTGAAAACTTGAAATCGCGGCCACGCACGCTCTGGCGCTACGCGGAAGTATTGCCAAACGATCCTCCGGTCTCGCTCGGCGAAGGAATGACGGCCCTGGTCCATGCCGAGCGGTTGGGCGCTTCCATGGGACTGACGCAACTCTACATCAAGGACGAAGGGTTGAATCCAACAGGCTCGTTCAAGGCGCGCGGAATGACTGCTGCGGTCTCGCGCGCCAAGCAGCTCGGCGCAAAGGCGTTGGCGGCGCCTACAGCGGGCAATGCTGGAGGAGCTCTGGCAGCCTATGCGGCTGCGGCGGGCCTCCCCTCTGTCATCGTAATGCCCGCGGATACGCCGGTAGCCAATGTCATGGAGTGCCAGGCGTTTGGAGCGAAGGTCGTCAAGTTGAACGGACTGATTTCCGATTGCGGCAAATATGTCGCCGAGCACAAGGACCGCGAGGGTTGGTACGACGTTTCTACTCTCAAAGAGCCCTACCGCGTGGAAGGCAAGAAGACCATGGGTTACGAATTGTGGGAGCAGTTTGCCGGAAAACTGCCGCATGTAATTCTGTATCCCACAGGCGGCGGCGTCGGCTTGATCGGCATGTGCAAAGCCTTCGATGAAATGCAGGAGATGGGCTGGATCGGTGCGGAACGACCGCGGATGGTGGCAGTACAAGCCGCAGGGTGCGCGCCCATCGTTCGCGCTTGGGAAGCTCACCAGAATTCCGCCCAGTTTTTCCAGAATGCCGCAACGGTCGCATCTGGCCTTCGCGTCCCCGGGCCATTGGGCGACTTGATGATCTTAAGCATGCTCCGCCAAACGAAGGGCACCGCGTTGACGGTCAGCGATGAAGAGATGCTTCATGCCGGGAGGGAACTCGCTTCGCTCGAAGGAATATTTGCCGCTCCCGAAGGCGCGGCAACGGTGATTGCAGCAAGAAAGCTCGCGGCCTCCGGTTGGATCAAGCCTGAAGAAACCGTCGTTCTATTCAACACTGGCACCGGTTACAAATACGCCGAAGCCTGGCAGCGCGCGCTGCAATCCGCGCCATCGGAGTAGCGATATGACCACGCGCAGACTCTATTACGACGACGCTTTCGAAACGGAATTCATCGCGCGGGTGATGCATTGCGAAGTGCTCCCGCCGGACGCCAAATCGGGGATCACGGGAAAAGTCTGGAGTCTGATCCTGGACCGCTCTGCGTTCTATCCCGCGTCCGGGGGCCAGCCAAACGATTTGGGAAAAATCGCCGATGCCAACGTGCTGGACGTGCGCGATGAGGGCGACGAAATAATTCATGTCGTTGATCGCCACCCCGCCGATCCGGATGTGAACGGTTGCATCAACTGGCCGCGTCGCTTCGACCACATGCAGCAGCACACGGGTCAGCATCTGCTTTCCGCCATGTTTCAAGAGCGCTTCGGCCTGCCAACGGTTTCCTTTCATCTCGGGGCGGAAATCTGCACGATTGATCTGCGTGGTCCCGAGCCGTCCGCCGAAATCCTCGAAGGGGCCGAGCGCGCCGCAAACAAAATTGTCTTTGAGGACCGCGCGGTCAATGTGCGCTATGGCACCGCGGAGCAGTTGGCGCAACTCGGCGTTCGAAAGGAAGTGGACCGACAAGGCATCCTACGCGCCATCGAAATCGAAGGCGCCGATTTGCAGCCGTGCGGTGGCACACACGTCAAGAGCACCGGCCAGATCGGCGTCGTCTTGGTGCGGCGCTGCACAAAAGTGCGCCAGGATTGGAGAGTTGAATTTGTCTGTGGCGGCCGCGCCGAACGCCTCGCGCGCCATGATTTTCATTTATTGCACGAGACCGCCGAAAAACTGGGTTGCGCCACCGATGATGTCCTTTCGGTTGCCACGCGCGCACTAACAGAACGCGACGCCAACTTCAAAACTCTCCGAGCCTTGCAAGAGCGGCTGGCGGAAGCCGAAGCCACGCTTACGCTACAAAACACCCCGCCAGGAGCCAATGGTATACGCATCATTTCCCGCGTCTTTGAGGGAGTTCCAGCCGATTACCTCGGTTTCTTCGCCACGCAATTTGTAAAATCCGAAAGAGCGATTGCACTTCTGGGTGCCGCAGAGAGTGGCAACCTGCATTTTGCCCAACATCCATCCGCCGGAAAAGATATGAACGCACTCCTTAAACAGGTTTTCGAAAAGATGAGCGGCAAGGGCGGAGGCACCCGCGATTTCGCTCGGGGCAAATTGAATGATGGCGCGCTTACGGAGCAAGCGCTCTCGCTCGCCAAAGAAATGCTGGCGGCCGGGTAGCTCCTGGGCTATAAAGCGTTTCCATGTCTGACAAAATCACTCGACGCGAAGCATTAAAAATCGGTACCACCGCCGCGGTCACTGCGGCAATTGCTCCGCACATTTCATCGGCCACACACCTTGACCATCCGAGGCGTGACGATTCTTTGACGCGCACTTCACCGGCGGTTGACCCTGCGGCGACATCGGACGCGGACATTTGCTTCCTGCCCGCGCGGCAAATGGCGGAATTAATCAGACAGAAAAAACTTTCCGCGCGCGAAGTGATGCAAGCGCACTTGAAGCAGATCGCTCGCGTAAATCCCAAGGTCAATGCGATTGTCACGCTCGTCCCCGAAGACCAATTGATGGCGCAAGCTTTCGCCGCGGACGAAGCGGCTGCAAAGGGCAATTCTAAAGGCCCGCTGCACGGGCTCCCCGTGGGCGTGAAAGATTTGCACTCAACGAAGGGCATACGCACTACGTTTGGTTCTCCTCTCCACAAGGACGACGTGCCGAATTTCGACTGCCTTGTCGTCGAGCGCGAAAAAAATGCTGGTGCCATCGTCATCGGAAAAACCAACGTTCCCGAATGGGGCCTCGGTTCACAGACGTTCAATCCCGTTTTCGGTCCAACTCACAATCCCTACGATTTGACCAAGACTTGCGGAGGCAGCACTGGCGGCGGCTCGGTAGCCCTCGCCTGCGGCATGGTGCCCCTCGCCGATGGCAGCGACATGGGTGGCTCGCTGCGTAATCCCCCCAATTTTTGCAATGTCGTCGGGCTGCGAACGTCTCCTGGCCGTGTCCCCAATCCTCCGAACGGCCTCGGATGGGCCACGCTCAGTGTTGCCGGTCCGGTCGCGCGCAACGTCGCTGACTGCGCATTTTTCCTGAGCGTTTTCGCCGGCTTTGACCGTCGCTCACCGATTTCCATCGATCAGTCAGGGAGTCAATTTTCACAGCCGTTGGATGGCCGAAATTTCAAAGGCGTGCGCGTCGCCATGTTTAAAGACATGGGTCTGCCTTGGGAACCGGAAGTGAAGAGCGCTGTCCAAGCGCAGCGAAAAGTATTCGAAAGCCTCGGCTGCATCGTCGAAGAAGACGAACCCGATTTTACAGACGCCAATGAATGTTTCAATGCATGGCGTCATTGGTCTGTCGAAGCGGAGTTTGGCGATAAGCTCGAAGCCAATTTCGACAAGCTGAACGAATACGTGCACTGGCACGTGCAAGAAGGCCGCAAGTTGACCGGACCGTACCTGTCGAGAGTGGAAGTGAAGCGCACCGCGCTTTACCAGCGAGTGCGGCAGTTCATGGAAAAATACGAGTTCTTCATCGCGCCGGTGAACCAAGTCCTGCCGTTTGATGTGAACCTGCACTACCCCACGGAAATCGCCGGCGTGAAGATGGAAAGCTACATCGCCTGGATGAAATCCGCGTATTACATCTCTACGGTAGGGAATCCCGCGATTTCCGTTCCATGCGCATTTTCCGAGAGCGGCTTGCCCATCGGAGTCCAGATCGTCGGTCGCCACCACGACGACTGGGGCGTTCTGCAAATGGCCTACGCTTTCGAACAGGCCACCAATATCGGCAAGCGCCGCCCATCCATCGCTTAACCCGATGCGCTTTTTCGATTATCCAACCGGCTGACGGTTTGCTGCGCCATAAATCGCTTCGATGAGGGCCACGCTGCGGCGTCCTTCGAAACCGTCGCACGCCGGAGCGCGATTCTGCTGAATCGCTTGTACAAAATCTTCGATAACGGCTTGGTGTCCCCTGAAATCATTGACCGTTGCAGAAGACGCGCTTTGATTTTCATCGTTAGCCGCGGGTTCGATGGCGGCGGATGTGGCATCTCGAAGATTGGCCGCGATGATGCGGTCGTGCTCTAAAATGACGGTGCCTTCAGTGCCGGTGATTTCGACTCGTCGTGGGTAGCCCGGATACGCAGCGGTCGTAGCGTGAAAAATACCCAAAGCGCCGCTGGCAAATTCAAGGATGGCGGCGGCCGTGTCTTCCACTTCGATTTTGTGAAGCAAAGTAGCAGTGTGCGCTTTCACGCGCGCGACATCGCCCATCAGCCACAAGAGCAGGTCAACCGTGTGAACGCCCTGATTGATCAAGGCGCCCCCGCCGTCTAGCGCGCGCGTGCCGCGCCAGCGCGAACTCGCATAATACTCGGGCGGGCGATACCACTTCACACGCGCATCCACAAATAGGATTTTGCCGAGCAACCCCTGATCTACCCAGCTTTTGAGTTGGCGGATGTGCGGCTTCATACGGTCCTGAAAAATCACGCCAAGCTGGACTTTGCATTGTTTTGCGGCCTCGATGAGCGCGTCCGTCCTCGCGGTATTGATTTCGATGGGTTTCTCCGTGAGGACGTGCAGACCTTGGCGAGCGGCTGCGATGCCATGCTCCGCATGCAGCCCGGACGGGCTGCCAATGATCACCAGATCCATTGGGCGATGTTTCAAGAGGGTATTGAAATCTTGATACGGCGTGCCGCCATGTTCGCGACAGAGGCGAGCGATTTTTTCGGCGTTGGACCCATAAACCGCGGAGATTTCGACGCCTGGAATTGCGCACGCAGCCCGCGCATGCGTTTCCGAAATGTTGCCGCCCCCGATGAGGCCAACGTGAATGGTCATTTGATTTTGGAAATCAATTATACGCCGCGACGAACTCTTTGTAGGCGGCTTCCGTGGTTTCAGGAGTAGCGATCGCCGAAGAAATCAAGATGCGATAGCGAAAAGTGGCGCTGGCATGGGGAGCTATGGAGAAATTCAACTCTTGCTTGCCCTCGCTAAAAACTTTTTGGCCCAGCGGGTTGGCGGCGAACAGCCCGTAGCCGCGAGCATGCCAATAAGTGGGAAAGCCGGGATTCGCCGGATGGTCGAGAATGGTGATGGTAACGGGCTCGTCGCCAACGAGACCGCTGAGATTGCACCAGCGCCCGCGCGTTCCCCAAGCAGCATCGCCTTTTTTGCCTTCGCTGGTAAGGTAGGTGCCGTTGACGCCGGTATTATCCAGCTTGGCGACGGTGGTAGGACGTCCGCTCGCGTCGGTGTAGACCTCGGGCTTGTCCGAAGGGATTTCAAGCGCGCGAATCACGCGAAGCCCCAACATTCCGTCCTTCTCATCCTTGAAATCAACCTTTGTATCGAGTGCGCTCAGAGTGGTGATGCGGTCCACGCTGCGGAATCCAGACCCACCCCGAAACACAAACTGTGTATGTTCCTTAAGCAGAACTTTCTTGTCGAACGTGACCCACTCGGTTTCAACGTTAAGCTCGCCCTGGTGCGCCCCGCTTTTCGCGGAAACGATGGAGCGATGAAGAATAGTCCCCATCTTTGGCACGTTTTCCGGTTTGATGGCGTCGGAATTATTCCAAAAATCAATCCCATTGACGTTTTCATAGTTGAACCACAGCCCGGCGTGATGAGGATGATCAATGCGTTCGCCGGGCCGCTGCTCGAGTGGATACCCGCGAGTGACAATCGTGCCCTTAGCTGTACGCAGCGGGTAGAGAACAGGTTTTTTGAGCGTAGTGGGCCAGATATAAGAAGTGAACGGCTGCCCGTCGATGGAAACGTCCGCGCGCCGCGCTTGTTCATTGACCACAACGGTGACGCGTTCAGTTGGTTGAGCACCGGCAGGCACAAAAGATGTTAGAAACACGGCCACAATGCCGAAAGTGAGTGCTGCACCGGCAATCAAAATACGCATGGTTAGCGGTGTCCTCCAGTAACGAGTTGCGGCTCAGATCGTTTCCGAAACAACAAAAGGCGCGCGATAACTGCCGCGCAGCATCCGATTCGCTTCCTCATCTCCAATCACCGTCTCCTGCGCGGAATCGAAGCGCATTGTGCGCCCCAGACGATACGAAGCATTCGCCAGATGCACGAGCGTCGTTGAGATGTGAGCTTCCTCAATCGGCGAATGAATATCTTCTGCGCGCCGGCTGCGGACGCAATCGATAAAGTTCGCGTAGTGGTCACCAGAAGCCTTGCCCGATGGCCCTGGCACGACATCATCCGTTACCCACGTTTTGTAAGCGTCGTAACCGTCGACCGCGAGATAGCCATTCGATCCGTAGAAAATATTGCCTACAGTGTTTGTCTTCGCGTCCTTTGGTCCTAAGGAGGGTTGTTTGTCCGCGGGTTTCTTGCTGGGGCTAGCGGTCAGTCCAGCGGGAGGCACGCCGCTCGCGCCGTAAGCGCCTGTGCCAATCTCTGCCTCATGATTGGTGATCCAGTGGCGGACTTCCAGCTCCATCATCTTGCGTTTGCCATCGGGAGCATCGAAAGAGAATGTGGCGTTCAGAGTGTTTGGCGTTTCCTGGTCGTCCTCAAACATAAAGTGTCCGCCCATCGCGGAAACCGACGTGGGGAAGCCCACACCCAATCCCGCACGCGCAATGTCAATTTCGTGTATGGCCTGGTTGCCGACCTCACCGTTACCGGTATCCCAGATCCAATGCCAGTTGTAGTGAAAGCGATTCTTCGTAAACGGCTTCAATGGTGCCGGCCCGGTCCATAGGTCATAGTGAACTCCGGCTGGCACCGGTTCTTCTTTCGCGTAGCCGATGGATGGCCGCCACTTGTAGCAAAGCCCGCGGGCCATATAGACGTCGCCGATGGTCCCGTCACTCAGATGCTTCATCGCTTCCAGCATGCCTGGGTTGGATCGCCACTGGCTTCCGTGCTGGCAAATGCGGTTGTATTTTTTTACCGCGCGAACCAGTTGTCGCCCTTCAAATGTATTGTGTGAGCACGGTTTTTCCACATAGACGTCTTTCCCGGCCTGGCAACCCCAGATGGCCATCAGCGAGTGCCAATGATTCGGCGCCGCGATGGAGATGGCATCAATATCCTTGTCTTCCAGCAGTTTGCGAATATCAACGTAAGCTTTGGGCCTTGGCAATCCCATCTTCTCGATTTCCCCGAGACGCTGGTTCGATACGTTTTCGTCCACATCGCAGAGTGCGGCAAGCTCTGTGTTCGGGACATGCGAAAAGCCGCGAATGTGATCGTTGCCGCGGCCGCGCACTCCGCAAATGCCCACCCGGACGCGATCATTTGCACCCATGATTCCCGCATAGCTCGACGCCGTCA
The DNA here is from genome assembly GCA_041482215.1 of Candidatus Acidiferrum sp. Lineage (GTDB taxonomy): Bacteria > Acidobacteriota > Terriglobia > Acidiferrales > UBA7541 > Acidiferrum. Next base: position 12,039 of record JBGPDI010000067.1, on the reverse strand, counting down.
CGCTCAGCGCCGTTCCCGCGACACCCGCGCCGGTGATTTTCAGGAAGTCTCGCCTGGATGCTTTCGATGACGGCATACATCCTCCAATAGTGAAAGTGCGCCGCTGCTCACACAGTTTTCCGAGGCCAACGAACGTGCCAATAGTAAGCCAAGATGGAAGATTCCAGCATTGAAAGTTACTAAAGGATTCGTCTATTGCGCCTGATTTGACACGCGCTGAAAGGCGCAATGAGATCTTTGAATAAAAACATCATGGCGGGGTGCACATTGTGGACGGAGGGCGTTGTTCATTAAGTCTCGCTGAATTTTATCATCAGTTTTTTCGGTTTGACACTTCGGCAAGCGGCCACTATATTTTGCAACGCTCCTGCGTAAGCGCATAATTCACCCTACGCACTGCAAATGCCAGCGTCAACCGGCCGGATTCCAGCGCGGTTTGGGATCCCTCTCTGTTGACACCAGGAAAGGACGAGCACGGACCGGCAACGCTCCGCGCAGGCCCGCAAATGGAAGCGACATCGGAGAATCAATCGGAACTGAACGGCAAGGCCTTGCCTGTCGAATCGCTCTCGCGCCACCAGATTCGAAGCGCGGTGGAAGAAGTTCTGGCCGCGACTCCTTTTATTGATATCCACACGCATCTGTTTTCCCCCGCGTTCGGAAAAATTGGCCTTTGGGGAATCGATGAACTTCTCACGTACCACTACCTCGAGGCGGAATTCTTCCGTTCATCCGACACAACGCCCGAGCAATACTGGAAACTCTCCAAACCCGAGCGAGCCGACGCCATCTGGCGCGCGCTGTTCGTTGAAAACAGTCCCATTTCAGAAGCCACTCGCGGCATCGTCGCGGTTCTCCAGGCGTTTGATCTGCCTACCGGTTCGTCAGCCCTCAAAGAAGCACGCGAGTTTTTCAGAACGCAAACGCTCGATGAACATATTCGCAGGGTGTTTCGAATCGCGGGCATCAGCAGCGTTGTGATGACCAACGATCCTCTGGACCCTGAAGAAGAGCCGGTCTGGCTAAACGGCGGCCAGAAGCATTCTCAGTTTCACCCAGTACTGCGGCTGGACCGGATTCTGTGGGGTTGGCCGAACCACTGGCAGAAATTGGCGAGCCAGGGTTATGCAGTTGACGAGAAGGCGTCAGGAAAATCGATCGCCGAAGTTCGTCGCTTTCTCGCGGATTGGTGTGCGCGTATGCGGCCGCTGTATATGGCGGTTTCGCTGACAGACGAGTTCTTTTATCCCGATGACAGCATCACCAGCAAAATCTTGGGTGAAGCCATTCTCCCGTCCTGCCGGGAATTCGGGCTGCCCATGTCGCTGATGATCGGCGTTCGGCGGCAAGTTAATCCCGCGCTTCGCCTGGCCGGCGATGCGGTTGGCAGGGCGAACCTTCGCGCCGTAGAAAATATTTGCCGCACCTTTCCAGATAATAAATTCTTGGCGAGCCTGCTCAGCCGCGAGAATCAGCATGAGCTATGCGTCTATGCGCGAAAATTTAATAACCTGATGCCTTTCGGATGCTGGTGGTTCATGAACAACCCCTCGATTGTTGAGGAAATCACTCGCGAGCGGATTGAACTACTCGGTACCAGTTTTATTCCCCAGCATTCCGACGCCCGCGTACTCGAACAGGTCATTTACAAGTGGCGGAACACGCGCCGCACCCTCGCGCCCATTCTTTCAAATTCCTATGAATTGATGCTCAACGACGGTGGCGCCATCAGCCGTCAGGACATTCAGCGCGACGTAGCCCGTTTGTTCCGTTCCAATTTCGAAAAATGGACTGGCCTGCACGGGGGATAGGTGAGTCTTTTCCGCCGCGCGCGTCATGCTCGGCAACTCCAAGACGGCGAGAAACAGCTGAAGTTGGTGGACGTCGAGTGCACGTCGAGTGCACTGCAGGTTAGACGAGACTCCGTGAAGCTCATCCAAACATACCGTTCTCCGAAATGTCTGCACTTGTGCTCTTCAGTTTGTGAATTTTGCTCAATGCAACCTTCAGTTTTACGGTTTGACTCTCCTGCAAGCCAACTCTTATAGTCAGTGAGCATCCGGGCCAGACGCCGGCCGCACAGAACAGCAGCGCTCGAATCGCCCTATGGAACCAGCGCAACCCACTTCTACTTCCAGCGCCGTCGCATCGCGAGCGCAAACCGCGGCCCCTGAACCGACGCCATCCAAGATTCCTTCTGCAATAGGCAACTTCCGCTGGGTCATTTGCTCGCTGCTTCTTTTCGGCACCACCAAGAATTACATGGACCGCAATGTCCTTGGCGTGCTGAACGTCACTTTGCAGCACACGTTCGGCTGGAACGAAATTGACTACAGCAATCTCGTAGTGCTCTTCCAGGCTGCGTACGCCGTGGGCATGCTCGTGATGGGCCGTTTAGTCGACAAGCTTGGCACTCGGTTGGGTTATGCGCTCGCCATGGCTTTCTGGAGCCTCGCTTCGATGGCCACCGCGCTGGGGAATTCCTTCACGAGTTTTGCGGTCTCCCGCGTCGCTCTCGGATTCGGAGAAGCCGCAGTCTTTCCCGCTAGCATCAAGGCTGTCGCCGAATGGTTTCCAAAAAAAGAGCGCGCCTTGTCCACGGGGATTTTTAATGCTGGTACCAGCATCGGCGCCATGATCACCCCAGTGGTCGTGCCGTGGATCAATGCACGCTGGGGCTGGCGCGGCGCTTTTGTCGGAATCGGCGCACTCGGATTCGTCTGGCTTGCATTTTGGCTCATGCTTTATCGCAAGCCGGAAGAGCACCCGCACTTGTCCAAGGCCGAGTTCGACTATATTCGCAGCGATCCGGCCCAAACGGCCCAAAAGATAAAATGGGCTACTTTGTTTGGGTATCGCCAAACTTGGGCGTTCGTCGTTGGAAAATTTCTGACCGATCCTGTCTGGTGGTTTTATCTTTTCTGGGTGCCCGGTTTTCTGCAGAAGCAGCATGGGCTTTCGCTAACCGGGCTCGGCGCCCCGATCGTACTTATTTATCTGATGTCCGATGTCGGCAGCGTCGCGGCCGGATGGCTATCATCCCGAATGATCAAGCGCGGCAACGCAGTAAATGTTTCCCGCAAAATCGCCATGCTCTGTTGCGCCGTCGCAGTCACACCCATCGTGTTTGCTTACCGCGTGGAAAGCACCTGGTCCGCCGCGCTACTAATAGGCCTCGCAGCCGCTTGTCATCAGGGTTTCTCAGCCAATCTTTATACGATCACATCGGACATGTTTCCCGCTCGCGCCGTCAGCTCAGTAGTAGGTATCGGCGGAATGGCAGGCGCGATCGGCGGCTTGTTCATCGCCACCATTGTAGGCCACGTCCTCCAGTGGACGGGAAGCTACAAAGTTCCTTTCCTTATCGCTGGTTCGGCGTACCTGCTGGCGCTCATTCTTATTCACGTGCTGGTCCCCAAAATGGAACCGGCTGTCATTCGGGGAGAGACTTGATTTCGAAACTGGAAAAGTTTTGTCAGTTCGTGAGATTGTATTCCCTCACAACTTTAGTTGTGAACATGCTGTCGAGGTGAGTGCATGGCGTTGACCATCAAGCCAAAGAAAGACTGCCGCTGGGACCAAGTGAGCTTGGGCGAGGTAATGGTGCGTTTTGATCCCGGCGACCGCCGCATCGCCACCGCGCGCTCCTTCGAAGTCTGCGAAGGCGGCGGCGAATACAACGTCGCCCGCGGTCTCAAGCGTTGCTTCGGCCTGGACACCGCCGTCGTCACTGCGTTCACCGATGATCCCGTCGGACGCCTTCTTCAAGATCTGATCTACCAGGGCGGCGTAGATCAGTCACTGGTGCGTTGGGTCGAGCACGATGGCGTAGGCAGCGCCGCGCGCAATGGCCTGAATTTCACCGAACGCGGTTTCGGCGCGCGCGCAGCCCTTGGTAGTTACGACCGCGGCCACACCGCCGTATCCCAGCTAAAGCCCGGCGACATCGATTGGGATCATATTTTCGGAAAACAAGGTGCGCGCTGGTTTCATACCGGCGGCATCTTCTGCGCGCTTTCGCCAACGACTCCCGAGGTCACTCTCGAAGCCATGCAATCCGCAAAGCGCCACGGCACAATTGTTTCCTATGACCTGAACTACCGCGCTTCACTCTGGAAATCTCACGGCGGAAAAAAACAGGCGCAGGAAGTAAATCGCCGCATCGCCCCGCACGTGGACGTCATGATCGGCAACGAAGAAGATTTCTCCGCCGCGCTAGGCTACGAAGTGCCTGGAATGGACGAGCATCATTCCACTTTCGAAGTCGAGAGCTTCAAGCAAATGATTGCCAAGGTTGTGAAAGATTATCCATTCAAGGTCGTCGCCACCACCCTAAGAAAAGCGAAAACCGCGACGTTGAATGATTGGGGCGCGATCTGCTATTGCGATGGCAATTTCTTTCAGGCAAAAAATCGCGAGAATCTTGAGATCTTCGATCGCGTCGGTGGCGGCGACTCCTTCGCTTCCGGCCTGATTTACGGTTTCCTCGCCGGCGAAGATCCGCAGTGGTCGGTAGATTGCGGTGCTGCCCACGGCGCACTCGCCATGACCACGCCCGGTGACACCTCCATGGCCACGCTACCGGAAGTGCTGCAAGTGATGAAGGGTGTGGGCGCACGCATCGCGCGCTAAATCGGCAGCCCAGGAAAAATCGCAAATGGACAAACAACAAATCCGCGACCGAATCATCGAAATCGGCATCATTCCCGTGGTGCGTGCATCTTCTCCGCGCGAGGCGCGTATCGCTGCTGATGCCGTCTGCGAAGGTGGCATCCCCATCGTGGAAATCACCATGACTGTGCCCGGCGCGGTCGACGTCATCCGCGAACTCGCCAAGAGCGGATCGTCGGACTTTCTCGTCGGCGCAGGAACCGTCCTCAATCCAGAAGCCGCTCGCCGCTGTCTCGATGCCGGCGCACAATTTCTTGTTAGCCCTGGGCTTAATGTTCAAACGATCGAACTTGCCGCGCGAGAAGGGAAGTTGATGATGGCCGGTGCACTCACACCCACGGAAGTTATCACCGCGTGGGACGCTGGTTCGGATATCGTCAAAGTGTTTCCTTGCGGAAATGTCGGCGGCGCAAAATACATCAAAGCCTTGAAAGGGCCGTTCCCGCAAATACCGCTCGTCCCCACTGGCGGCGTAAATCTCAATACCGCCACGGAATTCATCGAAGCCGGCGCAGTTGCCCTGGGTATTGGCGGTGAACTGGTTCAAGCCGAAGCGCTAAAGTCAAACAAGCCGGAAATCATCGTTGAGACTGCTCGAAAGTTTCTTGCCATCATAAAACAAGCGCGAGCGCAGCTAGCCTCATCGAACACCACTGCCAAGCATGGTGCGTGATTTAGCATTCGATATAGCGTTCGAATCGCACCGGAACTCCGGCCTACTGATTCACGCCGCTAGCCAGGAATCCGCCGTCCACCGCCAGCACGTGCCCGGTCACAAAACTCGCCGCATCCGACGCCAGAAACACCGCCGCGCCGGCCAGTTCTTCGATATTTCCAAATCTTCCCATCGGCGTGCGCATCTTGAACTCTTTCCCGCGCTCGGTTCCATCGAGCAATGCGGCGTTCAAGTCCGTTCGAAACACGCCCGGAGCAATTGCGTTTACACAAACTCCCGACTTCGCCCACTCGACCGCAAGCGATTTAGTGAGCGATGCCACCGCCGCCTTGCTGGCGCTGTATGCAGCAACTTGGTAGAGCGCCACGAATGAAGAAAGCGAAGCGATGTTGATGATTCTCCCATAGCGCTTCTCGATCATGTGCCGGCCAAACACCTGGCAAGCGCGCAAAGTCCCCGTCAAATTGGTCTCCAGAATCGCAGCCCAGTCGGATTCCGGAAATTCCAGCGTGGCCATTTTCTTCGTGCGACCCGCGCAATTCACCAGGATTTGCACACCGCCGAATTCCTTGCACACCGAAACTAGAAGTTTCTCCACGCTCGCGTTGTCCGTCACGTTGCAAGTCTGCTCCAGTGATCGCCGCCCCAGCGCCGTAACCTCCGCAGCTGCGCTTCGGACTTGTTCCGCCCGTCGGCCCGTTGGCACCACGTCCGCGCCCGCTTGCGCCAGCCCGCGCGTCAGCGCCAGTCCGATTCCGCTCGTTCCGCCGATCACCACCGCCGTTTTGTTCTTCAACTCGAAAAGGGGATGACCCATGAAGTGCTCCTCAGATTTGGCTGCTATCACCAATATCGGGCAAAAGCCAAAAGCAATCTCATCAGCCGCAATTGTTGCATCCGATTGTAATGTGAAATGCCAATTCCCAGCGTTGAGTCTTCTTAAATTTGTCGTTCATTTTGTGGTATGTATGGCAGGAGCTTGAATCTCCATGAGGTGCTGAATGACCAAGAAGCTAGTACTTCTGTCTCTGCTTGCTATTCCATTCCTGCTCGCACGCTCTGATGAACCGCTTCCGGAAGGCTTCGCTCACTGGCCCGCAGCCTCCCTTAGCCGTCTCGCGCAAACCCTTAGCACCGAAGCGGCCGCCGACCCGCACCATCTTGCCGTCGGCCAAATGAAGGATTTTCCAAATGAGAATTTAATTCTTGCTCACCGCGAAGCCGATGGTCTGCCCGAGGTCCATGAAACCCAGGTGGACGTTATCTTCGTGCAGTCTGGTTCCGGGACGCTTCTCGTCGGTGGAACGCTGATGAACGGCGAAACCGTATCGCCTCACGAGAAGCGCAATGGCACCATCCAAGGTGGCGTTCGCCAAAAGCTCGCTGCCGGTGACGTCGTCCGCATCCCCGCGCGCATGCCCCACCAGCTTTTTCTAGACGGCGCCCGCGAAATTACCTATTTCGTCGTCAAAGTGAAAGGCTACTAGATCACCCCTCGCCCTGCGCTGGTCGGCAAAAATTTCTTCTATGCCGCAGCGTCTGGCCCGATTGCCACCACAAAGTATGTTGCGGGAGTGGTGCCCACATTCGTGATTCCATGTTCGTCATTCGAACGCACGAATCCCACCGAACCCGGCCCCAGCCGGTAACTTGTGCCATTGACGATAAGCTCCACCGTTCCTTCGCGAATCAGCCACATTTCAGAGTGCACGTGATGGTGCGCCGGGTGAGGCCCTCCGCCAGGCGGCAGCATCGTCTCATGCACTTCCAGTGATTCCCCTGTGGCGAGTTGGCCCTTTAGCACGGCGCGAAATTCCGCATTGTTCGATTTTTCAACCGGCAGCTTGTCGTACGGATACATCGCCGACGGCAAGGGCTTGCCTTGCTCTGCGTTGGCCTCGGAAGCAAACATCGCGGGAATCAGCATTGCCGGAATCATGGAACATATTTCGCGTCGCGTCACGGACATGGTTGTCTCCTCTTGGTATTCTCTAACTATCGTTTCGGGTACTTTGAACAAACTTAGCGAGAAGCCCTCGACTTCGAAACGAAGAATCTTTAACATGCCCTCGCTTGTTCAAGATACGCTTTTTTTGCCTTCTTTGAGTCGTGCGTGGCCGCATATTCGAAAGGACTGCCATAACCGTGAGTGAGCGCCCGATCCTCCGCCTTGGAACCGTAAAGGATGTGGCGCGATTTCAGCAGCACCTTCATTCGCTGCGACTAAATATACCGTGCGACAGCAAGCTCACACACGGCGCTGGCTCACCCTTTCGAATTCCCCTCGCCCGCGCAGAAATCAAAATCGGCAATCGCATCGCCGTCCAGCCCATGGAAGGCTGGGACGGCACGCCGGACGGAAATCCCAGCGAGCACACTATCCGGCGTTGGAGACGATTCGGCCAGAGTGGCGCGAAACTGATTTGGGGAGGGGAAGCCGTTGCCGTTTCGCATGAAGGCCGTGCCAATCCGAGTCAACTCGTGGCTGCCGAGCACACTCGAAAGGGATTGGAAAAGTTACGAGCAGTCCTTATCGAAGAACACCGCCGAAAGACAGGTTCGGATGATGGCCTCGTCCTCGGATTACAGTTAACGCATTCCGGCCGCTACTGCCGTCCAAATGCCCATCACAAACCTGAACCGCGGATTCTCTATCATCATCCGGTACTCGATCGAAAACTGGGTCTAACTCCCGACCATCCCGTTCTGACCGACGGCGAAATCGGCGGAATCATCGAACAATTTCATCGCGCCGCAAAAATGGCGTTCGAATTGGGTTTCGACTTCGTCGACGTCAAACATTGCCACGGCTACCTGGGTCACGAATTTCTGAGCGCGCACACACGAGAAGGGAACTACGGCGGAAGTTTCGAAAATCGCACGCGATTTCTCCGCGAAATCGTACAAGGAATTCGTTCGAACTCCCCAGGAATGCACATCGGCGTGCGTTTTTCCGCCTTTGATTCCGTACCTTTTCGCCCCGATCCAACTTTATCCGTAAACGGAAAGCTTGGCCCCGGCATCCCCGAATCTCAGGACAATTTGATTCCATACCGCTGGGGATTTGGCGTGAACTCGAACGACCCCACGCAGATGGATCTCACCGAAACGATTCGCTTTTTGTCTTTGCTGGAACAGTTGGAGATTCGGCTGGTGAATATCACCGCCGGCAGCCCGTACTACAATCCGCACATTCAGCGCCCAGCGTTATATCCGCCATCCGATGGATATCAGCCTCCGGAAGATCCGTTACACGGAGTAGCCTTGCACATGAACGCCACGCGGCAATTGAAACAACGATTCCCGAACTTGATTTTCGTGGGAACTGCATACAGTTATCTGCAGGATTTTCTGCCTCAAGTGGCCCAAGCTGCGGTGCGAGATGGGTGGACGGACCTGGTGGGCCTTGGCCGCATGGTGTTGGCTTACCCGGCGATTCTGTGGGATGCGATGGAAGGAAACGAAATTCAGCACAAACGCATTTGCAGAACGTTCAGCGATTGCACGACCGCGCCGCGGAAGGGGCTGCCTTCCGGCTGTTATCCTCTGGATAGCTATTACAAGGTTTCCGCGTTGGCGGAGCAATTGAAAATTGCGAAGGCCGGGCAATGAATATCGAAACGATCACCGATCGTCTAAAACTTCGGCGCAAGGTTCAAGGCATCGCCGCGGCGCTCTTGCCCTTCGAAACGGATGGACGCATCGCCGTCGAATCTTTTCAAAACCATCTCCGCGCCACGCAACGCGCTGGACTAATGAATGCCGTAAACATGGACACCGGCGACGTCAACTATTTGAGCGAATCAGAAAAACTTGAAGTGCTGCGCTGGACCCGCGATGCGCTGGGCAAAGATGCGCCATTTGTCGGCGGAGCTTACATCGAAGGGCAAGACGGCGACATCGTCGCGCTTTACCGAAAGCAGATAGACGCCATCGTGGCGCACGGTGGAATTCCAATTTTGTTCCAAACCACCCGGCTCCACGGGAAATCTTCCGCAGAGAAAACGGTGGCCTACGAGGCGGTGTGCCGGGGATACTCGCATGTTCTGGCATTCGAATTGGGGCCCATGTTTGCCCCGAACGGCGAAATATTTGACGAAGAGACTTTCCGCCGATTGATGGATATTCCGGAGATTAAGGGAATCAAGCATTCTTCGCTCGACCGGCTGATCGAACTCGATCGGCTCGCTCTTCGCGATGCACACCGCCCGGATTTTCGCATCTACACGGGCAACGACCTGGGCATCAACATGATCGAGTACGGCTCCGACTATTTGCTGGGACTTGCCACCTTTGCGCCAGAGAAATTTGCCGAACGCGACCGCTTATGGGAAACGGGCGACCCCAGTTATTACGCGCTCTCCGATGCCCTGCAGTACCTCGGCAACGTGGCGTTCCGCGCACCGGTGCCCGCGTACAAGCATTCCGCTGCGGCGTTTCTGCATTTAGTTGGGAGAATTCCTTCCGATCGGACCCATCCGAAAAACCCAGTGCGTCCCGCCTGGGAAGCCCAAATCCTTCAAAATTGCGCGCGTCGTCTGGGGTATTGAGTAGAGTCTCGCCAAAACATCGCCGCAGCGTATGGCATCTAGAATCTTCTCAGCTCCTGAGGGAGACGCCATCCACCGCGAGATGGTAACTCATAAAGACCGCAGCTGTACCGGAAATCCAAAATTCCCCGTCAAAGCATCATAATGGGGGTGGCGGTGATCATGCCTAGATACGCGATTTGGGCATTCTGTGCGGGTCTAACTGTCCTGCCTGCGGGGCTTTCCGTTCAGGCATCGGCGCAGCAGCCTCCGGTCGTCCAGGGAGCGGAGGGCGGGCAGCCTGACGCACGTGTAGTGGCGGCGCCAGCCAGTGAACAACCTCCGGATCGGCGTTTACCTGGCAATATTAGCGGCACCGTGGTGGATCAAACCGGAACCCCTGTGGCCGGAGCCCGAATTAGGCTTTCTCATCAAGACCAAACCCCAATCCAAGAAGCTATATCGGGCGACGATGGTCAGTTTTCCTTTGCTAGCGTCGCTCCCGGCCCTTTCCAGCTGACAATCACCTTGGATGGCTTTGCGACGCAAGCCTCCTCGGGAACTCTAACGTCGGGGGAAAGCTACCTGGCGCCGAAAGTGGTGTTGACGGTTGCTACCGCGGTTACAGAGGTACGGGTGGTCCCCACACGAATTGAGCTGGCGGAAGACCAAATCAAGGTGCAAGAGAAGCAGCGCGTTCTTGGCGTCGTTCCGAATTTCTATGTCAGCTACGTCCCCAATGCACTGCCATTGGACTCGAAGCAAAAGTTCGAGCTGGCCTGGAAAACGGCCGTGGATCCGGTGTCCTTCGCCGTGAATGGGGCCGTTGCGGGAGTCCAGCAGGCTCAAAACGATTTCAGCGGATATGGACAAGGCGCACAAGGCTATGCAAAGCGCTACAGCGCGTCATACGCCAACTTTGTTTCGGGCACGTTTATTGGAGGCGCCATACTGCCTTCGTTGCTTAAACAAGACCCGCGTTATTTCTACAAAGGTAGCGGCAGCAAGCGATCGCGAATTCTCTACGCCCTGGCCAATTCAGTCATCTGCAAAGGGGACGACGGACACTGGGAAGCAAACTACTCGAGCATTGTGGGAAGCTTGAGCGCGGGCGCTCTTTCAAACCTCTACTATCCCGCGAACGATCGCAATGGAGTAGCTTTGACTTTTGAAAACGCGCTCATCGGAATAGGCGAATCCGCCGCGGTCAATTTACTTCAAGAATTCTTCGTTCGGAAATTGACACCGAATGCTTCTAAACAAAACCCCGACGGACCCTAAACATAATCAAGCTAGGCACGCTGTAGTCTGATGTTGCGCGGCTCGCCGTCGCTACGAGCGAATGCATGTGTGTTCCTACTATGCGGATGCCTGCTGGCTTCGCTGTAGAAACGCGAGCAGTTCAGCGTTGATCTGGTCTTTCAGAGTTGAGCACATCCCGTGCGGTGCGCCGGGGATGACTTTCAGCGTGGCGCCCTTGATGAGTTTGGACGAGAGCAGGGCAGAAGCGCCGATGGGCACGATCTGGTCGTCATCGCCGTGTAGGACGAAAGTTGGCACGTCGAACTTCTTCAAGTCCTCTGTGAAGTCCGTTTCGGAGAACGCCTTAATGCAGTCAAAGACTGCTTTGTGTCCCGCCATCATGCCCTGGAGCCAGAAGGAGTCGCGCAAACCTTGCGAGACTTTGGCACCAGCCCGGTTAGCGCCATAGAACGGCGCGCTGAGATCCCTCCAGAACTGCGAGCGGTCGGCAAGCACACCGGCGCGAATCTGGTCAAAGGCTTCCATGGGTAGTCCACCGGGATTCGCGGCGGTCTTCAGCATCAACGGCGGCACAGCGCTGATGAGTACAGCCTTGGCCACACGCTTAGTGCCGTGGCGCCCGATGTAGCGGGCGACTTCGCCGCCGCCGGTGGAGTGCCCGACAAGCGTGGCGTCCCTCAGGTCCAGGGCCTCGATGAGGGCCGCCAGATCATCGGCGTAGCCGTCCATGTCGTTTCCCGTCGCCGGCTGGCTCGACCGGCCGTGGCCGCGGCGATCATGCGCGACGACGCGGAAGCCGTGCTGTGCCAGGAACAACATCTGGCCGTCCCAGGCGTCGGAGCTCAGCGGCCATCCGTGCGAGAACGTGACGACGGGGCCCTTGCCCCAGTCCTTGTAGTA
>JBGPDI010000066.1:0-28176 GCA_041482215.1 Candidatus Acidiferrum sp. | reverse complement strand
GGCCGTTGCTTGGCGAGGCCTCTTTACCCCCGCAGGCAACGAGAAGCGCAGCCGCCAAACAAAGTAGCGCACACAAAATCGTTGACGTCCGGCAAACTCTTGCAGAACTGACCAAGCAATATTTCATCATTCGGAATTCTCAGGGATGTTCTTGTAGAAATCGTGGTTCACACTGCGCATATTTTCGAGCCGTTCCTTAATTAGTGGTACTCGTCTGATGCTGGGCTACACCCAAGAGATGCTTGTAACTGCGAATGAGGCAAAAATAGAGGCACGAGACGCGGGAACTCCTACGACACGCCGCAGACAGTTGACAAGTGAATTCTCCTACTCCCCAGAAGTCCCGTTCTGAGAAGTTGCGACGCGCTAACTCCTGACTAGTCGGATTGTCGGAAACTGATCCCCTACCCACTGTCAGCAAACTGTTCTCCCTTCGAGGGAGGTGAGCAACTCGCTCACTGTTCCCACCCTCGTCTTGCCGCGTTCTCGCTGCTCAGGTAAAGTTTTCTCGAGAGGCTCTTATGCAAGCTCCCACCGTTTGTTCGCAATGCGACTTGCCGGAAGATCGTTGTAAGTGCGAAAGGTACTGCACTATTTGCAAGGGACAGGTCAATGTCCGCCTTTGCATGGACGGTCTCTATTATTGCCCCGATTGCCGGGAAGCCTGCGATGTCTCTCTTGTCACCAGCCGTGGCAACTGAGCCCCAAATCCTCCACTTGCACTTGGATGCCGACGTGCGCCTGGCGGCCGCTGCCGGAGGCGTGATCCGTTTTCTCGCCGATGCCGCAGGCCTTGACGGCCTGGTCATCGCGCGACTGCAGTCCGCTGTCGTCACCGCATGCATCGAGGCTTTCGAACATTTGAGTGGCGAGCACACGCGACTAAAAATCACATTTGCGCGCTTCACCGATCGTCTTGAAGTTGCGCTATCGCATCGTGGCGAGGCCTCCCCCGCTGTGGGCCTCGATACCATCGCCGGCTTTGCCGCACAGGTGGGAGGGCCAGGCGCCCATTCGGGCGTTTTCGACGGCTTCGACCGCGTTCAGTACGAAACGCACAGCGGGGAAACCGTGACTCGACTGACAAAATACCTCGGCGGAGCCTCTTCCAGCGTCTGACAGCTTATTGAAAATTCAGGTTCGTTACCTGCGGTCTGAATTAGCAGAACACTAAAGGAGTGAAGCATGAGCAAGCCAGATCGTAGCTGTGTTATCCGTCTTGCCGAGGCTCAAGCGGGTATCCCGGGCCCCGCGGGCGAGCGCGCCGTCATGGTCCTGCAGCGTGGCACTCTTGACGTAGCCCTTGGCCTCCCTCTGCGCCCGAGCCAACAAACGCCGCATGCACAGGACGAGATTTACTTCATCATTCGCGGCCGAGGAGTACTCATTCACGACAGCAAGCGGGACCGGTTCCAGTCAGGCGACCTACTGTTCGTGGCTGCGGGGACCGAGCATCAGTTCGAGGACATTACCGAGGACCTCGCCCTTTGGCGTGTATTTTACGGCCCGCATGGTGGCGAAGTCCGAGCATAGAGCGTGGCGCTGGTCGAGAATGTCAAACTGAGACACTACCGCAACCTAAAAGTTGCAGTTGAACGGTGTGAACAAGCGTATAAGCGCGTTTCGAAATAAAAAAGGCCAGACAGCACCGCTGTCCAGCCTTTTCCAACTTTATGCGCTTTTCGGAATTCTACATCTTGATCGCAAATGTATTCTTTTGAATGAGCGACGTCATCTGGTCGTCGCTCAGCGACATGCGTATCGTCACGCGATCACCCCCCGGCGTGACGCGCGCCTGATCAATCAGCTGCGCCAAATCCGGATTATCCTTCTGCGCTTGATACTTCTTATAAAGAAACCCTGCTGTAAGCAACTGTCCCAGCGTGTTGGCATCTTCCGTCGAGCCGCACACCGCCTGAAATTTTCCATCAATTCCGCTACTTGCCTCGATGTTGATAATCATGTTCTGCATGCGTGCGACGAGTTTCGCTGCTTCGGGGAACTGCCCCACTTCCGGCGCCAGTTGCTGCATCGCCAGCCGGGTGTATGCGGGATTCAATACCGCCCAAACGACGCCGCTGCCGCCGTTCGCCTCGTTAATCAGCGGAAAGAGTGTGTCGTTGCGCAGCAATCCTTCTTCACTGCCAAAGCGCACTTCGATCATCTTTTCGAGCACGGCCCGGTGCCCAAAGGCCGCCGTGTTCGAGTCGATGAAGAAGAAAAACAGGTCGCTAGCTCCCGAACCAGTCCCAAAGGCGTAGAGCGTGTAGCCTCGTGCCTTGAACGTTGGAAGTTTTTGCTGCTTGAAAAACGCCTCAGTCGAATTCGGATTGTACGTTCCAAGCGCGACGCCCACGATCTCTTCGCCGGTGGGAACGTCCGCTGAGCCCGTGCCTTCTGTCTTTGAAGTCAGCCCTTCCGCAACCAGCCCCCAGGCCAGTTCATCAACCTGCGTGTTTGGATCAACTCCGGCCGAAGCCAGGAATTTTTCAAATTGTTTGAAGCGATCGGGAAGCATCTGATCTCGCAACTGCGGAAACCATTTCAGCGTGCGTGCCTTTTTCAAGTCGGCATATGCGAATTCACCGATCTCTTTCGGGAAAAGCGCGATGACGTCCGCGCCCAGGCGTCCTGCACGCGCAGGCTTTGGCATCGCCAACAACATCGCCACCAGAATGCCAGCGGCCACGAGCCTGCACATCGTTGTCCCCAGCCGGGTCGACTCCATACCTGAATTCGTCCTTACTATCATTTACTGCTCCTTTCGCACGGGGGAGGAGGGAACTATTAGTTTACGCTTTTGTCGCCCGGGCCGCGTCACCCAGACGCTCCCGCAGTGCCGCCACTTTTGTGCGCATCGAACCGGCATACGCGGTGTCCGTCAATCCATCAAGATTAATCTCGACGTTGGCCAGCGCCCCACGAGCGCCCGCTTCGGCCATCAACCGCGCCACTTGCAAGTCTGACCGCATAGATGCGGCCACGATACCGTCCAGTTGTCCGAGCCGTTCGAAAACCGCAACAGCCCGTTCGGCCACCTGCATCGGCACTTCTGAAGCGCCCTTCGTGGCCTTCTGAATCGCATCTTCGCGCTGCTTCGTTTCCTCCGCGTCGCCTTGCGGCAATTTAAACGCCGCCATTACCGCATCGTAAGACGCCGCGTCCCGGTCGATCGCCTCAGAAAGCTCATCCGAAACTTTTCGCAATTCGTCGAGAGCCGTCGAGAGCTGATCCACATATGCCGCTTGCGATTTCTTTTTCCGCGAAAGCCCCGCAACCATCTGCCCCAGCGCCGCCGCCAACGCTCCCGCAAACGCCGAAACGCTTCCGCCCCCTGGCGTCGCCGAAGGAGTCGCTACCGCATCCAGAAACGGTCGCGCCAATCCCGCCAGTTTCCCGTCCTTCGTCACTTCCAGCGGCGCGCCACTCAGCGCATCCGCCAATTTATTTTCAAACACCTGCGCGGGAGAGAAGTTTTCCAGTTGCAGGAAGAAGTCCGCCGCCATTTCAATCGCTTTCTTCGGCACCAGCCCGACGATCTCGCTTCCCACTGGCACTACGCCATAGCGCTCCGCCTCGCGCTTCACCATTTCGTACACGCGGTGCATTGGCGTTTGTTCGAAGTCCGTCAAATTAATGGAAACTTGCGCCAGTTTCCGCGCTTTCAAATCCACGCCCATGGACTTCACGTACCGCAGCCCGCCCGATGAATGCCGTATCGCTTTCGCAATTTTGTTGGCGATGCCAATGTCCGAAGTATTCAGATTCACGTTGTACGCAACCAGAAATTTACGTGCCCCAACCACCGTCACGCCCGCCGTGGGATGCAGCTTCGGTTCGCCAACGTCCGGCTGCCGGTCGTGATTCTTCTTCAACTCTTCGCGCAGCCCTTCGAACTGCCCTCGCCGCACATTTTCAAGATTCACGCGGTCCGGCCGAGTTGCCGCCGCCTCATAAAAAAACACCGGTATCCGGTAGCGCTTCCAAAGTTCGCTGCCCACCCGCCGCGCCAGCGCCACACAGTCCTCGATGGTTACGCCATGGATGGGAATAAACGGCAGCACATCCGTCGCTCCCACGCGTGGATGCGCTCCCGTGTGCTTCGTCAAATCAATCAGCTCCATCGCTTTGCCCGCGCCCAGTAGCGCGGCTTCCGCCACCGCGTCCGGATCGCCCGCCAGCGTTACCACACATCGGTTGTGGTCCGCGTCCATCTCGCGATCCAGCACATAAACGCCCGGCACGCCGCTCATCACCGCAACAATCGCTTCCACCTTCGCGGGATCGCGCCCCTCAGAAAAATTTGGCACGCATTCAATCAGTCTTTTCATGGTTTCGGTTTTTTGTTTTGTTGTCCGGCCCAGTTGGCAGGTAGTTTTGGTTTTCGGTCCGGTAATGTCGGTCTTTCATACACAAATACAGGTCTTTTGCCCTGTGACCCTGGCGCTGCCGGAGTCTGCGCCATGCCTTTCAAGGGCCGCGGCCACTGCGGGCCGATCATCGGCTTAAAATTGGGTGACAGCGGCTTCGCCATGACTTCTCCCGGCGCCTTTCCCGTTGCCTTTGCTTTTCCATTCTGCGCTGTACCCGCTTGCTCTTTCCGGTAACGCCTCACTTGCCAGGCAAACCACAGGAAACCGCCCACCCACAGTCCCGAAACGCCCGCGTCGTATCCGCTCAGTCCTCCCGCATACCCCAATACCACCACGCCAACGACCGCGCTCGCCAAAAACCAGTAGAAATATTCTTCTAACAGGCTCTTCGTTTTCCGCGGCCCAAACTTCAGCAGGCGCACCTTCTTTTCAGGCCTTTTGGAATAGTTAGATTTGTGCTTGTTCGGCGGCATGGATTACGCGACCACGCTTCACGGTCATCCAGCAATGGCTCCATCCAAAATAATAGGGAATTTCCCGGTAGTCGGCCACTTCGAATACGGCGATGTCCGCTTGTTTGCCAACCTCCAGTGAGCCAATCGTTTTGTCCCGTTTCAGCGCATAGGCCGCATTGATCGTCGCCGCCGCAATCGCCTCCGCAGGCGTCATCCGCAGTTGCGTGCACGCCAGCGACAGAATCATTGGCATGCTCACTGTCGGACTCGTTCCCGGATTGTAGTCCGTCGCCAGCGAAACGATCGCTCCCGCCTCAATCAACGAGCGCGCCGGAGCATACTGCTTTAGCCCTAGATGAAAGTCACATCCTGGCAAAAGCGTCGCCACCGTATCCGATTTTGCCAGCACCGCAATGTCGCTCTTGTTCACCTGCTCCAAATGGTCGCAGCTCGCCGCCTTCAATTGCACTGCTAGCTGCACCGCGCCCGTTCGGCTCAATTGCTCCGCGTGAATCCGCGGCTGCATGCCCCATTGCCGCCCCGCCTGCAGCACGCGCCTTGACTGCTCCTTGGTAAACGCCCCGCGATCGCAGAACACGTCGCAAAACTCCGCCAGCCGCGCCTCCCCAATCCTAGGCATTAGCGATTCGCTCAGCAGCTTGATATACCGCTCCGCCCCGCCTGCCTTCCCGCGAAATTCCGCCGGCACCACATGCGCACCCAGAAATGTCGAAACGATTTCCAGCGGCTGCGCCTCATTCAATTCCTTATGCAATCCTAGAATCTTCAGCTCGCTCGCTACATCCAGCCCGTACCCGCTCTTCGCCTCAACGGTGGTCGTCCCATGTGCCGCAAATTGTTTCAACGCACCAAGCGCTCGGGCCTTCAAAGCCGCGCTCGTCGCCGCCCTCAGCTTCTTCACTGAGTTCAGTATCCCGCCGCCCTTGCGCGCAATCTCCTCGTAACTCGCCCCTTCAATCTTCAGCTCGTACTCTTCCGCCCGGCTCGCCGCATGAATCAAGTGCGTATGCGAATCCACAAATCCCGGCAGCACCACGCGCCCGCCCACATCCAGTTTTTCCGCCGACCGCGCTTCCGGCAGCGCCTCCATCTCCGCGCGTGTGCCCACGTCTTCAATCACGCCATCGCGCACCAGCAGCGCTCCATCCTTGATAATCCCCAAATTGGAAAGGGAATCACCCCGCCGCGCCCCGCTTCCGCGCAGCGTCAAAAGTTGCGACGCACCCGTAATGAGCAATAAATGTAGAGGCCGGGTTTCAGCCCGGCCCGCCTTCCCCGAAGAATTCGTCAATGAGCGTTCCTCAATCATTCATCTAAAATCTTCCTACCCCATCGGCACTTTCACGCCATTCTTCTTCGCAAACGCAATCGCCTCCGGATACCCCGCGTCCACATGCCGCACCACGCCCATCCCCGGATCATTCGTCAACACACGCTCAATCCGCTTCGCCATCTCAGGCGTCCCGTCCGCCACCGTCACCTGTCCCGAATGCTGCGAATACCCAATCCCCACGCCTCCGCCGTTGTGTATCGAAACCCATGAAGCCCCGCTCGCCGTATTGATCAGCGCATTCAGCAGCGGCCAATCCGCAATCGCATCCGATCCATCCAGCATCGCCTCCGTCTCGCGATACGGCGACGCCACCGATCCGCAATCCAAATGATCCCGCCCAATCACAATCGGCGCCTTCAACTCGCCCTTCGCGACCAAATCGTTCAGCGCCAGCCCGAACTTGTCGCGCTCGCCATAACCCAGCCAGCAAATCCGCGAAGGCAATCCTTGAAACTTCACCCGCTTTTGCGCCAGCTTAATCCACCGATGCAAATGCTCATCCTGCGGAAACATTTCCAGCACCAGTTGATCTGTCCGCGCAATATCCGAAGCCTCGCCCGAAAGCGCCGCCCACCGGAACGGTCCTTTCCCCTCGCAAAAGAGCGGCCGGATGTACTCCGGCACAAATCCCGGAAAGTCGTAAGCGTTCTTCAAGCCCTGTTCGAACGCAAACGTTCGAATGTTATTTCCGTAATCAAAAGTAACCGCGCCCAGCTTCTGCAAATCCAGCATGCCTTGCACATGCTGCGCCATCGCTGCCATCGAATGCTTCTTGTACTCCGCCGAATCTTTCTTCCGGAGCTCCAGCGCCGCCTCGAGCGTCATCCCATTCGGCACGTATCCGCCGATTGGATCATGCGCGCTTGTCTGGTCCGTCAATAAATCCGGCACCACCCCCCGTTTCGCCAGCTCTGGAATTAAATCCGCACAATTTCCCACCAGTCCAACGGATGTCGCCTCGCCCTTGCGCACCGCATTCTTCAAAATCCGCAGCGCCTCATCGAGCGAAGTCACCATCACATCGCAATAACCCGTCTTCACGCGCCGCTTGATCCGTTCCGGGTCCACATCAATCCCCAGAAACGCCGCGCCATTCATCGTCGCTGCCAGCGGCTGCGCCCCGCCCATGCCGCCCATTCCCCCAGTCACCACTAGCTTTCCGGCCAAACTCCCGCCGAAATGTTTTTTTGCCGCTGCCGCAAACGTCTCGTACGTCCCCTGCAAAATTCCCTGCGTGCCAATGTAAATCCAGCTCCCCGCGGTCATCTGCCCATACATCATTAGCCCCGCGCGATCGAATTCATTGAACTTGTCCCAATTGTTCCAGTGCCCGACGAGATTCGAATTGCACAACAGCACCCGCGGCGCATACTCATGCGTCCGAAAAATCCCCACTGGCTTCCCCGATTGCACCAGCAGCGTCTCGTCCGCCTCCAGCGCTTTCAACGAACGCACAATCGCGTGAAAACATTCCCAATTCCGCGCGGCCTTTCCCGTCCCGCCGTAAACCACCAAATCTTCCGGCTTCTCTGCCACCTCCGGATCAAGGTTGTTCAGCAGCATCCGTAGCGCCGCCTCCTGCTGCCACCCCTTGCAGGAGATCTCCGTCCCGCGCGGCGCGCGAAATGGCCCCTTCGACAATCCCGCTGCTGCCGTCCCTGGCAATGTCACGCTCATGAATTTCTCACTCCGTCGCTCATACTAGCGCACGCCACTCCCTTTTGCATCCCTACGCAATTGACTTGGTCCTGAATTCCTAGGTTTGACGTAAAAGAGGAGCTGAGTGTGTGCGACGCATTTCACAGGAATGAAACTTAGAATCTCAAAGAAGATTTCGCTGGTTAAATCACGCGTGAATAAGCAAACTCTCGTTGCTACGTTCTGGCCCCGAAGAATAACCCGACACCGACATTCGTTGTTGCTACCGCCAAGCTTAAGACGTAGAAGAAGCCCCAAGCCAGTGCTCCAGCCAGCGCAAGTCCATTCCAGCCGGTGTCTTTAGCCGCTTCCATGACGAACACGGCCATAGCTGCCAGAATTCCCACCCCAAAGTACAGCCTGGTAAGTGCGCTCGAATTGCGTCGTCTAAGCCAGTTGGAGGACCGCAGCTGTATCATGCCCGCAAAGCCTGCGATAGTCCCAAGAACTGCGAGCAACGCAGCTTGCTTCATAGCAAAAGGGAATTGCTCGCTCCGAGAAGACATAGTCGCCGCGTCAACGGGTAGAAGCAGCCCAAAATTGAAGCACACCACAACCAGCGCCAGGCTGTAATACAAGCCCACGAGCGACCCTAGAATTCTGTTTTGCGACAAGAATCGCGGTTCCCGATCCACCATTTATCAATTGTCTCCCAGGAAGCGCTTGTCCCTCGGTTCCCGGTTCTCTACAACCATTAACCTAAAATCTATGGTCACAAGGTTCTAACTAAACCGTACTTGCGGGAGCCAGCTCGCCCAGCGGTCCGGTACTTTGCACCGATTCGTCGATGGCCCCGGCGAATCCCAGACCGTTCAAAGAAAGTGTAAATTCACTGCCAACGTTCAGACCCACCCGTTGGTCGGTTGGTAGGTTGAGCTGCGCGCTGCCGTGTTTGCCATGCAGGTGAACCGACAAATGGCTATCACTGGTTTGCGTTATTCCCGTGATCTTCATGAGTATTCTCATATTTTATGATTCCTTTCGGTGCTGCTACCGCCGCATTGCCTTCATTCCCGTTGCTTTCACAGTATTCGAAATCCCTGGAACCGTAAGACACCCGCGTGTCCTGCCTTGAGTCGCTATGAGTTGCTGCCGCTATTCTTTTCGTAGTTGGGCTGGGGCGCTGAAACTCGTCCCTACGTCACTAGTCTCTGACGCAACTCGTTTTTCCCGTTTCGGCGCTTGTGTAGAGATGCTGTCCTGATGGGCAGGATGCGTTTCTGTCTTCGCGAGCTTTCTTGTCGGCTCGTCTCTGTTCATCGAGTCGTCTTTGTTGATCGGCCCCTCTTTGCTCGTCGGCTAATCTTTGTTCATCAGCTGCCTTTTGTGCATCGGCCACTCTTTGTGCATCGGCGCCTCTCTGGGCATCGGCTCGTCTTTGTTCCTCTGCTCGGCGTTCATCGGAGTCGCGGCCGGCATCTCCGGTAGCCCCCGTCGCGCCTGCCGCTCCCTGCGGTCCAGCTGGTCCCGGCGTTTGGCTCGCGGTGCATCCGGCGATAAAAAGCACCAGCGAGAACGCTCCCACAACTAGAGATGTGTTTGGTTTCACTTGATTTTCCTTTTTTGTGCCGTTCGACCTCGAACGCCGGCACTGCGGACGATTTGCACGCGGGGAGGATGTTACCTATTGCGCCTCGGTGGGCGCTGTCCGAATCAGCACACTGTTGAAGAGAATCTCGACCGCAGGGAAGTGGTGTTACCGGAGGCCTACTAGCGAAGGGACGTTTTGTGCCGTTATGACACCGTATCTGCCGGGTGGCGCGGGTATCTCAGGCCCTGTCCCTACGCCCGAGGCCACACCCGATCCGCGAGTGCCCATCCTCAGCGCAGCAACGTCTCAAATCCCGCTTGCGCAAAGTGCTGGTCGTGCGTCAACCCCTCTTGAATCTGTTCCGCTTCCATTACTTGAAAGCTCGCGCAATCGGTCAGGCTCCATCCCTTGTAGCTTTCCTTGGCGAAGCCCTACCTCACTCTTCCGTCTTCTTGCTGCCGTAAAGATAGTGGTCGACATTTTTCGCAAGGTCGGCTGGAACGCGCTCCCATTGATGCTCAGGCACTTCCCTCGTAACCTCCGAAACCATCTCAAGAATCGATCCCGATTCCTTTTCCGAAGATTCTTTTCTCTCTTTTATTCCCATCTCTACTTCGTCCCTTCAGCACGAGCGCTAAATCCTGGAGCCGCGTGAACTCAAGTTTTCCTACGGTTTGCTCTTCTTTTGTTTTTCCGCTTCTTCGATGATCTTGCGGAACTCCGCCACAGCCGGCACATCCGGAGAACGCAGCGCGTCCTTGGACGAATAGTGCCAGGCGACAGCCCCATCTCGGTCCGGGCCTACGCTGCCCTCATAAACCACAAACATATCTTCACCCGGTCCTGCTTCCATTTGTGGGCGCGGTTTCGGGTCCTCCGCCGGACCCTGTGTGGCATTAGGCGAGCGTCCTTGCTGCGCTCCAATCCGAATCCCGCTATCCGTTGGCTGCACGACGACCGGACGATCGTTGGTCGGCTCGCCGCTAATCGTAGGCTGCACTATTTTTCCCGAGCCCTTGCGTACCGTGATCACCAAATCGGCCGGCATACCCTCGACTACAGGTCTCAGCCTGCCCCATTTCATCAGCGCCTTCTCCACCTCATCCTGAGCCGTTTTGTTCGCTTGGGGAGATGTCACGGAAGTGCCCGCGTCCGGATCAATAAGCACCCGCACCGTATGAGCCTTCAGCACGTAGTCCGGCAGCAATGTCTTTTTCTTACCGCCCGCGATTGCCAGCGAAGTGAACAACAGGACCACTAGAAGAACCACGCGCATGCGAACTAGCATCACAACCTCCACGCGGTAAACATACCAGAGCATTCTATTCCGCAGGAATTCAGATAGACAGCGAATCCTGCTCCTGAATCAGATGCACGTAGCGTGCCTGGCGATTAGCTGGAGTACCGGTATCTAGCCGCCGCAACGCAAACTTCTTCTAGACCTGCCTTTGGTTTTGGAGTACTCTTTTCTTAGGTAGATTCGTATCTGGATTGCGGCGGCCTATTGGCCGCTTTTATTTTCAGACGCGGAATCCATGCCAGGGCTCGGCGCTCGACTTTCTAGCTTGGGCCGTGCGACCAAAAGTCCACTGTCATTCAAGACCGTAAATCCTTTGGAATCTGCACATACGCGCGAACACCGCGTTTCGTTGGGTTTTGGCCGCAGTCTCCCACCGTAAGTCCTTTAAAATCAGCACTTCTGAGCCCCTCGGATGTGTTGATTCTAAAAGACTTAGCATGTTTCTAAGCCCTTTAGAATCAATACTTACAAAAAACAGGGGGGTGGGGAGCGTCAAGCGAATCCCTGGATATTGTAGCGCCGGGGTTTCCCCGAATATGGGGCACGACGTCTTTTGTCCGGAGCCCGGCACGCTTTGATCTGCAGTGGCGAGCTTATCTCGCAAAGCTCCTCCGCTACGCTCCCCACCCCTCATTGCGTCACAAACGGCCCTAGAGTAAAGTGCCACTCAGGCCATGAACTACGGAACGCTTCCCTCACGCTTCCTGAACGCTGTGGATAACCTTCCGAATCCGCGCGCTCAGTTAATCCGCCACGACGGCCACTGGGAGCCCATCAGTTCCCAGGAATTTCTCCGCCGTGTCGCCGGTCTCTCCACCGCCTTCGTCGAGCTCGGCGTAAAAGCCGGCGACCGCGTCGGCCTCTTCTCCGCCAACCGCCCCGAGTGGCATACCGCCGATTTCGCCATCAACGGCGCCGGCGCCGTCACCGTGCCGGTGTACTTCAACGAATCGCCCGACCGCATGACGTACATCCTGAAGCATTGCGGTGCCAAGGTCGTCTTCGTTGTGGGTGCGCCGCAGTTGCACAAAATTCTCGCCGTTCGCGATAGCCTCCCTGAACTCGAACAAATTGTCGTCGCTGATGGCGGCAGCGACATCCCCACCGAGAGTCTCCGCTACGAAACACTCATCGCCAGCGCAAGTGCCGCGGACATTTCCTCCTACCGCATGCGCGCCTCGCAAGTTTTGCCCGGACAGCTCGCCTCTCTCATCTACACTTCTGGCACCACTGGCGAGCCCAAGGGCGTGATGCTCACGCACAATAATTTTTGTTCCAACGTCTACGACGTCGGCCACGATTTCAGCCTCGATCCTTCAAAAGATGTCGCGCTCTCGTTTCTTCCGCTTGCCCACGTCTACGGCCGCACGCTCGACTACATTTATATTTTTCAAGGCACGGCGCTCGCGTACGTCGAATCGGTTGACAACGTCGCCCAGGCGCTTCTCGAAGTTCGACCTACCATCACCGCCGCCGTCCCCCGCTTCTTTGAAAAAATTTACGCGCGCCTCGTCGAGCAAGGCTCGAAAAATACCGGCATAAAACGAATGATTTTTGATTGGGCCATGAAAGTAGCCCAGCAGGCGACACCTTGGCGCGCCACGGGAGTTTCTGCAAGTCTCGCTTTGAAAGCGCAGTGGAAGCTTGCCGACAAATTGGTTTACAAAAAAATCCGCATAGGACTTGGCGGCAATTTGCGCATCATTTCTTCCGGTGGCGCGCCACTTTCCCAATCGCTTGCGGAATTTTTCTGGACCGTAGGCATTCCCATCTATCAGGGTTACGGTCTGACGGAGACTTCTCCGATCGTTTCCAGCAATTATCCCGTGAATCGCATGGGCAGTTCCGGCAAGCCGATTCCCAATGTGCAGGTCCGCGCCGCCGAAGATGGAGAAATTCTCGTGAAAGGCCCTTGTGTCATGCAGGGCTACTACAAGAATCCCGAAGCTACGCGCGAAGTTCTCAGCGAAGACGGTTGGTTTCGCACCGGCGATATAGGCTACGTGGACAAGGACAACTATCTCTTCATCACCGATCGCAAGAAAGATTTGATCAAGACGGCCGCTGGAAAGTTTGTCGCTCCGCAGCCCATCGAAAACGCTCTGAAGACCAGTCCTTACATCTTGAATGCCATGGTCGTTGGAGATAAGCGTAAATTTATCGTCGCGGTCATCGTCCCCAACGCCGCTACAGTTGCCGCCAAAGCCGCTGATCAGGGAATCAAATTCGCCTCCAACATCGAGCTAGCCGCCCACCCCTGGGTGCACGCGCTAGTCGAAGCCGAGGTCAAGCGCCTAACCATTCATCTCGCGCAGTATGAAACGATCAAACGCTTTGCGTTACTCCCCGAAGATTTCACCTTCGACAACGGCAGCCTCACCTTCACCCTAAAATTGAAGCGCCGCGTTGTCGAGCAGCAGTACGCAGGCGTTATCGAGTCGCTCTACTCTGATGTCGCCGAACCGCGCCCAGTCGCGCAGGACTAGCGTGCGGCCAGTTCATTGCCTATTCGACCGCGCAACTTGGGTCGCACCTTTTTTGGGTTTCTCGTCATCTAACAGTGTGGCTGAGAGTCTGTTCACAGGAGGTATGTTATGCCCAAAGCTACTGCTGCTGTTGCCGCAACCCGCGCTTTTTCCAGCAGTGTCGGAGTACCCGAGATCAATCGGCAAGCGCTCGTCGCTCTTCTTAATCTGCGTCTGGCCGATAGCACCGATCTGCGCACTCAAGTGAAGTGGGCTCACTGGAACGTCAAAGGCCTGCACTTCATCCAACTTCATGAGCTTTTCGATTCCGTTGCTTCTCATCTTGAGAAGCAGACGGACACTATTGCAGAGCGCATCACTACTCTCGGTGGTGTGGCGAACGGCACGGTACGCGAAGCGGCGGCCAAGTCCGGCCTGAAAGAAGCCGACCTTGCTGCTTCCGACGGCCCAGCCATGCTGAAGTTCCTGGTCCACAATGTTGCTCACCACGCTAACGCCCTTCGCAATGCGGTGACGGAGGCCACTGAGCTTGGCGACGCGATTACCGCAGACCTCTTCACGCAACTCACTCGCGAGTTGGACAAGGATCTCTGGTTTCTCGAAGCGCATCTCCAATAAATAAAGCGAAGGCGACTAATTGAAATGGAACGGCGGCGTTTCACAAAGAAACGCCGCCGTTATTTTTTCCAAACTCAACCTTTTCCAGGTGAAACGTCTAGAGTGATTTTCCGTCCGCGTCGAGGAATTTTATTTCACCCAAATTTAGTTCCTTGACGCCGGCTTCAATCTTAGATCGGTCGCCAACGACGACCCAAATTAAATTATCCGGATGCACAATCATTTTCGCGGCGTTCGCCATATCGGTTGTTTTGAGCGCGTGAATCTTAGCCGCCAACGTTTCGTAGTAATCATCGGGCAATCCGAATTGCACCAATTCGTTGATCGAATCTCCGACGGCCGCCTGAGTTTCTCGCGATCCGGGCAGGCTCAGTGTTTCGTTCGATTGCACCGCCGCCAATTCCGACTCCGAGAGCGGGCGGTCGCTCAGGATCCCGCGGAGTTCTTTGTTGATTTCCGCCAGCGATTCCTTGGTCTTATCCGTTTGCACTGGGGCAATCGTAATCCACGGCCGCTGCGCGCGCGCTGCCCAGAGGAATGTGCTGGTGCCATACGACCAATGCTTGTCCTCGCGCAGATTTCCGTTGATTCGTGAGCTAAACGTTCCGCCCAAGGCGTCGTTCATTGCTTGAATCGCAATTTCATTGGCATTGGCGGTTGGCGGCGCGATGTTGCCCACGATGATGGTGGACTGCAGAGCGCCGGGTTTGTCGATGAGGTACACCGTGGATTTCGAAGGCATCTCCACCTTCTTGACGTTTTTCTCTGGAGTTTGTCCCGGCTTCCAGCTCGCGAATAATTTTTCGAGTTTCGGGGTCACTTCGTTGAGAGTGGTATCGCCGGTGATCACCAGAGTTGCATGATTCGGTTTGAACCAAGTCTGGTGGAATTTCACGAGATCTTCGCGCGTCATTTGTTCGACACTTGAAGCAGTCCCTGACCCCGTCAGCGGATTTCCGTAAGCGTGTCCTGCGCCGTACAAAAGTCCTGGAAATATGCGGAGCCCCATTTGCGTCGGTGTGTTTTGTTCGCGCTGAATCGCGGCAATTTGCAGTTTCTGTTGGCGTTTGAAATCGGAATCCGGGAACGCGGGATTCAAAATAATATCCGCGAACAAATCAAGTGAAGGATCCAGCTTGGACTTGAGCGCGGAAAGCCGCACGGTGGAGAGATCCAGATTCGAATAGGCATTGAGCTGCGCTCCCAGCAAGGCTTGTTCATCGCTGATTTGCAACGCATTTCTGGTCTTTGTGCCGCCATTCAGAAGCGACATGGTCATGCTCGCCGTTCCAGGCGCGGCATGCTGGTCCGCGGCATAGCCTGCATCCACGTCGAGCCAGAAAGTTACCAGTGGAACTTCGTGGCGTTCCGCGAGGATTACCTTGAGTCCGTTCGAAAGTGTTGCACGCTGTAGCTTGGGCAATTTCAACAGAGGTGGTGTGCCGGTGTCTGGAGCTTTCGAACGGTCCGTTCCCGTGGCTCCCGTCTTGTAGGACGGGAATGGCTGCACTTCTAGAATATAAGCTCCATCGGTGAGCCAGCGGTTCGCGGCTGATTTCAAATCTTCGGGGGTGGCTTCCCGCACGCGCTTCAACGATGCTTTGTACGCGTCCGGACTCCCCCGGAATGTTTCGCTCTGGGCCAGCCGGTCGGATTTTCCGCCGAATCCGCCGATGCGCTCGATTCCGCGGATGAAGTTCGCTTCATACTGTGCCTTCACACGCGCCATCTCTTCTTCGGTGGGCCCTTCCTTCAAAAATCGCGCGAGCTCTTCATCCAATTCTTTCTCTACTTGCGCAAGATCCCCGCCGGGCTTCGCCGTGGCCTGGACGTAAAACTGTCCGGCGATTTCATTCAAAGGGACGAAAGCATTTGCGTTCGTGGCGATCTGATCGTCGTATACGAGGCGCTTGTAAAATCGTGAGGTCTTTCCAATACTCAGAACATCGCTGACAAGATCCAGATAATCTGCGTCGGCACTGCCGAACTGTGGGACGTTCCACACCTTGTAGACACGCGCTTGTGGAACGCGGTCCTGAACGATTTGACGGTGTGTTCCGGTCATTTTGGCCACCCAAACTTCCTGGTGCGCCACCGGCGGGCCTGCTGGGATATTTCCAAAATACTTTTCGACTTTTTCTTTCGCGGTTTTTAGATCGATGTCACCCGCAAGGACGATCACGACATTCGAAGGGCCGTAGTAGGTTTTAAACCATTCCTTCACATCGTCCATGGACGCGGCGCCGAGATCTCCCATGTCCCCAATTACTGTCCATGAATAGGGATGGCCGGCGGGGTAGGTGTTTTGCGTGATGAGCTGGCGCGACACGGCGTAGGGTTGGTTTTCGCCCTGACGTTTTTCGTTTTGCACCACGCCGCGCTGCAGGTCCAGCGTTTTCTGGTCCAGCGACCCGAGCAAAAATCCCATGCGGTCCGATTCCATCCACAGCGTATAGTCCACCGCCGACGTGGGAACGTTTTCGAAATAGTTGGTGCGGTCGTTGTTCGTGGTGCCGTTCAGATCGGTCGCACCGATTTTTTCCATGGCGTCAATGTAACGGCCGGGGGCGTGTTCGCTGCCGCCGAACATCAGGTGTTCGAATAGGTGAGCAAATCCTGTTTTGCCCAATTTTTCGTTTTTCGAGCCAACGTGATACCACGTGTTAATCGCGACGATCGGCGCTTTGTGATCTTCGTGCACAATCACCGTCAGCCCGTTATCCAGGACAAACTTCTGATAAGGAATATCCACGTCGGCAGATTGCGCGAGCGCACTCCCCGCAAGCATTGCGAAAATCAAAATCGTCATTGCCAGTCGAATCTTCATTTGAAACTCTCCTCTAGAAAAGTAGCGGTCAATCTTCATGCGCGTGCAATTGCTGTGCACACACCACCGCTTCAGCCGTAGACGCCTACAACTTCTGGATGTCTCTCTGAGCGGAATTCTTGCCGATCAACGAGGTATGCCTATCGCTTGATCTTTCGCGCTGCGAGTCTACACCCCGGACTTGGGAATGGAAAAACTTTTTTCCGCATACACTTTGCATGCCTCGTCTGTCCCCCGAGAGGCGCGCTGCTCCGGAAGGATAATTCGCACTTCCGATTTGTCGCCGCGCCCGGCAGGGTCTAAAATCATGCCGAGGTCATCATGGCAGACGAGCTGGTAATTGCGGGGCGCGCTTTCAAATCGCGCTTGATTGTTGGGACAGGGAAGTACCGCAGCTTTCAGGAAATGGCGCGTGCGCATGCGGCGAGTGGCGCGGACATGGTCACGGTTGCCGTCCGGCGCGTGAATCTAACTGACAAATCAAAAGAATCTCTGCTCGACTACATCGATCGCGAGAAGATATTTATTTTGCCGAATACGGCAGCTTGCTATACCGCGGACGAGGCCATTCGAACGGCGCGGCTTGGCCGCGAAGTCGGTCTTTCCAATTGGGTCAAGCTCGAAGTTATCGGCGACCAACAAACTCTTTTTCCGGACACCGAGCAGCTCATCGAGGCGACACGAGTTCTTGTGAAGGAAGGTTTCGTCGTTTTGCCTTACACCAATGACGATCTTATTGCAGCGCGCAAACTCATTGACGCGGGCGCTGCAGCCGTGATGCCGCTTGCCGCGCCGATCGGTTCCGGCCTCGGCGTGCAGAATCCCGCCAACCTGCGCATTCTGCGCGAACGCATCACCGAAGTTCCTATGATCGTGGATGCGGGCGTGGGCACTGCTTCCGATGCCGCGGTGGCGATGGAGCTAGGCGCCGACGGCGTGCTCATGAACACGGCTATCGCCGAAGCCGCCGACTCCGTCCTGATGGCCGAAGCAATGCGCGAAGCCGTGAGCGCCGGCCGCAAATCCTATCTCGCCGGCCGCATGCCCAAGCGCCTCTACGCTTCGGCATCGAGCCCCCTCGCTGGAGTAGTCCGCTAGCGAGCGTCGGAATGGAAGACGTACCGACCAGGTTCTCCATCGCGAAGCGCGCTGGGTCTGAAACAGGAATGGCCACTTGGAGGATCCGAGTGGCCATTCTCGCTTGGACTAAGTTTTCTTTGGTTAGTATCTGCCAGAGTGATCGTGGCGCCATCTCCAATAATCGCGTTGCTCGTCGCGATTCAAGCGGTTGAACTCTCTCCACTCGTAGTGCCGCTCTCTCAGCCACACGCGATATGCGTGATCCTCGCGATCATCCCAATGATGATAGTCGCTGTGGTATTCGTCGTAATAGCGTACGCGGGCGGCGCAGCCGCTTGCAGCCAGCGGTGCAAGCAGAGCAGTGGCAATCAGCAAGTGCCCAACATAGCGGTTCATGCGAAGCATTTCACATCCCTCCCGAAGCTCGATTTTGGAACGGATTCGCGATTAGAGCGCCACAGCAGTCGCAGCGGAGTGGGTTTCGCAGCATCGCGCTCGCCGGCCGTTCCAATTAGAAGAACACCGGGGAGACGCCAAAGTTGCGGAAATTGCCTGGCTTCTCCGATTGCTTGGAGAGTGCTTAGTCAGATGTTGGTTGCTAGTATTCTGAATCGCGGAGCTTTGCGCCGCGTTTTCTCCCGATGATTTCCGAGCAGATTGTTCAGTTTGGAGAGGCTTGCGCTTTTCCGCCGGGCTTTGTTTCGGATTCCTTGATCATTTCCGCGACTTGCTGTTGTATTTGATTCGACATTGCGTCGATCTGTTTGCGAAGCATCGGCATCATCGTTTCCATCATCTCGGACATCATGCCGGGCATTTCCTTTAGGAGTTTTTGGCCCGTGGGCGTGGAATAGAACGCCACTACGGCGTTAAGGTCACCCTTCGTAAAATGTTTCTGATAGACCGGCACCATGGACTGCAGGAATTCATCCCAGGGGAAGCTCTTCATGCTGTCTTCCACCATCTTGTTCATGCGCGCTTCGAAGTCGGCTGGAAGCTTGTCTTTATCCTTCATGTACAGTTCATGAACCATCTGGTGCATGGGCTTGGACATGGCGTCCAGCGTTTGAGTAATCATTTCGCGCGAATGCATTACGTCCAGATACTTCTGGACGTCCTCTTTTGATGCCGGAGCATCAGCCGCAGGCTGTTGAGCGGCGCCGATCGGTACAAGGACGAGGCATGCGGAAAGGGTCAGCAAGGAGCGTTTCATAATTACCTCCGTCGAACTGAGGCGAGAGTAACTCAGAAGTCAACGCAAGACCAGCGCTTTCGCGTTGGCCTGCTGACGTTTCCAGTAACGGAGAAATCGAGCGAGTTGGCCCCCGCGTGGAGCGGCTAGCCAACGGCTTTTTTGGCCAGAGCGCTGTCGTAGCTTTCGCCGTAAATGGCGGGGACCTTGGCGCCCATGCAGCGCAGGTAAGAAGAAAGTTGGCCGCGGTGATGAATGGTGTGGTGCAGGCCCATCATCAAGAATGTCACGGCGGGACGCTGGAACATGCCGCGAAAATCCACGATCTTGGTCAGCTGCTCGCCGTTGAGTTTTGTCAACGCTTCGTAATTCTTTGCGAAACGCTCTTCGTACCACTTGGCTACTTCCGCGGGCGTTTTCACATTTTCGGGAAGCAATGAGGGATTGGAATCAAACGCGCCATTGATCACTGTTTCCAGGAAACGATTGTCTGACGCGGCGATGTGGCGGACCAACTCGTTCGCAGTCTTCGAGATCGCGTCCGGCCGGTAGTCGATCTTGTCCGAAGGAACAGATTCGAGAACCGCTTTGGTGGTGCGGCTTTCAACCTTTAGCGGTCCAAGATAGACATTTTGAAGCAGGAATACTGCTTGTTCGGGTGTTATTGCATCAGCCATGGTCTTCCTCCTAAATGCTAATTCACGTTTTTTCAGTCGAAGGGCGGGCGCAACGCACACCCAACGTCACAGTGCCACATAGGATGCGCCAGCTGAGGTTCGGTTTCATGAAAATTTGAGGTGCGGCTAGATGGTTCGAAAGAGGAAGTGCCAGATGGCGTCCACGGAGGCGTGGACCAGGGCCGAAGCGAAAATCGAGTCGGTTTTGCGCCATGTCCAGCCGTAGAAAAACCCTGCGATGGAGGCGAGTGCCACATAGCGCCAGTTGGGGAAATTGCCGTTGGTGATGTGCGAGAAGCCGAAAAGGATAGATGCAGTCCACCAGCCAGCGAGGTCGCTTTTGTACGCACTTGAGAGCATGTTTTGCAGCAGGCCACGGAAGAGCAACTCCTCGGGCCAAGCGGTGAAAAAGAGAATGGCAATGGAGAGAAACGGGAGAGATTTCCATTGCGACCATTGCGGCGCAAATTCGATGAAGTGCATGCCTTGGCCAAGGGGGATGGCGATACAGCTGAAGACGATGAAGCTCGCCACAATGAAAAAGCTCCAGCGGGGGCCCCAGCCGATTGAATAGCCGACACCGTTGACGCGGCGTACGAGCAGGAAACAAGCGATCGCGACGTTCACGCAGAGAAGCACCGTGAAAACATACGCGAGCCGCCCGCCTGGATACGGCCACAGCCAGTGCGAGAGAGACCATCGCCCGGGACTCGCGAGCGGCTTCACGGCCACCCATACGCCGACGATCGTTAGGAAATCCTGCCAGCATCCCGGCGGTTTGCGCTCGGCGGAGGCGGCCAACGCCAGCGGAATGAAAACGAGACCGCCGACGGCTGCGGCACGCGTGAACGCGAAAGTGTTTGTCCCCAGGACGTAAATCAGGTAGACAAGGAACACTGCGGTGCCGAGCAAGTAGCCGCTGCCGGCGCCGAAGCGCGAGGCGAGGCTTTCCGTGATGCCACGCGCGGCAAAGAGCAGCATCATCAGAAAGAAAAATGCGAATGCCGTGAGTGTAGCGGCGAAGGCGCGGCCGCCGTAGCCCTGCCAGACGGCGTACAAGACTCCGGCAAGAGTTAGGGCGGCCCAGAGGCCGAGCATGGGGAGCGGGCCGAGTTGGCGGGATTCGGGCAAGCGAGGATTGTAACGCAGAGAGATGGCAGACCAAATGCAACCCGCGGGGAGACGGCTCGCCTACATTGACTGGATGCGCGGGCTCGCGTGCGTGCTGATGTTTCAGACGCATTGCTATGACGCGTGGATGAGCCCGGAAGCGAAGAAGGGGTCTTCACTGATTGGATGGTCGCGGCTGGGCGGGACGCTGCCGGCGCCGCTTTTTATTTTTTTGGCGGGAGTGTCGTTTGCGCTGGTGACGGAGAAACTGCGCGAGAAGGGAATCGCTCGGGGCGTTATCGCGAAGCAAACGATTTTGCGCGGAGCGGAGATTTTCGGGATGGCGTTGCTGTTTCGCGTGCAGGAGTATGCGCTGGGATTTCCGTGGTCGCCGTGGACGGATTTGTTGCGCGTGGATGTCCTGAACATCCTGGGGCTTTCGATGATACTCATGGGTGTGCTGTGTTGGTGCGCGGGATCGGGCGAAGCTGCCGCAGCGAGAGTTCGCACGCTGGTCGCGGGAATTCTTGTAGCGGTGATTGTGGCTATGGCCACGCCGCCGCTTTGGACGACGTACCGGCCGAAGTTCTTGCCGTGGCCGATTGAGTCGTACATCAATGGCGTGCATATTTTTGGCGAGCCTCAGGCATGGCTCTTTCCGTTGTTTCCGTGGTCGGCGTTCGCATTCGCGGGGCTTGCGGTGGGGTTTTTCCTGTTTTCCGAGATTGCCAAGCGCCGGGAGGGACTGATCTTCGCAGCGCTGGGAGGCGCGGGAATCGTTGCGGGTGCGCTGTCGGCTCTCTTCGATACTTCGCGCGTACATTTGTATGCGGTTTACGATTACTGGCACAGTGGTCCGAATTTTCTGTTGATGCGCGTTGGGATTCTACTGGTCATACTTTTTTTGGTTTACACGTGGTGCCGATGGGGACTGGCGCAAAAGGGTTTCAGCCCCATCATTCAGCTTGGGAACACTTCGCTGCTGGTTTACTGGGTGCACATCGAATTTGTTTACGGACGATTTTCCATTCTGCCGAAGGGGCAATGCAGCGCTCTGAAGGCCACCGGGGGGCTGATCACGATTTTCCTGGCGATGCTGGCGCTTTCGCTGATTCGAACATCGTGGAAAAAATGGCGGGTCAGTGCTTCGACGTAGGTTCCTGTGGCAACTGCTGAGAGAGTGGAATCTTAATGATGGTTTCCCCGGGCCGAGCCAAGCCTAGTTCGTCACGCGCGATTTTCTCGATCTTGTGCGGATCGGTCTTCAGTTCGAGCACTTCCTGTTCCAACAGCAAATTCTCTTTGTTCAATTGATCTAGGCCGGCGTTTACTTTTTTGATTTCCTCTTGGGTGCGGCGCATCGCCAGGTAACCGTGAGTGCCGAAAATGTCGTGGACTGCCAGGACCAGCAAGAGCAAACCAAGGAGCGCGCGCCCGTACTGGCGCAGAAGCGGCTGGAATATTTCGGTGGCGTCTTTCTTCTTCAATTTTGCAGCACCCATTGTGAAGCTTCACTCGTCAATTTCGCGGAAGCGGCGGCGCTATCTGCTTCGACGTACAGGCGAAGCAGCGGTTCGGTGCCGGAAAGGCGCAGCAGCATCCAGGAACCGTCGTCGAATACGAATTTTGCGCCATCGGTCCGGTCGATAGATACGACTTTCCTGCCGGCTAGTGTCGAAGAGTCCACGCCTATGCGCTTGATGGCATTTGCCTTTTGTTCGTCGGAAAGATGAAAGTTTTCGCGGACGGGCCAGAATTCGCGGCCGAGCTTTTTGTATGCTGCGCGAATTTGATCGCCGATGGATGCACCGCGAGCGGCGATCATTTCCGCGACTAGCAAGCAGGCGAGGATGCCATCTTTTTCCGGAATGTGTCCGCGGATGGTGAGGCCGGCGCTTTCTTCGCCGCCCATGGCGATCTTGTCTTCGCGAATGAGTTGGCCGATGTACTTGAAGCCTACTGGTGTTTCATAGATCGTTTGGCCGTGCGATTTGGCGACGGCGTCGATCATCTCTGTCGTGGCAACGCTGCGGGCAGCAGGCATGTTCCACTTGCGGGTTTCGAGGAGATAGTCGTAGACGAGCGCGAGGATCAAGTTGGGCTGGATCCAGGTGCCGTCGCGATCGACGATGCCGAAGCGATCGGCGTCGCCGTCGGTGGCCAGTCCGGCGGTGGCGCCGGAATCGTGGACGGCTTTGCGCAGTGGCGCGAGATTTTCTTCGGAGACGTCAGGACCGGTGCCGTCGAAGAGGCAATCGCGATCGGTGCGCCGGGCGTGCACGGTTACGCCGTGATCGGTGAGCGTGCGGTCGAGGTAACCGGCGCCGCAGCCGTGGAGCACGTCAACGACAAATTTCGATTTTGCTTTGCGCAGGGTTTCGAAATGGACGAGTTCTTCGATGCGCTTCAAATAGTTTTCGCGCAAATTGACTTTTTCTCCGCGGGAAGACTTTGACGCACCGAGTGGAAGCGGCGGAACGCCGCCGTTTGCCGAGAGCTGTGCGGCGCGAGCTTCGATATCTTTTGTGACCTCAGGGAGCGCAGGGCCGGCGTCGGCGGAGGAAAATTTCAGCCCGTGATAGTGCGCGGGATTGTGGCTGGCGGTGAAATTGATGGCGCCATCGAGTTTGCGGCGCATGATTTCGAACGCGACGGCGGGAGTGGGTGTGAACGTGTCGCAGAGGAGTGTTCGAATGCCGTGGTGCTGCAGGATGTCTACGGCGAGTTGAGAGAATTCTTCTGAATAAAAGCGCGTGTCGTAGCCGACCAGAATCGTGGGGTCCTTGGCCTGGCGTTCACATGTTCCGCGATGGCGGTAACCGCGAGACGGATATTCGCGAATGTGAAATCGTCAGCGATCAGGCCGCGCCATCCGGAGGTGCCGAACTTGATGGGAGAGGTTGTCATCAGGAGTTATTCTAGTCTGAGTCGCGGTAAAGACAAAAACGATTCGCGCGAAGCGGTCTGCGCCTGGGAGATGGCGAATGAAAACCGGCGGAAAGTATCGAGTGGTGCTGGTGAGCTGCGGCTCATTGACGGAAGGCCGGCGAATTGCGCGCAGTGTGATCAGCAAACGCTTGGCGGCATGCGTGAACATCACGCTCAGCCCCGTCGAGTCCATTTATTCATGGAAGGGAAAAATCGAGAAGGCGCGCGAGTACGTGCTCATTTTCAAGACGGCTGCGACACGGTTGGCGGTATTGGAAAAGGAAGTGAAGCGGTTGCATGGCTACGACGTGCCGGAGTTCATTGTCCTGTCGATCGTTGCGGGGGCAAATGACTATCTGGCATGGCTGCGTGATTCGTTGCGGATGAGGAACACCAAAAAGAATTAGCGCTATTAAACTTCAGACGTAGAGCAACGCTTGGTCGAGGTCGGCGACGATGTCTTCGACGTCTTCGATGCCTACGGAGAGGCGCACAAGTCCTTCGGTGATGCCTACACGCTCCTGCGTTTCCTTGGGCATGGAAGCATGGGTCATCATGGCGGGAAGCGAAATTAGAGTTTCGACGCCGCCGAGGCTCTCGGCAAGCGAGCAGAGTTTGACGTGATTCAGGAAGCGGCGCGCGGCTTCGAGTGAACCTAGATCGAAGGAGAGCATTCCGCCCGGGCCCTTCTGCTGGCGTCGCGCTACTTCATGATGCGGATGCGATGGCAACCCGGGATAAAAAACCTTGCGGACTTTGGGATGTGCATCCAAATGGCGCGCAACGGTGATGCCGTTGGCGTTGTGTTGGAGCATGCGAACGGCCAGGGTCTTGATGCCGCGTGAGACCAGGAAGCAATCCATGGGAGCGAGACCTGTTCCGGCAGAACGTTGGATGAAATAAATTTTTTCCGCGTCTTCAGGGCGAGTGAGCACTACTGCGCCGCCGGTGGAATCACTGTGACCATTCAAATACTTCGTCATGGAATGAACGACGATGTGCGCGCCGAGTTCGATGGGACGCTGCAAATAGGGACTAAGAAACGTGTTATCAACGACGACGGTGAGATTGCGCTCGTTGGCCAGCTTGGAAATCGCCGAGATGTCGGTAACACTCATCGTGGGGTTGGCGGGCGTCTCGAGATACAGCATTTTTGTATTGGGACGCAGGGCTGTGCGCACGTAGTCGGGCAGGGAAGTGTCCACAAAACTGAACTCGAGCCCGAAATGCACAAGCAGTTGCGTGGAAAGGCGAAACACGCCACCGTACACGGCTTCGGAGAGAACAACGTGATCTCCGGGGCGCAGAAGGCGAAAAACCGCGTCAATCCCCGCCATTCCCGAAGTGAAAACATAGGCGCTGTGGCCGCCTTCCAGCTTGGCGACTGTACGCTCCAACGCTTTGCGGTTCGGATGATTCGTGCGCGCGTAGTCGTATCCCTTGTTCTTGCCCAGCTCTTCGTTTACGTACGTGGAGGTCTGATAGATTGGCGCAACGATGGCCCCTGTGGCGGGATCGGGTTCTTGCCCGACATGAATGGCATTGGTGGCAAACCCCATGGTGCTCTCCTTGCGATTGCTGCTTCGATCTTGAAGCAGTCCGTTGGTCGTCCGGCGCTGGCCGCTCGGGGTGACTTATTTTGTCGATGCGTCCCGATCTTGCGTGCCGCGCAGTTTCTTGAGAAGTTACAGGAGCTATATTGTTGAGTCAAATGGCCGTTGTGCGCGGTTTCCACGCTAGAGTAGCGGCGAGGCAGCATGGCGAGCGCAAGAAGCATCGAACCTGATTACGGCAACACTTGACCCAGGCAGGCCGTTCCGTAGACCATGGAGTACGGCGAAATATGAAAGCTTCGACAAAGTTTATGGCGTGCGTTTGCATTGCTTTCTTTATGGTAGTGGCGCTGCGTATGGCCGCGCAGGATCCGCCTGCACCAGCGCCCAAACCCCAGGATCCGCCGGCCCGGAGCGATATCCAGACGCGCATCACGATTGAAGTGACCGGCGGCACGAAGGATGTTCCCGTGGAAAACGCCAGTGTGTACGTCAAGTTTATCGAAGAGCACGCGGTGAAGAAGAACAAAACACTGGAAATGAATGTGAAGACGAGCCGGGAAGGCATCGCTCACGTTCCCAATGCACCGATGGGGAGGGTTATGGTGCAAGTCATCGCAGAAGGTTGGAAGACTTATGGGCGCTGGCTGGATATCACCGACCCGAAGCAGACTATAAAAGTGCATCTCGAGAGACCGCCGAAGTGGTATTGAAGCTGTGCCCACCGATCGTTGTTGAAAATCAACAGCTTAGGAAAACAAAAGGAAAAAATTCTCCAGGTTTCATCACGCGAATTTCTTCGGCAATGCGTTTTATTGCGCTGGAGCATTTTTAATTGGGGAGAAATCGGCGCAGGAAAAAAATGTTTTGCACGAAAATTGTGCAAACAGGAGAAGATGATTGAAGGGTGAGAAGTTAGCGGCGAGTGGCTTGGGGATTTCCACAAACTTATCAACATTTGTGTTGAAAACTTAATGGAGCAGAAATATTTTTCGGCGAGTTCGGCACGCGGCTTGCCCTGTGACCGTTCAGGTAATTTTGACCGGCGAGAAATCAGAATGATAGAGTACGAAATTGGTCGTTCCCGATGACGGAAACCTACGACGGACCATTTTCTCTCCTGCAGATGTTCTGGGGCAGCATCACGGCCCGGCCACTGCGCAGTTTTTTGAGTGTGATTGCCATCGCCATCCAAGTGATTCTCGTTTTGATGATCGTAGGTCTGACCTCTGGCATCATTTCCGAATGGGGAAAGCGCGTCGAGGGGGTCGGCGCGGATATTCTGGTTCAGCCGCCCAACTCCTCAATTTTTTTCGCATTCGTTAGCGTCGGGATGCAGGAATCGCTCGGAGAACAAATCCAAGGACTGAGCGGCGTGGATGAAGTGGCGCCAACGGTTATCCTCACGGAATCAAAGAGCTTAGTCCTGGTGTATGGGATCGACTACAAGCGCTTCAACGCACTCAGCAAAGGATTTTTGTTCCGAGCTGGGCGGCCGTTCGAAGGGCCAGATGAAGTGATCGCCGACGACATCATTGCGCAATCGCGTCACTTGAAGGTTGGGAGCCTGATCACCCTGTTGAATCATCCTTTTACCGTCTGCGGAATCGTGGCTCATGGCAAAGGCGCGCGATTTTTCATTCCGATACGGACGGCGCAGGAAATCGGCGGTGCGGAGCAGAAGGTTTCGATGTTTTACGTGAGAAGCAAAGGAGATACAGAGGCAACGCGCGCACAAATCCTTCAGTTGATGCCAGACAATAGCGTGCGGTCCACGGCGGAATACGTCACGCTAATGAATTCGTCAAACTTGCCGCAGTTGCGTCCCTTCACTCGCACGATGGTAGCCCTCGGAATTGTGGTGAGCTTCCTGGTGGTGCTGCTGAACATGCACACCATGGTGATGGAGCGCACGCGTGAAGTGGGTATTCTGAAGGCCCTGGGTTTTTCCCGCTTCGATATCGTTCGAATGTTGCTGGGCGAGACTCTGATTCTAACTTTGATGGGAACTGGCTTGGGGATTGTCCTCACCTTCCTGACACAAGCCATCTTGAAACAATCAAATCCCGGCCTCACCATCGTGATTTCTCCCTCATGGCTATTCTCTTCAGCACTCCTAGCC
The DNA here is from genome assembly GCA_041482215.1 of Candidatus Acidiferrum sp. Lineage (GTDB taxonomy): Bacteria > Acidobacteriota > Terriglobia > Acidiferrales > UBA7541 > Acidiferrum. The sequence goes on along the minus strand of JBGPDI010000066.1, from coordinate 872 downwards.
ATCGTGGGGGCCTCCGCTGGCGCCATTTACCCGGCCCTCCGCGCCGCCAGCTACGATCCCGTCGTGGCACTTGCTTACGAATAACCCCAACCTTGTAGTCGAAAAGTAGGCAGTTCCGCGGAGGTTACTTCGCAGGCGAGATTGGGCACTAGTCCATTCGCTTGTCGCCGCCAGATGTGGTTATTATAGGTACGCACGTTTCAACCTTTGGAGCCCAAATCATGAAAATGAATCTGCCTCGTTCGCTACGAGTCAGCCTTGCTGCGCTTCTCACGCTTTTGGCTTTTGTTGTGATTGGTTATGGCCGTCATCGCCAGAACGGCAACGACGAAACGCAGAATCGCTCGTGGATGAACGCGCAGCTTTCGGCCGATGAGCGCGCGGACCTCGTCATGAAGGAAATGACCCTCGACGAGAAAATCGATCTTCTACACGGCAACGGAATGGCCGGATGGGGCAAGGATCGGCCAACCGTTCATTTGAGCAATGGTGGCGCTGGTTTTATTCTTGGTATCCCACGTCTTGGAATCCCCATCATTCAAATGAGTGACGCCGCTTATGGCATACGCAACAGCGCCGCGAACGGTCGCTTCTCCACCGCGCTCCCGTCAAACGTCGGCTCCGCTTCCAGTTGGGATCCAGTGGCCGCTTGCGAATACGGCACGCTGATCGGCAATGAATTGCGCGCGCAAGGCTACAACATGACTCTCGGGGGCGGCGCGAACCTCACACGAGAACCTCGCAACGGCAGAACGTTCGAATACATGGGCGAAGATCCCATTTTGACCGGCACCCTCGTGGGTAACCGGATGAAGTGCGAGCAAGCCCAGAATGTCCTCGGCGATATGAAGCACTACGCGGTGAACGATCAG
>JBGPDI010000065.1:0-28544 GCA_041482215.1 Candidatus Acidiferrum sp. | reverse complement strand
GGGCAAAGTCGCATTCGTGTTTCCGGGACAAGCTTCGCAATACCCGGGTATGGGCAAAGAGCTGGCGGAGAAATATCCGGCAGCCAAAGCTGTTTTCAATGAAGCCGATCAGGCGCTAGGTTTCTCCATTTCCAAAATATGTTTTGAAGGCACCGAGGAAGAACTCAAACTCACCGCCAACACGCAGCCCGCAATTCTGACCTGCTCCGTCGCTGTCTATCGCGTGCTCGCGGAAAAAGGTTTAACTCCCGATTTCGTCGCTGGGCACAGCCTGGGAGAATATTCTGCGCTTGTCGCAGCCGGCGCGCTGAAATTTGCCGATGCCGTGCGGCTCGTTCGAAAGCGTGGAACGTATATGCAGGATGCGGTTCCAGTAGGAATCGGCGCGATGGCCGCGATTATGGGCTTGTCGCCAGCCGTGGTTGCTGATGTCTGCAAGCGCGCCACCGAAGGCGAAGTCTGTTCCGCCGCGAACTTGAATTCACCCGACCAGACCGTGATTTCCGGTCACGCCGGTGCCGTGAAGCGTGCCGTGGAATTGGCTTCGCAAGCTGGAGCAAAGCGCGCCGTGATCTTGGCGGTATCCGCGCCATTTCATTCCGCTCTGATGATGCCCGCGCAAGAGAAACTCGAAAAAGATTTGAAGAGTATCGAATTTTCCAATCTGCGCGTGCCGCTGGTAACCAACGTGGACGCTGACACTATCGAACATGGCGACGAAGCCCGCGAAGCTCTCATCCGCCAGGTAACCGCCTCCGTCCGTTGGGAAGAGTCCATCCGCCTTCTGGTAGATGAAGGCGTAAATACTTTTGTCGAAGTAGGTCCCGGCCGCGTGCTCACCGGATTGCTGCGCCAGATCGAGCGTTCCGTAGCCGCCCTGAACGTTGAAGACGAAAAGAGTCTTGCCGCAACAGTAGATAAAATCGCCGGAGCCCGCTCCGACGCAGCATGAAATTCAGTAGGAAGTTTTCAGTCTTAAGTCAGAAATAAGGAGAAGGATTTAGTCCCAGTCCCAGATTCTTTTCTCCTTTCTTTACTTAGGACTTATAACTTACAACTTAGAACTCTCAAGAGGTTCGCAATCGGAATGTTCAGCCTGAAAGACAAAGTCGCCCTGGTAACCGGAGCCTCCCAAGGCATCGGCCGCGACACCGCACTCGCCCTTTCCGAAGCCGGCGCAAAAGTAGCCGTAGCCGCGCGCAACGAGGAAAAACTCGCCGCACTGGTACGGGAAATCGTCGCCGCTGGAGGCGAAGCCCTCGCCGTAAAAATGGACGTCGCCGAAGCCGAGCAAATAAAAGCCGGGTTCAAGCAAGTCCTCGAAAAGTTTGGCCGCCTGGACATCCTCGTCAATAACGCCGCCATCACCCGAGACGGGTTGGCCTTGCGCATGAAGCAAGACGACTGGGAAGCCGTCATTCGAACGAACTTGACCGGCGCCCACCTCTGCATCCAACAAGCCCTCGGCACCATGATGCGTGCCCGCGCAGGCCGCATCATTAACATTGCCTCCATCGTGGCGCAGATGGGCAACGCCGGCCAGGCAAACTACGTCGCTGCAAAAGCTGGCCTGATCGGTCTAACCAAGGCCATTGCCATCGAAATTTCTTCGCGAAATATCACCGTGAACGCGGTAGCGCCCGGTTTCATTAAGACGCCTATGACTGATGTTTTGCCCGACAAGGTGAAAGAAGAGTTGAACACGCGTATTCCACTAGGGCGCATGGGCTCCGCGCGCGATGTTGCGTCAGCAATCGTTTTTCTGGCCAGCGACGAAGCCGGCTACATCACCGGCCACGTCTTGGACGTGAACGGCGGGATGTATCTCGCTTGAGTGGGTTGTCCGAATTCCAAGAATGTCATGGCCGACTACAGCCAAGATTGGGATGAGTATAGGAAGCGAAGAAATCTAGCTCTCGGAATTGGTTTTTCGATTTTTCCGGCCAAGCTTTTGATTTGGGGCATTTCCAGGGTACTGCATAACGACGAAGCTCTCTCGGTTGTCGGGAGTGTTCTCATGTTTTGCTGGTTTTCGGGGACAATAATAGCTTCTTATTACGCCCAATTTTGTCCCTGCCCTCGTTGCGGGAAGCAGTTCAGCAATAAATGGTGGTATCACAAGGGCATGGCTTTTGCTCGGCGATGCGTGCACTGCGGATTGAGGAAATACGCCAACGACGACAGCCCAATAAGTTGACCTAACAGGGCAGGGTCACTAGAATGGGCAGGTTGTCCGAGAGAGCATTTTAGGGTAGTACGGCCGCAACCGCGCCGGGCGGTCGCGAATCTGAGTATACGGGCTGTACCGAACGAGTTTTGACGCACGACCCGAGTTGCACCAGCAAGCGGGGCACATCAAGCGATTTCAAATCGCGGAGGAATGGGAATGGCCAGCGTAGAAGAACGCGTGAAACAGATTATCGTCGAGCAGCTCGGCGTGGATGAAGCGGAAGTCACTCCTACGGCGTCGTTTGTGGATGACTTGGGAGCGGACTCACTCGACCAGGTGGAATTGGTGATGGCGTTTGAAGAAGCTTTCGGCATTGAAGTGCCCGACGAGGACGCCGAAAAGATGACCACCGTAAAAGACGCGGTCGAATACATCGACAAACACGCCAAAGGTAAGTAAGCCACGGAATTTACACCTCAACAGGGGAGCATCTAACGTTGACTCGCCGGGTAGTCGTTACGGGCGTTGGATTGGTCTGCGCGCTGGGCATCGGCACGGAGGAATCTTGGAAGAACCTCGTCGCCGCGAAGAGCGGTGTCGGGCCGATCACGCAATTTGACGTCACGGGATTCGATTGCAAAATCGCCGGCGAGATCAAGAACTTCGATCCCTTCCAGTGGATTGAAAAAAAAGAACTGAAAAAGATGGGCCGCTTTATCCAGGTGGCGCTGGCTGCCGCGGATTTTGCCGTGAAAATGTCGGGCTGGAAGCCGGAAGATTCGGACCTGGACGAAGTTGGCGTCTACGTTTCTTCAGGCATCGGCGGATTCGATATCATCGAACGCGAGCACCAAAAGCTCATGCAGGGCGGGCCCGGCCGGATTTCTCCTTTCTTTATTCCTTCCGCAATCGTCAATCTTGCTTCGGGGCATATTTCCATTCGTTACGGCGCGCGCGGGCCAAACTCCGCGACCGCCACGGCATGTTCCGCCTCGGCGCATGCCATTGGCGACTCCTTCAAAATCATTGAGCGCGGCGCGGCGGACATGATGATCTGTGGCGGCACGGAAGCCACGATTACTCCGATGGGCGTCGGAGGTTTTGCGGCCATGAAAGCACTTTCGACGCGCAACGATGACCCTGCGCGCGCCAGCCGTCCTTGGGATGCGGGACGCGATGGATTTGTGGTGGGCGAGGGCGCTGGAATCCTAATTATGGAATCACTGGAACACGCGCAGAAGCGCAATGCGCCGATACTCGCGGAGATTGTGGGATATGGAATGTCTGGCGATGCGTATCACATCACGCAGCCAGCGGAAGACGGCGACGGCGCGTTTCGCGTGATGCGCGCGGCAATCAAGGATGCGAAGCTTACACCTGAAGACATTGGTTACGTGAACGCGCATGGCACCTCCACGCCGATCGGTGATGCCATTGAGACGCGTGCCCTGAAAAGGGTCTTCGGCGAGCGCGCCAAGCGGGTCCCCATCAGCTCGACCAAATCCATGACTGGGCATTTGCTCGGCGGAGCTGGCGGATTGGAAGCAGGCATCAGCGTGCTAGCCTTGCGTGACCAGATTCTGCCGCCCACCATCAATCAGGAAACTCCCGACCCGGAGTGCGATCTGGATTACGTGCCGAATCAAGCGCGCAAGGCTTCCGTCGAATATGCGCTTTCAAATTCGTTCGGCTTTGGCGGCACGAATGCCGCTTTGATTTTCAAGCGCTGGTCCGGAAAGTGACACACGCGGCGAAGCGTGTGTCATCCTGAGCCCGCTTGCCGCAGGCAGGCACAGCGAAGGATCTCAACTTCAGCTAGGCCAGACATTCAAGTCCCGGCAAAATTGCGCCAACTAGGAAGCTCCTCGTGAAGATTATCGTCTGCATCAAACAAGTTCCCGCGAAAGACGCGCCACTGGCCATCGCCGGAAACTGGATCAAGGAATCTGACATCGGTTTCGAAATGAACGAACCGGACAGTTATGCGCTCGAAGAAGCCCTGCGCCTCAAAGAGAAACACAGTGGGGAAGTGATCGCTCTCTCCATGGGTCCGGATCGCGTAAAGCAAACCATCAAAGAAGCGCTCGCAAAAGGCGCCGACCGCGGCATTCACATCGCCGACGACAACTTCGCCCAACTCGATCCGCTGGGCTCGGCAACAGCTCTCGCCGCCGCCATTCGAAACGAGAAACCCGACCTCGTTCTGACCGGTTTGCAGAGCGACGACCACGGCTTCGGACAAACCGGCGTTCTGCTCGCAGGTCTTCTCGATTTGCCGCACGCTACGCTGATCATGCAGATCGAAGTCGCTGGCGCAGTGATGAAATTGAAGCGCGAATTGGAAGCCGGCTGGTTCCAACATCTGGAGTGCCCGCTTCCCGCAGTGCTCTCCATTCAATCCGGCATCAACAAAGTCCGCTATGCGACGCTAAAAGGCATCATGGCCGCGAAGAAGAAAGAAATCGCCTCCATCACGCGTGAATCGCTTGGCGTTTCAAGTGAAGCGACCCAAAAGATCGAAAAAATTTACGTGCCCACGAAAACAAAGAAAACAGAATTCCTGACGGGCACGCCCAAGGAAGTAGCCACAAAGCTCGTCGAAAAATTGAAGTTCGAAGCGCGGGTGATCTAATCATGAAAATTCTAGTGATCACCGAACTGCGCCAAGGCAAGTGGAACAATGCGAGCTTCGAAACACTCGCGGCCGCCCAGCAAATCGCGAAGGACACTTCGAGCACGGTAAGCGCGCTGGTGATTGGAAAAGGCGTCTCGGCCTTCGCTGACGAACTCGCTGCGAAAAACGTCGCGGAAGTTTTGAAAGTCGAACACGATTTACTTGAAGCATATACGCCCGATGGATTTTGCACAGCACTGAAGCAGGTCATCGAATCGGGAAAGCCTGATTTGGTTTTATTTCTGCACACCTATCAAGTGCGCGATTTCGCCCCGAAACTTGCAGCCATGCTCGGCAAAGGCATGATTGGCGACTGCATCGGCTACCGCAACGAAGGTGGCAAACTCATTTTTGTTCGCCAGATGTTTCAAGGAAAAACCGTCGCCGACGTAACCTTTGCGGGAACTGCGCCGTGGTTCGCATCGTTTCAATCCGGAGCCTTTCGCGCCGATTTACTCGCCGCGCATCCATCGGGAAAAGCGCCCGTAAATTCCGTGACTGTGTCGCTGAGCGCGGAGCAGATTCGAACAAGGCCACTCGATCTTTTCAAGGAAGCAAAATCCGCCGTGGATTTGACGCAAGCTCCAATCATCGTTTCGATCGGCCGCGGCATCAAAGCCCCCGAAAATATTCCGCAAGCCGAAGCGCTCGCAAAAGCCATCGGCGGAGAAATTGCCGCATCGCGTCCGATTTGCGATGAAGGCTGGCTGCCCATGGAGCGCCAAATCGGCAGTTCGGGACAAACGGTTGCACCAAAACTTTATCTCGCGCTGGGAATCAGCGGAGCGATCCAACACGTCGTCGGAATGAAAGGCGCGCGCACCATCGTCGCCATCAACAAGGATTCCAATGCCCCCATTTTCGAGATCGCCGATTACGGCGTAGTCGGCGACATTTTCGAAATCATGCCCGCCCTCACCGAAGCCCTCGAAAAAGCAAAGGGCTCGTAATGTTTCGGGAGGGCACGACTTAGTCTTGCCGCAATCGGCCGCAAGAACCTCAGAGGCTAAAAGCCGTTTTGGCGACTCCCCTTCGGCACGACTAAAGTCGTGCCCTCCCTATCTGATAAGATAAAAAAGATGACCGTACAACGGGAACAACTAGAGGCCGACGTTCTGATCGTTGGCGCGGGGCCGGCGGGGCTGGCTTGTGCGCTGCATCTGGCTAACCTCATCAAAAAACAGAATGAAACTGGCGCCGGCAAGAGTGGTCCGCAGCTTTCCGCGGAAAATATTTACGTGCTGGAAAAAGGCCGCGAGATTGGGGCGCACCAACTTTCTGGCGCGATCATGAATCCGAAAGCGCTGGCGGAACTGGTGCCGGATTTTGAAAAATCCGCGCCACTGGATACGCCCGTGACCGATGATGCGGCGCTGCTTTTTACAAAAGGATCTTCGTTCCGCTTTCCGATTACTCCGCCACCGTTCAAGAACAAAGGAAATTATGTTGTGTCGCTAAGCAAAGTGACGAAGTGGCTCGGCGGATTGGTAGAAGCTGCGGGCGTAAATGTGTTCAAAGAATTTGGCGGCGCCGAGCTTGTTTACGAAGGCGATGGAATCGGCGGCGTTATTACCGAAGATAAAGGCGTGGATAAAAACGGGAAGCCGAAAGACAACTACACGCCGGGGTACGAGTTGCGCGCGAAGGTGACGGTACTGGCGGAAGGCACGCGTGGGTCTTTGACGAAAAAACTTGTTGAGAAGAAAAAACTCGACAACATCAATCCCCAGAGCTACGGAATCGGGATCAAAGAATTGTGGGACGTGGAGCCGGGGCGAATCGAGCCTGGTTACGTGGCGCACACACTGGGGTGGCCAGTTTCGACAGACATGTATGGCGGCGGATGGATTTATGGACTATCGAACAATCGAGTATCCATCGGACTGGTGCTGGCACTGGAATATGCAGATCCGCAATTCGATCCGCACGCGGCTTTTCAGATTTGGAAGACGCATCCATTTCTAAAAAAACTTCTGGATGGCGGAAAGCTGGTGCGGTACGGGGCGAAGTCGCTGCCGTACGGCGGGTGGTACGCGATGCCACGGAATTATCTGGATGGCGGGCTGATCATCGGGGATTCGGGAAGTTTTCTGGATTCGCAGCGGCTGAAGGGCATTCACCTGGCGATGAAAAGCGGGATGCTGGCAGCGGAGACGATTTTTGAGGCGTTGAAGGCGGGCGATACTTCGTCGAAGACACTGAGCGCATTTCCGAAAAAGATCGAGCAGAGTTACATCAAAAAAGAGCTGTGGCAGGTACGGAATTTTCATCAATCGTTCCAGCATGGAATGTTCCGCGGGTTTATTCACACGGCGTTCCAGCAAATCAGCGGCGGGCGCGGACTCATTGATCCGATGCGCGGGCACGCGAGTTATGAGGCGTACAAGAAAATCAACGGCAGGTCCGCTCCCGAGAGATTCAAAGGCGACGGCAAACTGACATTCGATCGGCTGACGGATGTGTATCACTCCGGGACGCGGCACGAAGAGGATCAGCCGTGCCACCTGAAGGTTCTCGATACCAATATCTGCGCGACGAAATGCATGGAGGAGTACGGGAATCCCTGCCAGTATTTTTGTCCGGCGGCGGTGTATGAGATGGCGAAGGAATCGAGCGGTGGCTTGAAGTTGAAGATCAACGCGTCGAATTGCGTGCATTGCAAGACTTGTGACATCGCCGATCCGTACCAGATTATTGACTGGGTCGTTCCTGAAGGCGGCGGCGGACCGAACTACGAGGGCATGTAGCAGCAAGCGTTAGTGCTCAAGAGTTCATTCCTGAGACCACTGGACTCTCTTGCAAGATGACAAAAAGATTCCCACGTCGAGGAAGTCTGGTTAACCATAACATCCCCCTACCCCCTATGCTTTTCATAAGTGTTGATTCTAAATGGGGTTACGGATGAATTTGCCGGAAGCGGCGCCTTCAAAGAAAATAGGGGGCGGAATAGGGTCCTCCCCAAAAGCAAAAGCGCGGCAGATGGCTGCCGCGCCAGTGGACACGTTTATCCAGTGCGTAGTGTACTGGATGAATAACTAAAAATCAACAGAAATCTTGGCCTTAATTGGGGAGGAGGCCGTAGACCGTGATGGTGGTCTGGCCACCCACGTAAACCTTGCCGTTGGCCACAGTTGGAACATTGAACTTGACGGCACCGCCGGAACGGTCGCGATTCGCGGCGGCTTGTGAGCTGGTGTAGAGGAGATTGCCGAGATTGTTGGCGTCATAGGCGTAGACCACCTGACAAGAACCGGGGCAAGCGGAGCCGGCTGCGGAGTTGTCCAGTGTCCAGACGATACCGTTGGTGGTGCCGCTGGCGGAGACTGATGGGGTTGTGCCGGGATAGTTGAATACTTGAGGGCTGTGAGACGTGGGACTCGTGGACAAGGGTTGCGCAGCGCCGGTCGCCACGGAAAACGCTTTCAGGTTATCTCCTTGTCCGCCGAAGTATAAATTGAAATTCCAATAGGTGGGCGATGCCCACATCCCGGGGGGAATGGCAGCAATAAGTTCCTGAACGATCTGGGTATCCCCGGCCGAGCAACTGCTCCCCGAGCACATCTGACCGAGACTGTCGCGATTGGCGACGTAGATGGTGCCTTCCTTGCCAGCCTGAACAAGCAAATGAGGATGCGGATTTCCCGCAAGATCAAGCAACAGGAGACCTCCCGAGCCAAGGTCAATGTCGCCGGTCTCGAGACTTAACTGATCCGTGGGGGTGAAATAATCGAGAGTTCCGAACGAACCAGCGCTCTGTGGCCCGAGCTTCACGATACTGTCACCAAAGGCGTCCGTACCGGTCCAGTTTCCATTTCCAGTGACGAAGAAAATGTTGCCTGAAGCGTCGGCAGCCGGACCGCTTCCGGCCATCCAGATGCCGCCGAGAACGCCGTTTGGAGAAACGTTGAATACAGATTCTCGGGCGAGAGTGCCGGCGTTGTAGGAAATCACCCAGCCGTGATATTGGGCATTATCGCAGTGGGAGGCCCAGCTGATCACCACATGCTTGCCGCTGGAATCGCTCTCAAGGAGAAGAGCAGGACGCTGGCCGTTTATCAAAGGATCGAAAGTGGAATTCCCACCCATAGTTCCGCCGCCGGTTCCCGGGACGCTTGCCTGGATGTCGATGGGCCCGCCGAACCTTTCATTGCCCGTGAGCAGATCGAGCGCGTGGAGACGCTGGTGGAAGATCGTTCCGGCAGTGTTGGAAGTTTTTGTGACAAGGTAGAGAGTTTTGGTCACTGGATCAATCACCGGCGTGCCCGTGATGCCGATGTCGGGAGCAAGGTCACCGCAGCTGACATCGGCGCCAGTCACTGATCTTTCTCCAGCGGGAATGAGGCTGCTAAGACCATTACCGCCGGTCTTCCACAAGGTCGCGCAGGGATTGGCATCCGCGTCGAAAGCGTAGACAGTGTCGCGCTCGGTGACGACGTACACCACGTTGTGGGATACACCACCGATGGTCAGGTTCGCCACCCACAAAGGCTGGGCGTAAACAGCTGCGTCCACCGTGCAGGAGAAGAGTTTGCCGAAAGTCGTGGAGTTCACGTTGGCGGTCGTGAGGGCAAACTCGTGGAGATTGGCGCCGGTGCGGGAAATGTCGTTGTGGAAGGTGTAGACACCGGAGAGGTCGGTAACGGCGATGGTGGCGGTCGCGCTTTTTGTAGAGTCAGCGACGCTGGTTGCCGTGACGGTGACGTTTCCGGTGATGTTGTTTGGGGCGACAAAGGTCGCGCTAGTTTTCCCTTGAGTGCTGAAAGAACCGGCGGAAGAGGTCCAGGTCACTCCGGCCGAACTGACATCGTTCTGAAGGCTGGCGGTGAAAATGAGGGATTGCGAAAGAGTTGCGCCGCCGCGAACCGGAGTGATCTGCACAATGATCGCTGCCACAGCTGTAGTGGCGCTGCCAGCTCCGGAATAGCTGCTCAGATTACCGGCGGCGTCGGCGGCACGCACGCGATAAGAATACGAAGTGAAACCGGCGAGGCTAGTGTCATTGTAGGTAGTGCCAGCCGGCGTGGCGATTTGCGCGAAGTTCGAACAGGCGGCGTCCTGGCAGCGTTCTACTTTGTAGCCGGAGATGGCAACGTTGTCGGTGGAAGCAGTCCAGGAAAGATTGATCTGGCTGCTGGAGACAGCGGTAACGATCAAGCTTGTGGGCGCCGAAGGTGGCACGGTGTCTGGCGGGGGAGGAGAAGTATAAGAACCGGAGCCACAGCCGGTGATTGCGAGAATCAAGGAGAGAGGGAGGAAAAGAGAGAAATAGAAAATGGGCAGGATGCTACTCCGTGTGGCAGGCCTCACGCAGATCCCCTTTGATTGGTTCTGATGTTACGACAAAAACTTTTGGAAGCTCCCGGTGTGGGAGGGACACGCTTCCTAGTGGAAAAAAAGATATCACGGAACTGGTGGTGCTGGAAGATTACGAGGCAGGGAATGAAGGGGCATTGCGGCTAGCATTTGCTGAGGTTTTGTTTTGTGGGACAGGAAGGAAGGCCGACCTTAAGGTCGCCGCTACGAAAGCAAGACTAGTTCGGAAGCAGGCCGTAGACGTCGATCTCGCCGAAGACGGTACCGCTGCCGTTGGTGTTGTCGCTGCCGCGGGTGCCGATGTAGACCTTGCCGTTGGCGATAGTGGGCAAGGTGAACTTGACGGCGTTGCCGGCCTGGTCTCGGCTGGCGGGGGCCTGTGAACTGTTCCAGAGTTCTGTTGCAAGATTCGTGGCGTCGTAAGCGTGCAAGATGGCAGGGCCGGCGGAGCGTGCGCCGCTGTTGTTCGATCCGTAGCTGCTGGAATCGGTGGCCCAGACGATGCCGTTGGCCGAGCCCAGAGAAGAGACGGACGGAGATGCGCCGGGAAAGCCGAAGGTGGCGGCGGATTGCGAAGTTTGCGAGGGATTAAATTGTCCGGTGGTGGTATTGAACGAGAAAGTTTTCAGATGGCCGCCGGCACCGGCGACATAGAGAGCATTATTCCAGAAAGCGCTAGTGGCAAAAATGCCGTTACCTTCGGAAAATTTCTGGACGGCGTTGGAATCGGCGGGAGTGAAGTTCGCGCCGTAGCCGCCCATGTTGTCGCGATCGAGCAGGAAGAGGTTTCCTTCTTTGCCGCCGCCAATCATCAGATGCTGGTGCGGCGCGGTGGAAGGTTGATCTACCAGAATAGCGGCTCCACCTGAGCCGTGGTCCGTGTCGCCACCCTGCAGGTTTGCCTGGTCCGCGGGCGTGAAATATCCAGCGACAGACAACCCTCCCGAGGTGCTCAATTTCACAGTGCTGTCGCCGTAATCAGAGCCGCCGGAGTTGGCGTCGAATGTACCGTTGCCCGTAAGGAAGTAGAGATTGCCGGCGGAATCGGCGGCGGGGGCGCCACCGGCCATCCAGATGCCGGAATCACTGCCGTTGGGATTGGCGTTGAAGAAGGAGACGAGTGCAAGAGTGGATTTGTCGTAGCCAAGGACCCAGCCGTGATATGGCGTGTTATCGCCATGCGAGGCGAAGGCAACGTATACGACGCCCTGAGAAAGAACCAATCCGGGGCGCTGGTGTTCGCGCAGAGTATTGAAAGTTACTTTGCCGGCGGAAGATCCATCTCCGGTGCCAGTTACAAAAATGGCGGAAGTGATGTCTACGGGGCCGCCAAATTTCTCGCTGCCGTCGAGGAGGCTGAGGGCGTGAAGGTGTTGATGGCAAGACGTCGCGGGCGTGCAATTTGAGCCCGTGTTTTTGCTCTTGGTGACAACGTAAAGAGTGTTGGTGAGAGGGTCGATCACCGGAGTGCCGATGATACCGATGTCGGGGAAAATGTCGGAGGAGCCGACGTCGGAGTTGGAGAGGAAAGTTTCGCCAGTGCCGAGAAGGGATTTGTTCCAGTAGGTCACGCACGGATTGGTGTCGGCGTCGAAGGCGTAAACGGAATCATGGACGGTGGCAGCAAAGACGACGTTGTGGGTGCCGCCGCTTATGGGCAAGTTTGCAACCCAAAGTGGCTGGGCGTAAATGGCGCCATCGGCGGAGCAAGAGAAAAGCTTGCCGAAAGTGGCGGTGGCAACGTTGGAGGGAGTGAGAGCAAATTCCTGAGTGTTGGAGCCATCACGAGAAAGGTCATTGTGATAGGTGGTGACGCCGGCTAAGTCCGTGACGCCGATGGTTGCGGAGGCGCTCTTGCTGCCGTCGGCGATGCTCGTGGCGGTAAGAGTAACGGTGCCAGCTGTAGCTGGAGCGGCAAAAGTGGCGGTTGTTACGGTGTGAGTGGTGAAAGAGCCAGCGGTGGAAGTCCAGGTAACTCCGGCGGCGCCGATGTCGTTGGTGACAGCGGCGGTGAGAGCGAGTGATTGGGAGAGCGCAAGGCCGCCGCGTTTGGGACTGATGGAGACGGAGATCGGTGCTGAGGCAAGAGTGGTTGCGGAGGCGGTGGTGGAGTAAGCGCTGAGGTTGCTGGCGGCGTCGGTGGCGCGGACGCGGTAGGAATAAGAAGTGGAGACGGTCAGTCCGGTGTTGCCGAAAGTTGTCGTGGTGGGCGCTGCGATTTGCAGGAAATTCGAACACGCGGCGCCTTGGCAGCTTTCGACTTTGTAGCCGGTGACGGCGACGTTGTCGGTGGAGGCGGTCCAGGAGAGGTTGATCTGGGTGCCGGAAGTAGCGGTGGCAGTCAAATTTGTTGGAGCGCTGGGAGGTTGAGTATCGGGGACGGACTGCGTGGTGGCACTGGCAGTGTTGGAGTAGGCACTCAGGTTGTTGGCGGCGTCAGTGGCGCGCACGCGGTAGGAGTAGGAAGTGGACGCGGTCAGTGCAGTGTCGTTGAAAGTTGTTGTGGCAGAGGCAGCGACCTGGGTGAAATTCGAGCAACTTGCGCCCTGGCAGCGCTCGATACGATAGCCCGTTACCGCAACGTTGTCGGTGGATGCGGTCCAACTCAGATTAATTTGCGTAGTGGAGATTGAGGCGGCCGTGAGAGCGGAGGGGGACGATGGGGGCGTGGTGTCCCGAGTGGTTGCGCTAGAGATATTGGAATAAGCGCTGAGATTTCCGGCCGCGTCGGTGGCTCGCACGCGATAGGAATAGTTCGTGGAGACGGCGAGGGCAGTGTTGCTGTAGGTGGTTGCATTTCCGAGGGCCACAATCTGCGCAAAGTTGCTGCAGGAGGCGCCCTGGCAGCGCTCAACCATGTAGCCTGTGACGCCGATGTTGTCGGTAGAGGCGGTCCAAGTGAGATTGATTTGCGTGCTAGAGAAGCCGGTGGCGACCAGGCTTGATGGTGCGATGGGTGGTTGCGTATCGAGGGCGGCGATGGTGGTCGCAATAGCTACGCTCGAATAATTGCCGAGATTATTGGCGGCGTCTGTGGCGCGGACACGGTAGGAATAGGAAGTGGAGGCGGCAAGCCCGGTGTCAGTAAAAGTCGTTGTGGTAGGAGTAGCGACTTGGGCGAAAGTTGAGCAGCTGGCACCCTGGCAGCGTTCGACTTTGTAGCCGGTGACGGCGACATTGTCGGTGGAGGCGGTCCAAGCCAAGTTGATTTGTGTGCTGGAGAGGCCGGTGGCAATCAAGCTTGATGGCGCGGTGGGCGCTTGGGTGTCGGGGGCCGCCATGGTTGTTGCAGTGGCTACGCCCGAATATGTGCTGGAGTTGTTGGCGGCATCAGTGGCGCGTACGCGGTAGGAGTAAGAAGTGGAAGTCGCAAGGGCGGTGTCATTGAAAGTTGTTGAAACAGGCGCGGCGATTTGGGTGAAACTTGAACAGCTTGAGCCTTGGCAACGTTCGACTTTGTAGGCGGTGACGGCGACGTTGTCGGTTGAAGCGATCCAAGAGAGATTGATCTGTGAGACTGATGTGGCGGTTACGGTAAAGGCGCCTGGAGCGGTGGGCGGGGTTGTGTCTGCGGTGGGACCGGATTGTGTGGCGGGGCCAGAGAAGGAGTTGCAGCCAGTCAGTACAACGACAAGAAATAAAGCCAAGAAAAACGTCAAAGAAAAATCGGGCAGGATTTGATTCCTCAACGCTGGCGTCACGCGGGATCCCTCTAGTTGATTCTGTTTTGTGGCAAAGATGACTGGAAGCGCCCGGCGGGAGGGAAATGCTTCCGATTAGAAAAAAATATCATGGATTGGGTGGGGCTGGAAGATTACTAAGGGGCAGGGCTGGGGCTGTACGGAAGGACAGTGGCTGGGGGTTTTGGCTGGTGCAAGAGGGGAGAAGGACGGCCGACCTAAAGGTCGCCGCTACGTAGGCAAAACCGGACGACGGCGGCTGAGGAAATTTGATCAGGAGCTGCTGGGCCAGAGTTTGCGGACAAAGGTGCGGAGGCGATCAGTGAAGGAAGGGCTCGGAGTTGCGGCGGGCTTTGGCGTGTTGGAAGAGGCTGCGGGTACGGGAGGAGGCGCGGGGGTAGCGGCGGCGACGATTTCTCCTTCGACGCGACCCTGGAAAATTAGGGTGGGGCGGACGCGTACGCGGCGGACAATGATGATCATCCGGGGATCGATCTCGGGCTGGACTTTGGCGTTGGCGTCGTAGACGAGAGGTGGCATGAAAACCTGGTAGATGGGTTCTTCTTTGGCGGGGGCTGGTTCGACTGCGGCGGGTGGCGCGCTCGGCTTTACTTCAGCTGTTTTTTTGCGGAGATCTTCGGCGGTGGCGAGTTGGCCGACTTCGGGCTGCGGGGGAGGAGTTGCTTTCGCGGTTTGCAGATCGCAGGCGCAGTGGCCGGCGCTGGTGTGAAGATTTTCGAGCTGGCCGTTGAGGACGAGGACATCGCCTGTTTGGGGGACGAGGACGCTCTGACCTGTTAACTGGTGCTCGAGGCGGACGGCTCCCCGATTGGCGCGGACACACATGGCACCGGGTGATTCGAAACCGACGAGAATGTCCTGGGGGCCATCGCCGATGGAAACGGATTGCACCTGGATTTGCGGAGTGTAGATGGTGAGCGTGGGCGCACGCTCGATGTGCACGTGAATCGCGCCGGTGTCGAGAGCGATGGTCAGCGAGCCGCCGGATTTGAGGACGGAAAGATGCGCAGGGCCACAGATGCTGATCTGTCCGCCTTCGACGAGATCAATGCGCGCAGAGCCAGATTTGACGCGGACGTCGCTGCCGCTGCGCAAGACGGTTCTTACCTGGCCGTGAGCGGCTTCGACGGTCATGGGACCGGTGATGTTGATGGCTTCGCCTTCGATGACGCCGACGGTGTCGGAAACGTGTTCATCGGGGCGAACGCGAGGCGAGCCGACTGCGATGAGTGTGGCGCAGAGGAGTGCGGCGCACGCGGCGGAAGCCGTAGTGCGGCGGTAGAATTTGAACGAGTTGGAGAAGACGGTCACTCGGAAATACTCCCGGTCACAAGGGCAGAAAGTCTCGCCTATACTATACGTCGGTAGGTTGACTAGCGCACGCGAAGCCGGTTGTTTTGCGGACCACAGGAAGCTGATGGCAACACCCGACGCATCCGACGAGAACGAGAAGAAATCCCAGCCAGAAGCGGTGAGTGCGCACTACGATGTGCGGTTGCCGGAGCTGCCGTGGTCGCGGCGGATTCAGATTCCGATTATTGCGGCGGCGGTGTTCAGCGTGATTCGAACGCTGGGGCCAACGCTGCGTTACGAAGTTTTGGGGTGGCAGCATGCGGAACGGGCGTATGCGGCGAAGATACGATGTGTCTTCGCGTTCTGGCACCGCGTGATTATTCCAGTGGTATGGTGGGCGAGGAATCGCGGCATTGTGGTGATGAATACAACGGCGTTCGACGGCCAGTGGACGCGAAAGGTGATTGAGTGGCTGGGATTTGGAACGGCACAGGGGAGTTCGACGCGCGGCGGATTGCGCGGGCTGGCGGTGATGGCGCGGCGGCTGGAGGAGGGAAAAGATTGTGCTTTTACGATTGATGGACCGCGGGGGCCGCGGTACGTGGCGAAACCGGGGCCGGTAATGCTGGCGCGGAAGACGGGGTGTCCAATTTTGGTTTTTCATATTGGCGTGGACCGCGGAAGGACTTTCGAAAAAACGTGGGATCACTTTTTGCTGCCGAAGCCGTTTGCGCGGGCGGTGATATTGTTTGCGCCGCCGATTTATGTGCCCAAGGATGCGGATGCGGAAAAGATGGAAGCGAT
This sequence comes from Candidatus Acidiferrum sp., assembly GCA_041482215.1. Taxonomy (GTDB): domain Bacteria; phylum Acidobacteriota; class Terriglobia; order Acidiferrales; family UBA7541; genus Acidiferrum. Next base: position 12,589 of record JBGPDI010000065.1, on the reverse strand, counting down.
GCATTTGGAGATGCAGAGGGAATTGGAACGTGTGCGGGATATTGCGGAAGGGTGGTTTTTGTTGAGCGAAGAGGCGCGTGAGAAATATCGTGCCGAGTTCAATCGCTGAGGTCATTTACGAGGGCAAGGATTACTTGGCTTGTCTACTTTCCTCGCAAATAATTGGGTTTAGTCCAGAAGAACTATAAACCAGCCCCATGGCAGAGTGTCGCCGAACAGGGGCGCAGCATGCTGCGCCCCTACAAGATAGGAGTTTAGTTAACCGTGCGTTCGGCGAGCTTGACGGGGATGTCCATTTTTTTGCCACCGCGGTAGACGGTTACGGTGATGTTGTCGCCGGGGCGCTTGTGGTTGAGGGCGATGTTTACGTCGAATTGACTGGCGACTTTCTGGCTGTCGATGGCGACGATAACATCGCCACCGATATAGATTCGGCGCATGCCTGCTTGCGCCACGCGATCGCCACCGCGAATTCCCGCGGCAGCGGCCGGACCACCCTTCGTGGCTCTCTCCACAACCAAGCCTTCTTTGACGGGCAGATCCAGTGCTTCGCTGAGCCAGGCGTTGACTGCAAGAGTTTCCACGCCGAGGAAGGCGCGGTGGACGCGGCCGTCGGTCATGAGGTCGTTGGCGATATTTTTTGCGGCGTTGATAGGAATGGCGAAGCCGATACCGGCGGTGGTGCCGCTCGGCGTGTAAATCGCGGAGTTGATGCCGATGACCTGACCGTGTGTATTGATGAGCGGGCCGCCGGAATTGCCGCGGTTGATGGCGGCGTCGGTCTGAATGGCTTCGTCAATGAAGGTGGTCTCGCCGGTGCGCACGGTGCGTCCGAGCGCGCTGACAACTCCGGTGGTGAGCGTGGACTGGAAACCGAAGGGATTGCCGATAGCGAGAACTTTTTGGCCCACCTGAAGTGTTCCGGAATCTCCCAGAGAAAGCGCGGCGAGAGACTTACCCTTGGGATCGATTTTCAAGAGCGCGACATCATTGCTCTGATCGGCGCCGATGAATTTTGCGGGGAAGCGGGATTGATCCCCAAGGACAACTTCGATGGACTGGGCGCCTTCGACGACATGATTGTTGGTGAGGATGTAGCCGCGGGGATCAATGACGAAACCGGAGCCGGCGCCTTCGACGGGAACGGGGTCCATGAAGAAATCGTACTCCGTGGCTTTGGTGAGAATGTTGGCGACGGCCGGGGAGGCTTGGCGGTAGATGCGCACGTTTATGGACTCATCGTCGGTGAGTGCGGCGTCGCGTTGGGAGACCGGGGTGGGAGCGCTCGAGCCGTTCAGAGGTACAGCTTCGACGCTGATGGGTTGGCGCTGGCCAAAACGAGCTCCGGCCCAGTAGGCGCCGAGAATTAGCACCAGCGCGGCAAGAAAAATGCGCGCGCGGTTAGAGGTGTTTACTGCGGTCATGGGTGTTGTCCCTTCCTGTCCACTCGATGGAACTAGTATAAGGAAAATTCTGGTGCGGGTCACCGCGCTGCGTGGTTGCGGCGGAGCTTGGCTGCAAGGGCTTCGACCTGGCGGCGAGTTTCTTCCAGAGAACCGGAGCAATCGATTTTCTCGGTGGCAAGTAAGAGTTTTTCTTCGACCGGGAGCTGGGCGGCGATGCGGCGACGGGCTTCGGATTCGCTGAGGCCACGGGTGACGAGGCGATCGAGTTGTTGTTCGGGTGTGCACCAGGCGACGACGAGGCCGTCGAGATTCTTGTGGATGCCGGATTCGATCAGCAGTGCGGCTTCGACGAAGACGGCGTCGCGAACACCGGAGCGCCGCCATATTTCGAATTGGCTGAGGATGACTTCGGCTACGCGCGGGTGAACGATGGCGTTGAGACGGTCGAGCCTGGCGCGATCGTTGAAAACGATGGTGGCGAGTTTGCTCCGGTCAACGCGGCCGTCTGCGGAGAGTACGGGTTGGCCAAATTCCTGGAGGACTTCCGCGAATGCCGGCTGGCCAGGCTCGATGAGTTTGTGCGCGAGGGAGTCGGCGTCAAGGACGGCGAAGCCCATTTCGCGCAGCATAGCGGCTACGGCGCTTTTGCCGCTGGCGATGCCGCCGGTGAGTCCGAGTCGGAGCATATCTTCCCGATTACCGCGTGGTCGCTGTTGATTGCGTTGCAGAAAATCGTGGTGAGGCGCGGCGGAGGCGCGCGGCTTTTACGGTGTTGCTCATAAGCATGGTGATAGTCATGGGGCCGACGCCGCCGGGAACAGGAGTGAGATATCCGGCAGAGTTGAGGGCGTCGGGATGGACGTCGCCGACGAGGGCGTTGCCCTTGGTGCGAAATTTTTCGAGACGATCCGGGAAATTTTTGAAAAGGCGTTCGGCTTCTTTGGGATCGGTGACGCGATTCGTGCCGACGTCGATGACGGCGGCGCCGGGCTTAATCCAGCCGGCTTCGACGTAGCCGGCTTTGCCCATAGCGGCGACGATGATGTCGGCGCGGCGGAGGATATCGGGGAGATCGCGCGTTTTGGAATGGCAAATCGTGACGGTGGCGTTGGCGTGCATTAGCAGAAGAGCCATGGGCTTGCCAACGATGTCACTGCGACCGAGGACGACGGCGTTGGCACCTTCGATGGGGATATTGTTGCGACGGAGTATTTCCATGCAGCCAGCGGGAGTGCAGGCGACCAGACCCGGGCGTCCGCTGACGAGCCGGCCAAGATTGACAGGATGAAAACCGTCCACGTCTTTGGCGGGATCAACGGCTTCGAGGATGCGTTTGGTGTCCACCTGGGGAGGAAGAGGGAGCTGGACGAGAATGCCGTCGATGTTATTGTCACGATTCAAATCCTCGACCACGGCGAGCATTTCAAGAGTCCCTACTGTGGCCGATGGAGTGATGAGCGCGCTGGCGAGGCCGAGCTGTTCGCAAGCGGCAATTTTGGATTTTACGTACAACTGGGAGGCGGGGTTTTCGCCAACGAGGACGGCGGCCAGGCCAGGGCGAACTCCGGCAGCAGTGAGGAGACGAACTTCGTCACTGAGCTCGGCGAAGATCTGGTCGCGGATTTTGAGGCCGTCGAGAATGCGCGCGGTCATGCGAAGCTCGCTTTCGTGGTGCGAAGAGAAATCATAGCATAGGGAAAAACCTTGACGCTCCTGTTGTGGCGACGATTCATGCAGAATTTGAATTTACTTCTTTGGGTTGGAAGTTCGTTCTGTTAGGATTCGCGCGAAGTTCGCAAGGAGAAACTCCATGGCTACAGTCAAGCGTATCGGTCCGGGTTCCGCGTTCAAGGTCGGCATGGTGTTGTATGCGATTCTTGGTCTGATCCTCGGGTGTTTCATGGCGCTTATCTCGATGACGATGGGTTCGTTGACCAGCATGGCAGGAGCCACAGTGCCGGGGGCGAAAGCATTCGGATTTGGCTTTGGCATAGGATCGATCATCATTTTCCCGATCATGTACGGCGTCATCGGAGGCGTCGTAGGTGCCATCTCGGCCGCGCTCTACAATCTAGTTGCGGGCTGGGTTGGCGGGCTCGAAGTGGAAATCAACTAACTCTTCTGTTGTATTTGGCAGCGGAGTCTTGCCGTAAGCAAAGCTTGAGTTTGTTCCGCATCTTCCATCTCTCTAACACATCCAATTAAGGATCAATATTGAGGGGCCGAAGTGTGCGCCTAGGTGGCGGCGAGTAACGGGAGAAACGAAGATGACATTGTTTGACGGTCTTGGAGATCGCAGGGAGTTGGAGAAGAAGGCGAAGGCGGAGGGGCGGTTGCCGCCGGGGCAGTCGCTGACGCTAAAGTGGCCGGTGCTGCATTACGGGAGTGTGCCGCATTTTGATAAGGCGAAGTGGGACTTCAAGATTTCGGGGCTGGTGGAAGAACCGGTGCGGCTGACGTGGGAGGAGTTTCGCGCGCTGCCGGAGACGCCCGTGACTACGGATTTTCACTGCGTGACGCGCTGGAGCCGGTTGGACAACCGGTGGAAGGGCGTGCTGTTCACGGATGTGATGAAGCTAGTGAAGTTGAAGCCGGGGGTAGAGTTTGCGCTGCTGCTGGGGGAAGAAGGCTATACGGCGAATGTGCCGCTGGCGGATTTGGTGCGGCCGAATGTTTTGTTTACGTTTGAACACGATGGTGAGCCACTGACAGGGGAACATGGGGGGCCGTTGCGGCTGATTGTGCCGCATCTGTATGCGTGGAAGAGCGTGAAGTGGGTGCGCGGGTTCATGCTTCTGGATCAAGACCGGCTAGGGTTTTGGGAGCGCAATGGGTATCACGCGTATGGGGATCCGTGGAAAGAGCAGAGGTATTCGGGAAGTTAGAGGTTGGAGGTCAGAAGTCAGAAGTCAGAAGTCAGAAGTCAGAAGTCAGAAGTCAGAAGAAGAGCGTCTGCGACCTGGCAGGCCACGACACCTTAGTGCAATGCGGGTTGACAAGAACTCTCGGGGCCCGTAGAAGAGGCCTTGTAGTGGAGCAAGGAAATACGCGTCACGGGGAGGACGAGGTGAGTCCGCAAACGCAACTATCCAACAGACGGGAGTTCCTGCAACAGTCAGCGGCGGCATTGGCGCTAACAGGAATTCCAAGTACGCATTCTGTAGTGCAAGCCAGCGGGTCCGAGGCGGCATTCTCTGCAAGACAGGAAGCCCGCCGCAAGGAACTATGGAGCTTGCTGGGCGATCTTCCCAAGCACCACGTGCCGGGCCCCGCCAAGTTGCTGAAAACCGAGAAGCATGACGGCTACACGCTGGAGCGGCTCGTGCTTGATCTGAACGGTATAGAACCTGTTCCCGCTCTTTTGCTGGTCCCCGACCAGCGCCAGGCTCGCGCCCCGGGCCTTCTCTACATTCATTGGCACGGCGGAATGTATGACTTGGGGAAAGAACAGCTATTGAAGGGCGTCCAAGCGCAGCCTGCCTACGCTACGGTATGCGCGGAAAAGGGACTCGTTACGCTGGCCATCGATAGCTGGTGCTTCGGCGAGCGCAAGCACGAAGCGAATGGGCGGACGGGAGAAGAAGATGCCTTCAAGCGGATGCTCTGGAAGGGGCAAGTGCTGTACGGGATGATGATGTTCGACGAGTTCCGCGCGCTCGACTACTTGGCGCATCGCCCGGAAGTGGATTCGCAACGCCTGGGAGCTTTTGGGATGTCCATGGGTTCGACCAAGGCCTGGTGGCTGGCGGCGCTGGAGCCGCGCGTGAGCGTTTGCCTGGATGTTTGCTGCCTAACGGATTACGAAGAGTTGATTAAAGCAAATGGTTTGAAAGAGCACGGCATTTATTACTATGTGCCGTCCTTGCTGAAGAACTTCCAGAGCGCGGAGATCAATGAATTGATCGTGCCGCGGGCGCATTTGAGCGTGAACGGGCGGCTGGACGCGTTGACACCGTCGGCGGGCGTGGAGAAGATTCGCGATTACCTGACGCCGCTATATAAAAAGTACGGCAAGGGAGCAGACTGCCACATTGCATTGTACGAGTGCGCGCACGTGGAACTCCCCGAAATGCGAAAACTGATTTTGGAATGGATGGATCGCCATCTGGTGGAGAAGACAGAGGCCTAGCGGTTGAGGACAAAAGGCAGGGCTGTCTCGGCCACGAAAGTCAGAAAAAATGGTGACGGCGGCGGTGAGAACGGAAAGACGCCCGGGCGGAAATGAGCGCGTGAGCGTCCCTGTCTTGGCTAATCCGCGGCAGCTTGGGACTTAGCGGGGTCGATTTCGATGCGGCCCTTGAAATGGGCGCCGTCTTCGATGCTGATGCGCGCGGAAGAAATGTCTCCGATGATCGAGCCGTCTTTTTTGATTTCGACGCGGCCGCGGGCGTACACGTTGCCGATGACTTTGCCGGAGACGGTGACTTCGCCGGCGTGAATCTCGGAATGGAGTTGAGCGGTGGAGCCCACGGTGAGTTCGTGGCCGTCTAGCGAAATCGGGCCATCCACGTTGCCGTCAACCTGCAAGTCTTCCGCACCCGTAATCTGACCCTTGATTTGGATGCTGGCGCCGAGCCGCGCGGAACTGCGGGAATTCGAGCCTCCGGGGCGCGAGGTGGAAGGAGCGCCGAATGGAACGACAGGAGACGATGAACCAGACGTTGGTGAAATAGCGGGTGGTTCTGCGACGGATTGCTGTTTGGACCACATAAATCCTCCCTTATGAAAACACGAAGAACGAATGGAGCTCCGGGTGGGATGGAGCAGCGTGTATTCACTCTAGTCGTGCGTGGTGCGAGGAAGCAACGAAGAAAAGGTACCGGTATGCGCACATCGGAAACTGCCCGTGAGGACAGGCGATTTCCGGACGGGAGATGACTTCATCTTCTTGCAGGTCACTTTTGTGCGCTGGGGGTGTATGATGGTGCACATCCTCAAGTTCAAACTCCGCTGGAGTCGGCCATGCCATCGCGTATCTGGAAGCACTCCCTGGTAGTGATTATTTTAGTTAGCGGCGCACTTCTGCCTGCCGGTGTTGCTGCGCAAGGGCGACCGGGCCCGGGCGCTACGAGCGGAGGGTTGGCGTCCTCACCAAGTGGGGTAGCGAGCGTAAGTTTGGATATCACCGTGAGAGGGCCCAACGGCGCACCAATTCAGGAAATGGCGATGGTGACCTTGAGCACGCATGTGGCCGGCGTCTATAGGCAGGGGACGACGATGGCGGGCCACGCGATATTTGAAAACGTAGCACCAACTCATTACAACGTGGAGGTGATTGCTCCCGGCTTTGAAAAAGGAGCAAAGGAATTTGACGCCGAAGGTATGGGGACGCTGATCATCAACGTTGAGCTCCGGCAAGGCTCGGGCAACGTTGATAGCGCGGTAGCAATGCCGCCAATCCTGCTGGCTCCCAAAGCTCAGAAAGAGATGGGAAAGGCGCTGCAAGCGCTTCGAGCGGACAAGCTTGCAGAGGCACGAACGCATCTCGCAGTAGCGTATCGCTTGGCGCCCAATCATCCGATTGTCAACTACTTGTATGGCGTCTACTGGTTGAAATCGAAGGACTGGACCCAGGCCAAGTCGTATCTGATGAAAACGGTCGAGCTGTCTCCCTCGCACGCGGGCGCGCTTCTCTCGTTGAGCGAGCTCCTCCTTCGCGACAACAAGGCCGACGAAGCGATACCATACCTCAAGCGAGCTGCGGAAGCGGAGCCCTCTTCGTGGCGTGCTCACGCTGTGATGGCACATGCCCAAATGCAGCATGGCTCTACTGAGGAGGCCATCAAAGAAGCGGAGCGCGCTCTGGAGCTGGGCCACGGACAAGCGGCAATGGTCCAGCCTCTCCTGGCACGGGCACTCATTAAAAACGGAGACATTGAGCGGGCCAAAAGCGTATTGAAGGACTATATAAAGGATCATCCAGACGACACCTCGGCAAAGAATCAACTGGAGAGACTGCAGATTCCTTCCGTGCCGAATTCGGTCAATGAGGCACCGTCTGCGGCTAGCGCAGCCAAGCCAGCGGCGCTTATGGATGTGGCGGCGGGACTACCAAAGGCCCTCAATTGGCGGCCACCAGATGTAGACGAGAAAATACCTTCGGTAGAGCCTGGCGTGGCGTGCGTGCTCGATGAGGTCCTTCAGAAGGCTGGGAAGCGCGTGAAGGAATTTGTCAAGAACGTGGATCGATTCACAGCCAGCGAATCCCTAAAACACGAAGCGATTGATAAGTGGGGACTAGCAGGGTCTCCGGCCCTGCGAAAGTTTGACTACGTAGTGGCCGTCGAGGAAGCCAAGGCCGGATTGCTCAATGTGAGAGAGTATCGAGGCGGCAGAGATTCGCCCGCGGATTTCCCGGACGGCGTCGCAACAACTGGACTGCCCGCGTTGGTGCTCATTTTTCATCCGTATAATGCGGGAAACTATGAGATGACCTGCGAGGGCTTGACGCACTGGAACGGGGGCCTGGCTTGGCAAATTCATTTTCGGCAAAGGCCTGATAAACCCAATACGATCAGGGCCTACCGGCTGGGAATCGATGGCCCTTCTTATGATGTTGCTCTAAAGGGGCGCGCGTGGATTTTGGCAGACAGCTTTCAGATCGCGCGGCTGGAGACAGATATAGTGGCTCCGATACCGCAAATTCGGCTAGTTGCCGACCACACTGCCATCGAATATGGGCCAGTGCAATTCCGCAATCGCAAAGTGGAAATGTGGCTGCCACAGAGCGCGGAGTTGTACTACGACTGGAAGGGGCAGCGGATTCACCGGCGTCATAGTTTTAGCAATTACCTGCTCTTTGCCGTGGAAGATCGGCAGCGCATCTCGGATCCAAAAACAGAAAACTAGTCTAGCGGTTTCGCCCCGTTAGCCCGTACTTCCGCTCGAGTAGGCCGGATAGCTTCTCACGCAATCTCAAGCACCCGATTGAGGCCTGCGACCAGGTATTTCCAGGCGAAGTAGTAGACGAGCAGTGCGATGGCTGCGCCAACCGGAATGGCATGTGCGACAGAACTGGGAATGGGAAAATCGAGAATGCGCGTGAGAAGAAAACCTAGCGGAGCGAGCAGAACGGGCAGAATGGCGCCGTGGGCTCCGATGGAAAGTCGTGAGGACGAGCGGAGCGCGACGTAGAGCACGTTCCAGAGGCCCCACAGATTGGGCACTACCGCCATCGGGAATACGATCAGGCGCTCGACAGGGACGGGAAAACTATAGATATAACGCAGGACGCAATAACCGGTCATAACGACGAGCAGGAAAACCGTAGGGACGACGATGCCTGCCATGTACGCGCGAAGATAAATGTAACGATTCATTAGAACCTCCAAACTTACAGGTGATAGAGCAATGCCGGGATAGTCCCCGGAAAAGCGATAAGAAGGGCGCTGAGAATTGCGGCCAGCGCCCAGTCGAACCAGGGAATCTTGTCCAAAGTGGCGAGGACAGCGGGCGCTGGGCGTTCATCGAGTTTGCGCAGCATCTGCGGCCACAAATCGCGAGGGAGTTCGGTATAGTTCACCGGGGTGATTGCTGACTTGAGGAGCGCCTTGATCTCGTCGTTGTTTTGTTCGTTCGTCATTTCGCAATGACCTCTGTATAGAATGAATTGAGTTTCTTGCGCAACATACGCACAGCTCGGAACAGGCGCACCTTGACCAGCGCTACGGAGATTCCCATTGCTTCCGCGATATTGTTGTAAGGTTCCTCTTCGATCAGAGCCAAAGTGGCCACTAAGCGGTATTTTGGCGGTAGTTGAAAAAAGGCTTCTCTGATGCGTGACCGCGTTTCGCGACAGACGGCGGGATCGCTGGCGGCGAGGCCAGGCAGATCGTTTGGGAGTTCGGTTTCGCGACGGGCATGCCGAAGATGATCAAGAGCGGCGTTGGTGGCGATCCTGCGGGCCCAAGCGCGAAAACTGCCGGTTGGATCGAAGCGCGAATGGGAGCGGTAGATGCGCCAAAAAGTTTCCACGGTGAGATCCTCTGCAATTCCATGGTCGCGGACGATGCGAATCACCCAGGCGTAGACTTCCTTCTGGTGCGTTCGAAAAAGCGCTTCGAAGGCTTCCAGGTCGCCCGCCGCGAACCGTTCCAGCAGTTCCATCTGCCACTCTCTATGTCTACTTACTTGTTTTTGAGATCGATGGTTACAGTTATTTTTGGGGCTGGCTTTTTCGATAGCTGGAAGGAGGCAGACGTCAGGAAGAATCTCGCGCAATAGAAACTGCGGCTCATGGCGTCAGTGGTGCCGAGAAGGAGCGCAGCGCGCCATGTCGGGTGCCCAGGCACGGGCTCCAAGTGGAAGTAGAGGGGTGTATGATGTTTCCAAGACTGAAATTCTGCACTAGGTGACGGGAGTCGGCCATGTCTGCACAGGTCTCGAAGTACAGCACTCTGTTTCTGGTCTTCTTGTGCGGATTGGTCTTGCCAGTGGTGGCGCTCGCGCAAGGGCCTCCGGGCGTCTCTCGTAGCGGCAAAAACCCTGATGGCTCGAGTGCCCTGCCCGGAGTGGTGCCCCTGGTCAATGTAGATATTTATGTAAGAGGAGCGAACGGCGCCCCGCTTCCAGGAATGGTGTTAGTTACATTAAGGTCGATCAAGGGTGGCGCTTATCTGCAGGCCACGGCGCAAGCGGGGCACGTGCAATTTCAGGGCGTATCTCCGTCCCGATATACGGTTCAAGTGGTAGCGGCGGGTTTCGAACGAACCGAGCAGGAATTTGAGGCTGAGGGCACGGTCGCGTCGATGATATCCGTTGAAATGCAGCCCGCGACTGCTGGGTCAGCCGCCACGCCTGTTGCAACGTCCGGATTCCCCATCCTTACACCCAAAGCACAGAGACATTTGGGAATGGCACTAGAGGCGCTAAAGGCCAATAAGCTAGCGGAAGCGCGGAAGCATCTGGATGAAGCCCAACGCCTGGCTCCGAACCATCCAGAGGTGAACTACCTCTTTGGGACTTACTGGGAAAAGATGAACGATCTGGTGCAGACGAAGGCCTATTTCGCAAAAGCGATCGACGCCTATCCCAAGCACGTTCGGGCACTACTTTCGCTAAGCGAGGTGCTTCTCAACGAAGGCAAGGCTGCCGAAGCTATGCCGTATCTGAACCGGGCGGTTGATGCGGAGCCTGGGTCCTGGCGTGCACGGGCTTTTCTGGCGGACGCGTGCCTCCGGACTGACGCATTTGACGACGCAATTAAGCACGCGGAACGAGCTTTGGAACTGGGTCACGGGCAAGCGGAGTCAGTAGAGCCGGTCTTAGCGCGGGCTTTGGCGGCGCGTGGGGACAAGGAGCGGGCAACGCGTATTTTGCAAGCATATTTGCAGGATAACCCCGGAAACTTGGAAGTCAAAAAACTTTTGGACGGTCTAAAAACTCCTCCGACGGTGATTTCACGGGAGACTGCAGAGGCGGTCCCCGTATCGGAAGTTAAGCCCCTGGCGGCTACAAGAGTTGCGGTTGAACTTCCTTCCGCATCTGTCTGGATGCCACCCAACGTCGACGAAAAACTACCGGCGGTAGAGCCGGGGGCGGTATGCACGCTGGAAGAAATCGTGCGAAACGCGGGAAAGCGTGTGCAGGAATTCGTCCACAATGTGGATCGATTCACGGCGACAGAATCGCTCATGCACGAATCCATCGACAAGTGGGGATTGGCTTCGTCGCCAGAGAGGCGGAAATACGATTACGTTGTATCTATCGGCGAGGTTCGCCGCGGATTCCTTAATGTAGAAGAATACCGAAGGGGCGGAGCTTCCCAATCGGGATTTCCGGATGGCGTAATCACAAATGGATTGCCGGCGCTGATTCTCATATTTCATCCCTACAACATAGGAAGCTTTGATCTAACTTGCGAGGGGCTTGCGCGCTGGAATGGCGGGCTGGCTTGGCAAGTGCACTTTCGCCAGCGGGCTGATAAGCCGAATAACGTGCGTTCCTACAAACTTGGGCTTAATGGAAAGTCCTACTCGATTGCGCTGAAAGGGCGCGCCTGGATTGCAGCAGACAGTTTTCAAGTCGTGAGGCTGGAAACAGATTTAGTCGCTCAGGTGCCGGAGATCCGGCTGGTCGCGGACCACACCGCCATCGACTACGCCCCCGTCCATTTTAGCGAGCGTAAAGTGGACATGTGGCTTCCGCAGAACGCGGAAGTGTATTACGACTGGCGGGGGCGGCGCAGTCACCGGCGCCACAGCTTTAGCGAGTATCTACTTTTTTCGGTGGACGATAAGCAGCGGATCAGCGCGCCGAAGGTTGAGGAACCGGCGGCAACCGATACTTCTTCCGAGCCCACGAAACCTGCTCCGTGAGTCGAATTCGCGACGAGCTTGAATCCAAAAAGAACGCCCGGGCGAAAGATGCGCGCCCGGCGTTCTTTTGACTTCTTTCAGAAAGCTGGCGAAATACTCTTCGACTTCGCTCAGTGTTGCCAAGAAAGCGCGCAGCGATGCTGCGCCCCTACAAGGTGGCTAGTAGATGTCGTACTGCTCCCAGTGGAGGGTGGCGTCGGATTGGATGATGATGTGTTTGTGGGCGGTCTGCTCGAGTTCGTCTATGAGCATGGACTCGCGGGTCTTCAGGGCTTTGGCGATTTCGGGATTCACGCGGACCGTAAGGTTCGGGCCTTCGTGATCGGCGGCCGCCATTTTGCGCGCTTCCGCCTGGATTTCGTAGCAAAGCGTGGGGATGGATTTGACCATGCCGGAGCCGGTGCAATACGGGCAGGGCTGGCAGAGGACGCGTTCGAGCGCTTGCTTGGTGCGTTTGCGGGTGATGCAGACGAGGCCGAACTCGTTGAAGGAAAGCGCTTTTGATGGTGCCTTGTCTTCTTCGAGAGCTTGTTGCAGCGCGGATAAAACTTTTTCGCGGTTGCGCCGCTCTTCCATATCAATGAAGTCCACGACGATGATGCCGCCGAGGTCGCGAAGGCGAATCTGGCGGACGATTTCTTTCACGGCTTCGAGGTTGGTTTTGACGATGGTGTCTTCGAGGCGCGTGGAACCTTTGCCGACGAATTTGCCGGTGTTGACGTCGATGGCTACGAGTGCTTCGGTGTGGTTGATGACGATGTAGCCGCCGGATTTGAGCCAGACTTTGGCGCGCAGAGCCTTGTCGAGTTCGTGCTGGATACCGAACTCTTCGAAGATCGGCGTTTCCTTGGTGTAGAGCTTGACCTT
>JBGPDI010000064.1:0-28755 GCA_041482215.1 Candidatus Acidiferrum sp. | reverse complement strand
TTTGATTCTTTGAGCGCTCATACAATTATCTCCTGCCTGCACACCTCGCCGCATGTCATCAGGCAATTGGGCTGGCTACGAGACAGCTTGGACGTCCAATGACCACCGGACAATTGGTAGTTCTGACAGTATGAGGGCTGCACACCCGAACTACTCGCAATCACCCGCGCGCCTCGGAAAAGGAATGCAAGCACCATCAATGACCTTTGAGCTTGCGCACGGACAACGACAAGGTCGCCTCCATCGCTTATCGTTTAGGAAATTTCCTGGTGATTGCGCTGTCAAGGGAGAAGGAAACACTGATATATGTGGTTCTGGCAGTTCTAGGACTATCTATGCTCCCCAGGTACTTTCGCCATACTATCGCCGGGCTCTTGGCCTTAGTCTTTGCCACCTCCGTATTCCCCCGTGGGCAGTCTTGGGACTTTTTGGGCTACACCCGCTTAGACGGCGGCCAGGATCACGGCAAGATCCAGATCACTCGTCGTAATGGGCTCTTTCACACGATTCAGTTGCGGGTCAGCGGTGACGCGATTTTCTTTGATCGCCTGATCGTTCACTTCGGTAATGGCACTTCTGAGGAGTTCGTGGTTAGTGGCCGGATTTCACCCGAAGAAAAAAACTACGTTATCGATCTGCACGGTGAAAGTCGCGTCCTCGAAAGCGTCGAGCTTAGGTATTACAAAGAGGCTTGGGGACACAATCCGAAAGTGAGTCTATATGGTATCCGTCCGCAAGAGGGCGACGTGCTCTCGAAAAATTAAATCGCCGATTTGTTAATCACGCTTTGATTCACGCTAGCCAAAATGGAGGAATGAACACTCGCACGTTACTAAAGCAGCGTGCTGACCGGGCAGTTGAGATCCCTAATTTGGTGCAAATTTGGTCCATTGTCAGTCTTTTTTTGGAGAGTGTACCGAATGAAGCCCTTTACGTCGTTTCATTTCCTTTTTGTTGGTGTGGGTCTTGCGTTAGTCGTACAATGCCGGGCAAATCAGTCCATTTAAAGAGGTGACCATTGCCCCAGCTCCGGAAGCTGAAACCATCCAGCGCTAGACTGAAGTCCTTTTTCCATACCGTTTTGCTTTCCCTTGGTTTTTTCTTCGGTTGTGCCGACCTTTCGGCGCAGACCGTTCCACGGCGGAGCAACACCATGATCGTTACCGAGACGAAGTTAGTTCAGATGTTCGTCACGGTTCTTGACGACAAGGGCCGTCCGGCAAATGGTCTTAGGGCGAGCGATTTTGAGGTCTACATTGATGGGATCAAGCAGGCGATCAAAAGCTTTACGAACGACCGCGAACCGATCTCGTGTGAATTTGTCGCCGATGTGAGCGAGAGCATGTACAGCAAGAATGGTTTTGTCCAAGAGGCGCTGTATTCGTTTCTCGACCTGGATAAATTTAACAGCGAAAAAGAAATAGATGAAAATGATGAGTTCGCACTGATCACTTTTGGAAAACGGGCATCACGCCAAGATCCTTTTTTCGTAAATGGCCATGAGATGAGGTCCAAGATAGCCAAGTACCTTCAACCGACCAAGGGGAGTACCGCACTCTTTGATGCGGTGAATCTCGGCATGATGTCCGCGAAAGAAGCCAAGAACCGGCGACGGCTCATGCTTATTGTCACTGATGGTGGCGACAATCACAGCCGCTTCAGCTTGAAAGAGACGAAACATTTTGCCGAAGAAGTGGACATGCCTATTTTTGCCGTAATGGCATCACCATCGTTCGTCCCGTGGGACAGCTATACTTTTCCCGGGAAGGACAAACAAAAGGATCCAGGTCCTGGAGGTCTTTCCTCTCCGATGAATAGGCTCGTTGATGGCAATTCCGATTACATTGGTCCTAACGAGCTGCGAGGACCTTCCAACCTGAAGTCACTCGCGGAAGCGACGGGCGGAGCCGTTTTCACCGCGAAAGGCCTCGACGGGCAAGGCTTTGATGGCAGCGACCTCGGACGTATTTCACGGGCGATCATGGAGGCCGCAAAATACGCGACCTACACGATCTCCGTCACGCCGGAAAGACTTGGTAGCATCAAACGTCCAAAAAAATGGAATGGCCAGCATAAAGTGGAGGTGAAATTCTTTTCACCGGAGACCCACAAGAGGTACAAGATCTTTTCGAAACACGCGTACAATGACCCGAATCCATGACAACGGACGCCTCTTTTTTGGGGCGCCATTTTTTATCTGATTTGGTAGAAGAAGTGTCACAAATTGGCCGCTAACTCACAGAGTAAGTTAGAATTAAAAACGGAGGAGTGGGTGAGCGGTTGAAACCGGCGGTCTTGAAAACCGTTAGACTCGAAAGGGTCTCGGGGGTTCGAATCCCTCCTCCTCCGCCAGAATTTGAATTTGCAGCCGCGCCGTTGAGTGATCCCGGCATAGTGTTCGTTTATCTTTAGGCCAAGCCGGAGTGATAGTCCGCACCCATTCCCGCCCCGCGCGCCTACACTGGAAACGCCAAGAAAATGTCTTCTTCCCGCAGAATCGCCTGGTTGGTCGCGACTTGGATCTTCATCCTTGTCCTTTACTCCGCCGCATCACTGACGCTGAAGCGTGGCTCGGAGTCGCTTCTCACTATCGGCGATCTCGTGCAGTGCATCGTGCCGCTCCTGGCTAATGCCGGATTGCTCTTGAACGCCGGTACGCCCCACTGGCGGCGGAACATTTTCTGGATGCTGATCGCCATGAGCTGCACGCTCTGGATGATCGGGCAGTTCCAGTGGACTTACCACGAGCTCTATCTTCACAAGCCACTTCCCGATTTAAACGGGGGAGATATCCTTTTCTTTCTGCGCGGAATTCCCATGATGGCTGCGCTTGCATTGCGTCCTCACCGGCGGCGTGGCGAAATCCAATTGCGCTTTGGCTACCTCGATTTTGTTCTCCTGTTCACCTGGTGGACATTCCTCTATGCCTTCGCGGTCCTCCCGTGGATTTATGCGTCGCCGATGGTCGCCCAGTACAATTACAACTACAACCTGCTGGCTAATATTCAGAACATGATCATCGCCGCCGGATTGGCGGCCTTGTGGCTGTCATCCAGCGGAATCTGGCGGCTCGTGTATGCCAATCTCTTTGGCGCCACAACGCTTTACTTGCTTTCCTCCCTGGTGATTAACGTAGGCATTCCAGCTAACACGTACTACACGGGAAGTTTGTATGATCTTCCACTGCTTTCGCACTTCCTCTGGTTTGCCCTCGCTGGCGTCATCGCTTACCAAAATCGGGACAAGCTGGACGCCACCTCCGAAAACGCCTACGACTCGGATCCAGATTCAACTACCGAGGAAAATGTGTGGCCCGCTCGCCTGGCGATGGCGGCAGTGATCTCGCTTCCCGTGTTTGCGATTTATACGCTGCGGTTCAGCCACGATGATGCCGCGGTTAAAGATTTTCGTTTGATGGCCACTTTGATTGCTTCCGTTCCCCTCGCGTTGCTGATCTTCCTGCGCACGCATCTGGCGGACCGGGACCGCTCCCGGTTGCTGGCCCGGTCTGAACAATCCATCGAAAACTTGAAACGGCTGCAGGCGCAGATCGTGCAATCGGAGAAGCTTGTTTCTCTGGGCCAACTCGCCGCCGGCGCGGCGCATGAAATCAATAATCCACTCGCGGCCATTCTTGGTTTTTCCGATCTGCTCGCCGACGATCCCACGGTTCCGGATAAAGCACGCGTGACCGCCTCAAAAATCCGTGACCAGGCTCGCCGCACAAAAACACTGGTCGGCAATCTCCTGAGTTTCGCGCGCCAGGTTCCCGCCGAGCGCACGCTACTCGACATCAACACCGTTGTGAACAACGCTGTGCAACTTCGCGCGCTCGACCTGCGCTCCGGAACGACGCGCATCGAATTGCAGCTCGAGTCTGTCCTCCCTGGCGTGCGCGGCGATGGCAATCAGTTGATGCAGGTTTTCTTCAACATCATCAGCAACGCATTGGAAGCCATGGAAGCCGCCAAGGGCGGTGTGCTGACCATCAAAACGATTCGCGATCGCTCCAATGTCGTCATCCTCTTCTCTGACACCGGTCCCGGCCTCAAGGACCCGCAGCGCGTTTTCGATCCTTTCTATACAACGAAGCCTGTCGGCAAGGGCACCGGCCTGGGGCTTAGCATTTGCTTCGGCATCGTGCAGGAGCATGGCGGAAAAATTCTCTCTTACAACCGACAGGAAGGCGGAGCCGTCTTCCGTGTAGAACTACCCGCGGTCCTGGCAGCTCTGCCAGCCAAGGAATTGCAGTTGAGCACAGCGTCGCACACGATTCAAAAACCCTCCTGAAATCATTCTAATTCTCTGACGGCCGTCTGCACTTTATCCGAAGAACAACTCGACTCGTGCTAGAGTTTTTCCTTCCGCTCTTGAGCCCAGGAAGGAAATCGCGATGCCGGAAATAGCCATTCAGACGCAAAAGCTGACTCGCCGATTCGGAAATCTCACTGCCGTCGACGGCGTCGATCTCCAAGTGACGGCCGGACAATTCTTCGGCTTTCTCGGACCGAATGGCGCAGGAAAATCAACGACTATCAAAATTCTGACCGGCCTGCTGGCGCCAACTTCCGGCAGCATGCAGCTTCTTGGCGTGGACTTTGCCGCGAATCCCGTCGAAGTAAAACGCCAGATCGGTGTCGTTCCCGAAGGCATGGGTCTTTTCGAGCGCTTGACGGGTTCGGAGTATCTGCATTTTGTCGGCCGGATGTATGGCCTCGACCGCGCCACAACCAAGCGCCGATCTGAAGAATTGCTTGAGTTCATGCAACTCGCCGATCGGCCCAAGACTATGATTGCGGATTATTCGCACGGGATGCAGAAAAAGCTGGCTCTGGCCGCCGCTGTGATTCACGGGCCACGCATTTTGTTTCTGGACGAGCCCTTCGAAGGCGTGGATGCGCTCGCGGCAGGCGCTTTGAAGGCTCTGCTGGCACGTATGACGGAGCGTGGCACCACGATTTTCCTCACCTCCCACGTGCTGGAAATTGTCGAACGCTTGTGCAGTCACGTAGCCATCATTCATAAAGGCCGGCTCGTTGCACAGGGCTCGTTGGAAGAATTGCGCGTTGGAATTTCAGGCGAAGCCGGAAGCCAGACGACTCTCGAACAGATTTTTCTCTCGATCGTTGGTCAAGACGGCACGGCACGCCCGCAGCTTGAAGAGCTCTCGTGGCTGATGTGACGCGGCCCATCAGCATCTTTGAGCAGATCCGCCTGGTTGCCGGACTTCGCTGGCGCATCCTAAGAAACAGCCTGCGCAAGAAGAATAATCGCCTCGATCTGATCGGTCTGATCTTTGTCGGCTTGTTCAGCAGCATTCTGGTGATTGGGCTGAGTTTTGCGTTTTTCAGCGGTGCGTACGCTTTTCTTTCTAAAGGCCACCCGGAGTGGTTAGCGTTCCTTTTCTGGGGCATATTTTTCTTCTGGCAGTTATTCCCGATTTTTGCAGCCGGCTTCGGCGCGAATTTCGAATTTCGTACCCTTCTTCGGTTTCCGATGAGCCTCAGCGCGTTTTATGCCATTGGGCTCGCGTACGGATTCGCGGATTTTTCCGCGCTTGCTTCGGTGTGCTGGCTGCTTTCCATGACTGCTGGGGCGGCCGTGGCCAAACCGGGTGTGCTACCCGCCATGATGCTGATCGTCGCGATGTTTCTGCTGCTCAACGTCACGCTCGAGCGGCTCGTCGGTTCCTGGCTGGAGCGCTTGCTCTCCCGTCGCCGCACGCGTGAACTTTTCATCGGCCTATTTGTTCTCTCCATGATTTCGCTGAACTTCGTTTCGCCCTTGATGCAGCGCTATGGCACGTCAGCCCGCCCGGCATTCTTCCATCTCTTGCCCTATATCGCTTGGTTTCCGCCTTCGCTTGCAGGCCGCGCCGTAGCCGCAGTCATTCGGCTGCAACCTGCGGCGTTTCTACTTAGCTTGGCTACGCTGCTGCTATACGTCGGCCTTTTCAGCTTTTTCTTGTGGCGTCGTTATGCCACGCAATATCGCGGCGAAGAACTCAGTGAAACGGCGGCACCGGCGCGCGTTTCCGCTCGTGCAATCGCAACAAATGACGACGGCACCGATCGCTTGAGTTTGCTTTCGCCCCAAGTGGCTACAATCCTTCGTAAGGAGTTTCACTATCTCACTCGCAACGGTTTCGCATACCTCACCCTGCTGATGCCGCCGCTACTGATCATGATCTTCAGCATGAATTTTGCTGGAAGGCATCCCACGATCGGCGGCAAGGGCATCTCGCCGGAAATGTTTTTTCCCGGCATGATGGCCTACCTCATCCTGATTCTAATGGCGCCCGCCTATAACACCTTTGCTTACGAAGGCCGTGGCATTCAGACTTATTTCACCGCTCCGCTGCGATTCCGCGATGTGCTCCTTGGGAAAAATTTGATGCTTGTCTCTGTGCTCACCGTGGAAATCACTCTTTCCCTGGCCATGCTCACGTGGCGCGTCGGCTTGCCTTCGGCCCACAGGCTGGCGGCTACCTGTGCCGCTATCGTATTCACCGTCGTGGGTCAACTCACTGTCGCCAACTGGTCTTCCCTTACTTTTCCACGCAAGATGGAATTCGGCCAGATGCGCGGACAGCGCCAGTCGGGAATGGCCGCGCTCGTCGCGTTCGGCTCTCAGATTTTGATGGGTGGTATTTCCGCCGTAATTCTGTTTACCGGAAATTGGACCGGCAATCGTTGGCTTCCCGCCGAGGCATTCGCCTTCCTGGCCGCTGCGGCCGTGGCAGGCTACTTCGCATCGCTTGATTCTCTTTCAACTCTCGCTGAAAAAAAGAAAGAAGCTCTGATCGAAGCATTGTGCCGCTGATCCAACGGTCCAGGAGGTTCCGGCAGCGGGCGTATCTCTATTTCTCTCTCCGCAGGAATTCCGCGTAACGCGCCGCAATCGCTCGCCACGAGAAATATTGCGCTTGCGCCAGCCAGCTTCGCTGTGCGAGCGAGGCACGGGAGTGTTCGTCCTCCAGAACGCGCACCAGCACGTCTCCCAGGTCGCCCTTTCGCTGGGGCGAATACAGCGCGAGTCCCGCCTCGGTAATCGGCGCCGCCGTTTCTGATCCCTCGAACGCGATAATCGGCAAACCGCACGCAATCCCCGCGATCGCACTGCCGCGCCTCGTGGAAATGTGCCCGCGTACAAACAGCAGAACGTCGGAGACGGACAGACTGCGCACCACCGCTTCGCTAGGCAAAACTCCAAGCACATGAAGGTCTACCGGCACATCGCCCAACCGCTTTCGCAGATCCACTTCCGCGCTTTGCGAATTGCGGCCCAATACAATCAGTCGCACCTTTCCGATTCGTGCCGCTGCAAATCGAACGGCCTCCGAGATATTCTCGATTTCCGTATGGCCCGTTTTTCCCCCAGTGATCCCGAAAACTGCGATGCTCAGGATTCCACCCGTGGATATTCCTTTCCGTGAGTTGGCTTCCCCAGTCGTAGGGAGATTTGCTCCGACAGGAATAAAATGTCCATTCGCTGGCACCCGCCTGATCCAGGAGAGTTTTTCCGGTGGAACCGTGAAGATTGCTGCATCTGAAAGCCGCAGTGCCTCACGCATCGCGCGCAATTGTGCGCCGCGCCGTAACCTGTCAATCACACGCGCCCCGCTATAGGGTTCGACGTCGTGAAAGACGACGCCTACTCGACAGCCAGCAGCTTTAAGGGTCTTGAGGATTCGAGAAAACCGCAGTGGGAACCCCCTCGCGGACCACATCAACGCGGTGTACTGCACCAGCACCCACGTTCCGTGCCAGCCCTTGGCCTTACGCTGAAGTGTCTTCACCGCGCGATTCCATCCGTTCTCGCGCCATCCAACTCGTTCGATGGTCAAATCAAAACCTTCGGCATTCAGAGCATCGCCCAGGTATCGGCAATACTCCATGACTGCGTCAGTGGGCGCGTCAGGCCGTCCCAGGAGCGCGATGATGCGCTGCCTACTTATTTTCGGATTGCTCATTTCTCGACGAGGAAACTTCCTATCACCAGCGCGTCCATGCCAGAGCTAAAAAAAGTTCGTATCGCATCGGTCGGCGTGTGAACAATCGCTTCTCCACGCAGGTTGAATGACGTATTCATGATGACCGGCACGCCCGTGCGCTTTCCAAATTCATCGATCAGACGCCAATAGAGCGGATTGATCTCTTTCTCGACCGTCTGCGGCCGGGCGCTGCCGTCCACGTGCGTGACGGATGGAATTACGCTTCGTTTTTCAGGGCGCACTTGCGCTGTCAGAATCATAAACGGTGAATCCGTCGCACTTTCCAAATACTCGCCCGCCGCTTCTTTCTTGAACGAAGGCGCGAACGGCCGCCACCACTCGCGGAATTTCACCGCATTGTTCACCTTGGCGTTCATTTCCGGATCGCGCGGATCGGCAAGAATCGAACGGCTCCCCAGCGCACGCGGGCCAAATTCCATTCGCCCCTGGAACCACCCAAGAATTTTCCCGTTCGAAAGCAGCTCCGCCGCTGTTACAGCGGGGTCCGGCAGCATCGTGTAACGCAGTTTATAAGTTCGGAGCGCACTTTCGATCGCCTCGTCGCCAAAACTTGGCCCCCAATATCCGTGACGCATCGGTTTGTTTGGCAATTTCCCATTGCGATCCAGATACGGTGCAAGCGCCGCGCCGAGCGCCACACCGTCATCTGACGCCGCCGGTTGCACAAACATTTTATCAACCAGGCCCGAAGCCATAATTTTTCCATTGGCTTTCGAATTCAGTGCCACGCCACCGGCAAGGCAAACGTTCCGGCTCCGCGTCTTCTCAATCGCCATCCGCACCACATTCATCATCGCGACTTCACATGCATCCTGCACGGCGTAAGCAATATCCTTGTGCCGACCATCAATCTCGCTCTCCGCGACTCGCGCCGGTCCAAGCACCGCCGTCATGCGTGCGAATGGCGTCGCGCCGTTTTCAACCAATTGACTCGTGTGGACCCGATATGGCGTCGCTTTCACATCAATAAACGCTGACAAATCCACGCCCGGTTTCCCGTAAGGCGCCAACCCCATCACCTTCCATTCATCGCTATTGCGGTGAAAACCAAGAAACTCCGTGAATTCGCTGTAAAAATATCCCACCGAGTCCGGAAACGGAATCATTAGCATGGGGTCCAGCCTGCCATTGTGTCCGTGCCAAATCGTTGTCGCTTCCCACGCTCCTCGCCCATCCATCACCACTACGGCCGCTTCGTCAAACCCCGAATATGCATACGCACTGATCGCATGCGCCAGATGGTGATCCACAAACCGCATCTTCGCTTTCGTCGGCCCGAACTGTTGCGCGAATTTCTTCGCTCCGCTCTGCTGATGCCACATGCTCAGAAAGTGCAGTGTCGAATTCAGTCCGTTGAGATACGACAGCGGCATTTTCCCCGTGGCGTAACATTTCAAATCGTGACGGTACACAGGCCCAGCCGTTTGCCAGCCGAAACACACTTCGTCCAACTGCTCCGCGCGCACACCCGCAAACTCCAGACACGCATGAATGGCATTTCTCGGAAAGCCCGCATCATGCTTCAGCCGGCTAATGCGCTCTTCCGCCACCGCAAACAGCAGTTCACCATCGCGCACGATACATGCCGACGAATCATGCATCTGCGAATAGTTAATCCCAAGCGTCAGCATTCTTCGTCAGTCTCTCCCCACACTTCCACGCGGCCCAGTAGGACATGCATCGGAATTCTTCCCAGTTCCATCGCGGAAAGTTATAGTAGCCTGCCGGGGCCGCAGGAGTCGAATAGCCAGCCATTCCGGGTGACTAATAGGTTCGGCGCATTTGAAGATCACATGCTGCCGGGAAGCGTCGTCTTATAGCTCTACGTTTCCTTCTCGATCCAACAGGTCTCCGTAGTCTCTAGCGCCAGTTAGACGTCAGGCTCACAGAGATTAAAGCTATGATGTGCAAGCAAACTCTTTGATCCAGGCGGAATCCAAAAGACGATGAGCACAGTTATTTTGAATAACGTACAGAAGCAGTCCCCGCCTAGCTCGCCTATTTCCCCGGGTCGAATCCCCGAGCTCGATGGACTGCGAGGCTTTGCCATTCTTCTCGTCATCATCTGCCATTACATTGCGAACGTTGAACATGCCCAGCTCGGTTTCTGGCCCCACCACATACTCAGCACACTCGCGATTGGATGGAGCGGCGTCGATCTCTTCTTCGTGCTCTCGGGGTTCTTGATTGGCGGCATCCTCCTGGAGGCACGCTCTGCCCCGAACTATTTCCGCACTTTCTACATGCGCCGCGTGCACCGAATACTGCCCATATATTATCTGTGGATTCTCATCTACGGGGCTCTAATAGCCTCCGCCCTTTGGTTCACACCAGGACGCTACCCAGCAACGTCGAGGGATTTCTTGCAGATGCCGCTTCATTTCTTATTCTTGCAGAACATGACGTACGGATTGACGCCTTTTCAGTGGAAATGGTTTAGCGTGACGTGGTCGCTTGCCGTTGAGGAGCAGTTTTATCTTGTCGCCCCTCCGCTGATTCGCTTCCTCTCTTTGCGAAGTATTATCTTTGTCCTCGCCGCAACCATTTGTGTGGTGCCCGCACTCCGGTTTTTTGTTTTCCGACACTTGTACGAAGGAAATTACGTGGCGGTATTTGCGATGCCGTGTCGTGCCGATGCCCTCGCTTTCGGTATGCTCCTAGCAATCGCCTGGCGCACGGACAGCTTCCGCAATTTTGTAAATGAACACCGCTTGCTCTTACAACGCGCTCTGCTCGCCTTATTCCTTGGCGTCGGCGGACTGCTCTGGTGGCTCGTGCGGCCGGTCAATGTAGTGACCGTAACACTCGGCTACACTTGGCTCGCTGCTTTCTACACCTGCCTCCTCGTGGTCGTACTTTCACAGCCCCAGGGTTGGGTCGCCGCGCTGAGCCGCTGGAGCGTTCTTCGCGCTCTCGGCACTATCTCCTATTGCGTCTATGTAATTCACTTGACGTTCAACCAGTTTTCGCACCAACTCCTCTTGCACGGCCCGCCACAGATCTACAATGCCAAAGGGATTGGTGTCACTCTCTTGGCGTTGGCACTGACACTGACAGTGGCCAGCCTCTCATGGCGGTACTTCGAAAAGCCGCTAATCCGAAAAGGCCACGCATATGCCTATGATGAAGAAACGGCAGGGTAATTCCAGATCCTCTATGAGAGAGGCAATTCGAACGATCCATCAGCCACCCTCTCCCCGCTGTGGTTGCTAACCTGCCAGGAACGCTTCGCGCTTCTCGAGTTGACCCAAATGATGGAAGCTTGTAGTTGCTATCCCTCTGCATCGAGTACATGCCGGTAAAGTGCCTCCAGCCGCTTCGCCGCACGTTCCCAGGTGTATCGTTTCATCGTTTCGCGCGCGGCCTCACCCAGCCTCTGGCGCAACTCCACCGAATGCGTAAACCGCAGGATCGCTTCCTCCATCGCGGGGGCATTCGCAGGTGGAATCAATAGTCCGTTAAATTCGTCCTCCACAACATCCGGCATACCGCACGTTTCGGTGGTAATCACCGGCATTCCCGCAGCCATGGCCTCCAGTAGCACCGATGGCAATCCTTCCATCAGAGAAGGAAACAAGAAAACATCATGCTTAGCGTAAAGCTCTTGCATGCGCTCCGCCGCAACGACAGGAATGACAACGATCCGCTCCATAAGCTCTGTTCCAAAAAACTGTTGAATCTCCTCGGGTGGAACGCCGCAGCCAGCAAACGCCATTGTTAACCCCGGTAACCGGGGTGCAAGATTTTTCAACGCATCACGGATGTAAAAAATTCCCCGTTGATCGAGCCACGTCCCCGCGTACAGCAACCGCAAGGCTTCGCTCGAATGATACTCACGAGGAATGAAGAATCTCTGCTCCACTCCGTTTGGAATATAGGCGAGGCGATCCGCGTCCATATTGTATTTAAGCTGCAGCATCGACGCGACGTCGCGGCTGTAAGTATGTGCCCCATCCGCCGTTCGAATTGACCAGCGAAACCGAGGCATATGATAGAAGCGTTGCCAGAGCCGGTTTCGAAGCGAATAATTCCACGCCCGGCCTTTTCTTGCTTCGCGGCTCATGACGTGCATGCGTCGTTCTTCGAGTCCGTGAAGCGTCATTACATAGGGAGGGTAGCCTCGCAAGCGATTCCATCGCCGTCGCGTTCCATAGGGAAAGCCCGTGGGCGCATGCAAATTCACAATCGAAAACTTGTTCCGGTTTTCCGCGATGTAGCGTCCGAGCCGCAGCGAAAAAACAAGTTCGTTCCACCGCGGCGAAACACTCCCAGGTTCCACCAGGTCTTCTTGAAAAACATAAGTAAGATGATGTCCTAGCCGTTCGAGCTCGCGGCCCAGGTTGTAGATGATTGCTGCTACGCCTCCTTCGCGGCGCTTTGGCACGCCCGAGCCCATGAGAATGTTCATCGCCATCTAGACGCTGCTCTCTTTTTTGGCCATCACAAAATAATGTAGTGCAAAGGGACTCAATAATTTCCGTACTGTCCGATTCTTTTCCAACCCTTCCCAGCGAACCGGCGCGCGTCCTCGAAAGAATGGAAACTGGTGCACTGTGCCATCTGTACGAAGTATCTTCCAGCCTGCTTTCCGAACATGCCTAAGAATCTGGGCAAACGACTGCCGTCGGTCGAACGGCTGATCCCCCACGCGGTTCGGATGGCGAAGTTTCGCGTACATTTCATACAGTCCCATAAAATTCGCGTAATTCGGTGTTGTCAGAAAGAATCTGCCCCCCGGTTTCGTCACCCTGAACATTTCGGCGAAGGCGCGCCGCACATCAGGCAGATGCTCGACTGTCTCACAGGAAATCAGCACATCAAAGGAATTGTCGGCAAATGGTAGATTTTGCGCGTCAGACTGAATCAGCGCCGCGGGGGCAGCGGTCCCGTCTTCTCTGCTTCTTTCAGTGGCGGCTTGCAGTGCCCTGAATGAAAAATCACCACCGATGATCTCGGCGCCGGCGCGCGCCAGCTCCCTCACGTAGCCGCCGCGGCCACACGCTATTTCCAAAACCCGCAGTCCGGACACAACACCGATCTGCTCACGCACCAATTGATACCAGGGACTTGCCGCATCTTCATATCGCGGATCGGCTGCGAGCACGCGCTGATGCCAGGCGTCGTACTCGGTCCTCAGACTCATGCTCTAAACTCTTCGCTGCCCGCAATGCGCGTAATTGCGGGGACCGGCACCGTTTTCTCTCGAATTCGGCGGTACCACGGACGCGAAGAGAGCCACCGCCGAACGGCATAGTATCGGCGTGGCGGAAGCACCAGCGCCGGCAGCATGGTGATTGCTCGATACAGCCGATGTCCGCCGGGAGCATCGGCGTGTAACACCTCATAGAGTTTTCTTTCCGTCCGGAACGTTTCCCACGGCGCCCCGCCGTCCAGCATCAATCGGATTTGGTCAGCTTCCGCTTGGACGATTTCGACCAGGCATTCCGTTATGTTCGGCGCGGTACCGTTCTCATCCAGCGCACTCCGCAGTACAACCGCCAGCGTGGCCATAACCTCCTGTTTCCGTCGCAATCCCTTTCCTTCATTCCCGGCGATGAGATAGAGGTTGCCCCCATGGATGTGGTAGTGCGTTAGCGCTTCTCGAAGAATGATGATGTCGTTCTTCGCCGCCGCGAGCGTAAATAGATACTCGTCTGCTTCAATAACGAGAGCTTCCGGAACTGGAAGCATTTGCCTCGCCAGTTGCGCCCGAAGCGTCATCCGGCTCGTCCCCAGATAACTTTTCCGCAGCCGGAACACCTCAGCTGCGGCCAATGTAGTAAGCCGCAACCGCTCATCTTTTTCCGGTGCGATAGTCCGCTCCGCCCCGTCCGAAAAAGTTTCTTTGATACCGTGGCCGACAAGGCCGACTGCTCGTTCGGAGTCGAGCACCTCAGCGACACGGCGGAGTTTCCCCGGCGCCCACCAGTCGTCGCCGTCCAGAAACGCAATGATCTCGCCCTTACATTCCGGAATGCCCGCGTTGAACGCCGAAGCTTGCCCGCCATTCTCCTTGCGCAGCAACCGCACGCGTGGCTCGAATTTCTTTACGATTTCCGGCGTGCGGTCCGTCGAGCCATCATCCACTACGATGATTTCCCTGTCCGCCTCCGGAAAATCCTGCTCCAGCACGCTCACGATCGCCTGCTCGATGAAGCGTTCGTGGTTGTACGTATCGATCAATACGCTGGCAAAACTCTTCGCCAAGTTGCAGCTCCCAGAAAAACTTCAATCGCGCAAACGCGCCAGACAATACAAATATGTCCCTTTGTATCCCCGCATTCGGACGTATGGAAACGCAGCAGCGGCCAACGGAACGCACGCAGCGTACTTGATCCAAACTAGCGTCTGCATCGCGTGTTGCCGTGCCGTTAGTTTTGTTTGAACTGCTGCTTGAGCCTGTTCCGGCGCCATTTGCATCACTTCGCGAAAACCGGCAGGCGTTCCGCCACTCACACGACGCGTCATCCCCGTTTGAAACCTCGTGTTAATCATCTGCGCCGTGTGCGCGATGCCGGCAGGTTGCTCGCGAATGGTTAGGACTTCGAAGCCGTGCGCGCTCAAGAATTTTCTAAGAGCCGCTGCACTCCATCTCAAAAAATGATTCGGCGGATAATCCAGCACGTCCGGCCCGGTCATCCACCGCTCGCGGTTCGGCACACTCAGCGCGATCGTGCCACGCGGCTTCAGGCACATCTTCACTTTCTGCAGAAACTCCATCGGGGCGGCCTGATGCTCCAGTACTTCAAAAAATGTCACCACATCAAACTTTTCATCCGCATGTCGCTCGGCAAATTCGGAAATGGTCAAGGGAAACACGCGTTGCAAACCAACCTGTTCTTTGGCAAATCGTGCTGCTTTGCCATCCAACTCAATCCCCGTTACCTGATATCCAACATCGCGCGCGGCTGCCAGAAAATTTCCAGTTCCACAACCGATATCCAACAGATCTCCGCCACGAGGCGCCGACGCATCCGCCAGAAAATATTTGTGCCCCGGCTCCAGCGGCAGAAGCATTTCATCCCGTCCGCCGTACATCCGCTCATACCAGCGCGCATCCGGCATTTCCCGCGGTTCCCAGAATTGCAGCCCGCACGCCCCGCATTCAAACAGTTCATATCGCCCAAACCGTTCGATCGCTGCGTCTCGCGCCTTTTCATTACATGCCGGACACACGGCAGCATCCTTGACCGCTCCTACTCTATAGCGCTCCGAAACGGCGTCCGCGCTCGTTGTATTTCGTGAAGCCATTGTCTCGACTCAGCTTTTTCCCGCCACGGCCCTTTTTCCTTCCGCTGTCCCGCTCTCACTGATGGACGACCCAGCCATTTGCTTGCGTTTCACGCGCGCTTCATCCATAAGATGCACTTGATGATAGCCCAGGAACAGCGACGCAAATGCACGCACATAACTGTACGCCCTATGCCGCGCCGTCATGATCTCGCCGTACGTTCGCGGAAGATCCAGCAAGTGCCGAAAGTATTTCCAGCGGCCCGGCGTTCTCAGAGCAAATTCATCGCTCTCCTGCGCTTTCACCCATTGTTTCAGGTAAGCGCGAATGTCCGGTGAATGCAAATCGTGTCCGTGCTTCGGCAGCCAGTTCTGGATCTCGGCGAGAAGCGCCTCGCGGGTGGCCATTCTGCGCTCTAGTTGACCAGGAGAGACTTGCTCCGCGCTCATCTGGAACAAATTTGCGCTATGTAGCCGGTATTTCCCCAGGAACTCCGGCAGCGCCGCCACCGGCGCAACAAAAATAATTAAGGCGGTCAAATAAGCGTCAGCCTGAAATCGCAGCGCCTCCGGCACCGGCAACAATTGCTGCAGCGACTCGCGCCGGAATGCCAAGCACGACGTGCCAACCATCGGATATTGCAACAATGCGCGCCGGTCCTCCGGTACGCGCCCCGAAACGGGGATGAAATAATTGTCCTCGGAAACATCCCCCGTGCCATTCCACAAGTGCACGCGGTGATACACCATCCCCGCCTCCGGATGGCGCTCGAATATTTCGTACACTCTTCCCAGTTTTTCCGGAAGCCAGACGTCGTCCGCGTCCAACAGCGCAATCACATCGCCACGCGCATGCTCGAACCCAAAATTGAACGCCGACGCCTGCCCGCCATTCGGTTTTCTCAAATAGAGGATCTTTTCACCAAATTTCCGCAATCGCTCTTCCGTATCATCAGTTGAGCCGTCATCCACAACCAGAATTTCGCGTTGCTCCGCAGGAAAATCCTGCGCCAGCGCGCTTGAAACCGCTTCTTCAATAAATTGCCCGTAGTTGTAGGTATCAATCAGGACAGTAAAAAAAGGAGCTTTCATTCTTGCCTGTTTCGATTCATTTCGCCGGGGCCTGCGCCAACTGAGTGCGTTGCGACGCAATGATCTCTTCGAGGATAGTGTCCAGGGCACGCGTAATTTTCCAATTCGGATAGTGGCTCTGGAACTTCCCAAGATTTGAGATATAGCAAATGTGATCGCCCTTGCGCGCTTCTTCCACGTACTGCCAATCCAGCTTGCGCCCGGTCATTTGCTCGATCCGCGCAATCGCTTCCAGCATCGAAATGCTATTCTCGCGGCCGCCGCCCAGGTTGTACACCTCGCCCGGCCGTGGATTTGCCGCAAACTCTTCGATCGCTCGCACCACATCGTGACTGTGGATATTGTCGCGTACCTGCTTGCCTTTGTAGCCAAAAACCGAATACTTGCCGCCCGTGAGCGTGATCTTCACCAAGTACGACAGAAAACCATGCAACTCCACGCCGGAGTGTGACGGCCCGGTCAGGCACCCGCCCCGAAATACCCCTACTTTCATCTTGAAGTAGCGCCCATATTCCTGTGCCACCAAATCCGCCGCCGCTTTCGAGGCCCCAAACAGCGAATGCATCGTCTGATCGATCCGGCAGGTTTCGGCGATACCTCCAAAATCTTCCGGTCGCGCGTAGTCGTAACGCTTCTCCAGTTCTTTCAGCGGAATTTCATTCGGCGCATCGCCGTAAACTTTGTTCGTACTCAGAAACACAAAAACAGCCTCAGGCGAATGCTGGCGAGTTGCCTCCAGCAGATTCACTGTGCCTAGCGCATTTACCTCGAAATCCAGCAGGGGAATATCGCATGCCTTGTCATGCGAAGGCTGCGCCGCGCAGTGCACAATCAGATTGAAGCGATGCGTTCGAAAGAGTTTCTCAATGCCTACGCGGTCGCGAATATCCAGCGCCGCATGTGTAAAACGCTTTGTCGCAGACTTCAACCGCTCCAGGTTCCAGAGCGTATCGCCCGCCGGCCCGAAAAAAACACGCCGCATGTTGTTGTCCACGCCGACAACTTCATGCCCTTGCCGGTCGAAATG
Source organism: Candidatus Acidiferrum sp. (assembly GCA_041482215.1). Taxonomy (GTDB): domain Bacteria; phylum Acidobacteriota; class Terriglobia; order Acidiferrales; family UBA7541; genus Acidiferrum. The sequence continues at coordinate 11,392 of JBGPDI010000064.1, read as the reverse complement.
TTCGGCCGCCTCCGAACCAATCAGCCCGCTGCTGCCTGTGACCAGTACTTTCATCCGTTCGAACCCGTCTCCCGCCAGCCAGCTGCAATTCACAATAATCGCGGTACAACTCCCGCGAACCAATTTCCTGAATGCAAATAGATAAGGGAATCGAGGGCCATTCCCTCGTTAGAAGAGTACCAGTAGTCGAGCGGATTTTTAACTATGACGAGCGGCGCTGCTTATCGAACTATCCGTTGCAGAATCCCATCGCTCAGAAGAGAAACTTCAGCGCCAACTGTACCTGCCGCCCTGCTAGCGCTTCCGTAATTCTCCCGAAGTTCGGCGAACTGATGTCGTTATCCGGCAAACGGAAATTAGCATGGTTGAACACGTTGAAGAATTCCGCACGGAACTGCAAACTCTTGGATTCGTGAATTGGAATATTCTTGAACGCTGAGAAATCCCACTCTTGATATCCCGGCCCTTGCACGACGTTCCGTCCTTCGTTGCCGAATTGTCCAGCATTCGCGACTGGATCGAGCCGCTGAAAGGCGCTCAGGTTGAACCACTCTTGTGTGGTGCGTGGCCCTGAATTCGGATTCCCCACAAGGTTTGGCCGGTTACTGGAGAATCCGGAAATTTCCGGCGCTCCGCCTTGTAGGTCCACGTCGTTCGAATCGTACACGGTAAAGGGCGTGCCGCTCATCAGTGTCGTAATGCCGTTCACTTGCCAGTTGCCCAGAATATGTCCGTACCAGTTCTCCGGATGCTTGAAGAACGGCATGCTCCACTGGTAGCTCAGCACCAACCGGTGACGCGCATCGAACATGGATCTGCCGTGTTCCGCCTCTAGGTCGAATGGATTCTGTGCCAGATCATTTTCCCCCGCCACACTTTGTGAGGCCGACCCCGTAATATTGAATGACGACACATCGTCTAGTGTCTTCGAAAGTGTGTACGACGATAGAAAGGACAGCCCGTGGCTGAACCTCTTCTTCAAACTCACTTCCAGAGCGTGATAAGTGGAATTCGCGATCCCTGCAATCAAACCCACCGAAGCGAAGTTGCAGGGCGGACTTGCCGGATCCAGCGTGCATCCCGAATAGAGCCGCCGCTCATTAACGTTGTCTTCGGTGGACTGGCCCGGAATAAATACAGCCGGGTTGCCCTCAATGAAGCGTGGCAGTTTCGTTCCCTTCGTTCCGACATAACCTGCCTCCAGTAGCCAATCGCCGCCGAAGGACTTCTCAACGCCCAAGTTCCAATCCTGCGCATACGGCAGCCGCAGATTCTTGTCTAGTGTTAGCAACGTCATCGGCTGCGCAAAGCCGCCATCAAACATATTCACACCACCAAACGGGTCCGAAAAACTCGCCACCGGAAAACCAGCTTGCGGCGTCTGCAAATACGGCGGCGCGCTGTTGGGCGACTGCAGCGGCCCTCCTTGACCCGTGTAATACGGGTCGTAAAAAATTCCATATGCCGCGCGGACCACCCACTTGCCGTCTCCTCTTGGATCCCATGCCAGACCCACGCGCGGCGCGAACGCCGTCTTTTCCGCGGGAATAAGCCCGGCCGACACTCCCGGATCTCCCGGATACACAAGCCCCGCTGGCGCGTCAGGGATTACCGTGGACTTTACTCCCGGTTCAAACAAGTTTTGCCGGTTTCGAATCTCCGTGTATGGAAATGGGATTTCATAGCGCAGGCCAGCGTTCAGCGTCAGCCGTGATGTGACCTTGTAGGTGTCCTGCGCATAGAAATTCACGTCATTGCCACGCAGGCCGCGCGAAGGATCTCCTCCACCCTGAAGAAAAAATACTGGCTCCCCAATTAGAAAGCTTGCGAAGGCATCGGAAACTGGGAATGTCGAAAACACAAAGAATCCGTTCGTCGCGATTCCGAATAACACGTTGATCTGGTCATGCGCGTAGCCTGCGCCGAATTTCAATTCGTGCCGGCCATGAACCCACGTCAGCGAACCGGAAACATCCAGCGCACTCTCATACGTGTTCCGCGGCCCAGTGATCGGATCACCCACCGAAGCATAGCCCGCCACCTGCACAAACGGCGGTCCGATCGCCGCATCCAGCTGCGGCGCGTAAGTAAAGCCCAGGCTCGCCGGCGTCGTGTGATTCAAGTGTTCGTCGAAAAGATACTTGTTCCGCAAAAACGAAAAGCGCGCCACGCTCGTCAACGTCGGCGAAAACGTATGTGTTTCCTGCGCCACAAAATTCTGCGCGCGCTGCCCCTCTCCTACTGGGAATCCCGGCACATTCGCGCCCGACGTTGAAAGCGGATCGATTGTGCTTCCTTGTGTGAACATGTAGCGGAAGTTCAAGACGTCCCGTGAAGTCAGATAGTGGTCCACCCGTATTCCGAACTGGTCATCGTTCTGGACCAACGTCTGCGTCGAAGTAAATGCATTCGGCCCCTGGTTCGGATCGTTCGGTGAGGGAAAAAGCGCCGCAACCAACGCTGTGCTCGGATCAACAAACGGCAACTTGTTACCGGGAAACGGCGTACCTGTGAAATCGTTGACGAGCGGAATCAAATTGCCATGGCTGTCAAAATTCTGCGAGTAATCGCCTGTTTTCTCAAGGTCCGTCGGAACTGTCGCGGTCGTCGTCTCGCCTTGCCGGTTGCGTAATCCTTCGTAATACCCAAAGAAAAATGTCTTGTCTCTCCTGATCGGTCCGCCGATTGTCCCGCCAAACTGATTGCGCTTCAGCGGCTCCACGCTCGGCGCAAAAAAACTCTTCGCATCCATCGCGTCATTCCGCAGAAATTCCCACAGCGCCCCGTGAACGGCGTTCGTTCCTGTCCGCGTGACGATGTTTGTCGTCGAACCCGTGCTGTGCCCGAACTCCGCATTGGCCGTGTGCGTCAAGATTCGAAACTCTGCGATCGAATCGATCGGCATCTTGATCACCAGCCCGCCATCTACCGCGTTGAAATTATTCGCGCCATCAATCAGAAAATTATTCGACTCTGGACGCTGCCCGTTCACAGCGTAAGCCTGCCCGCTTCGCAGACTTCCACCTGCCACGGCAAGTCCCGGCGTAATCGGCACCACGCCCGGCTGCAGCAATCCCAGCTGCGTAAAATCCCGGCCATTCAGCGGCAGATCCAGCACTTCCCGCTCTTCCACTGTTTTCCCCAGGCTTGTCACCGTCGTTTCCACCAGGGAAGCATCCGCCTGCACGCGCACTTCTTGCGTGGAAATTCCCACTGCCAGGCGCACAGTCACCGTCGCCGTCTGATTTACACCCAGCGAAATCCCTTCTTGGACGTATTTTTGGAAACCCTTGGCCTCCGCTTCCACCCGGTAGTGGCCCACCGGCAGCTCGACGAGAACAAATGTTCCCTGAGAATCGCTCGAGGCCTTGCGTTCGAGGCCCGTCTCGACGTGAATCGCTTTCACGATGGCGGTCGATACCAATCCGCCGCTCGCGTCCAGCACTGTTCCGCGAATGCTCCCAGCGATTTCCTGCGCCGAAGCCATCGAGCTCGCGCAGAAAATCAACATCAGGGCACACCCCAAGCGTCCGAGATTCCTCATGCAATTCTCCGTTCTTTCTCGACAGTTTTTTTATCGTGAGGGGTACATTGAAGCGCAAGAACGAAATAGCGCTCACGCTCGTGATCTACATCACCCCACTTCAAGGTGGCGCATTATAAAGAGTCGCCCATGGGGCTGGTCAATAATGCGAATGCACTACTCACTGCGGGCCGAGCAACACCGCTCTCCCTAGGCGCACTACCAGCGTGCAGCCGATCGTCAAAACCATAAGATCGACAGCGTCCTTATGATGTGCCGACTACTTCGAGCGGCACGTCCGCAGCGCAAAGCGGACATTGCGAGGGAGCCCACAAGTTATTCGGCATTTGCTCTAGAATTTCGAGAGCGATGCGGTGTTCGGCCGCAAATTCAGTGATGGCATCGCCCAGCGCAAGAAGCGCGCCGATTACAATCACCTCAGCGCCAACGGCTTGCAAATCGAAATATGTTCCTCGCACGGCCGATCCCGCACTAATGACATCGTTCACGATCGCAACGCGTCTGCCTTTCACCGCCGGCTGAAGAGCTCTCGGCAGCCGGTACTCCACCGGATATAACCCCTCGCGTGTTGCATCGGCGAAGCGCTCTGCATACACAAAATCGCAACCGAGTTCCAGTGAGACCAGCAAAGCAACGAACGCACCTTCGACAAGCGGACCACATACCACTTCAATTTCATACTGGGCCAACTGTGCCGCCAGTCGAACCGCAAACGGCCGTATTTCGCGCGAATGAAGGCATAGCGTCTCGAGCTGGAACCACAGGTCTCCATGATGGCCCGACTCCATCCTGAAATGACCCTTTCGTCCGCGCACCGTGGACAGCAAATTTTCTTTCATGAAACTAAGCCCGTCGCGATTTCTCCGTCTGCCGGCACGAGTCGCCTTTCGAAAGAGGATACCAAACCTGTCGATTTCGCTGCCCCTCAAGCGACGTGTAAGTGAGGCCCAGCAACGCACCATTCAGGAGGCGGACGTGACAAGTCAGCGCACACACTCTCGGAACCCCAAATCAATCGCGGGAGCAGCCTTCCTTGTGCTCGGCCTTCTAGCGCTGTTTGGAAACCACGATGGTGCCGCGGCCCAATTGAGCTGCACCCTCGCGAATCCCGCGGGGGAAGCCCTCGGAGTTCTTCCCTCGGTCATCCTGTCAGCAGCCTCGCAGGCTTTGCAAATCCTCTTCTTCGATCACCAACGCTTTCTCCAGGATTTCTTCCGGACGTTGGTATCATTCTGGGTGCTGCTCTTTGCAATCGTCGGAGCGCTATTGTTACGGGCGGCCTTCACCAGCAAAGCCTGAGCGTTGCCGCACCCAGCAAACACTTCCGAAAATGAAGAGCCGCAACGTGTCGATTTGCCTGCCCTTCGTTCGACGCCATAATAGCAACAACGTTTGGCCGGCCGAGTCCGTCCAACACTCAGCACCAAATCTAAACCAGGGGAAATCTTCGATGCGCGTTATGGTGATCGTCAAAGCCAGCAAAGACTCTGAGGCCGGCGTCATGCCTAGTCCGAAGCTCCTTGCCGACATGGGCAAATTCAACCTGGAATTGATCAAGGCTGGCATGCTGCTCGGCGGCGACGGCTTGCATCCGAGCTCAAAGGGCAAGCGCGTCGAATTTTCGGGTCAGCAGCGCACCGTAATCGACGGCCCCTTCACTGAAACCAAGGAACTCGTCGGCGGCTACTGGCTCTGGCAGGTAAAATCCATGGATGAGGCCGTCGAATGGCTCAAGCGCGCCCCCTTTGACCAGCAAACCGAAGTCGAAATCCGCCCGGTACTCGAAGCCGCCGATTTCGCCCGGTGATGCGGCGCGAAAAAGTTTCTCAGCCGTGTCGATTTTGTCCCAACTCGTTCGACGCGTTAGTAGAGCCAAGGTTTACCCGATCAAGTCCGTCCGGTAACCCAGCTCAAAATCCTAAGTCAGAATGGAGACACCACAATGCGATTCATGATGCTCGTCAAACACGCTGAAAACCAAGGCCCACCGCCCAAGGAACTTATGGAGGCCATAGGCAAGCTCGCAGAAGAGGCCGCGAAAGCCGGCAACATGATCGTCAGCGGCGGGCTCGCACCCACTGCCGCAAGCACATGCGTCCGTGTTTCTCGGGGCCAGTTAGCCTCCATCGACGGGCCCTTCACCGAGGCCAAAGAGGTCGTTGGTGGCTTCGCCATATTCGAGTTGCCCTCGAAAAAAGTGGCGATCGAAAGCGCCGTGCAATTCATGGAAATTCACAGAATTCACTGGCCCGGCTGGGAGGGCGAGACTGAAGTTCGCCAGCTCTACGGCCCAGACGAATTTCCTCCCAGCGTCTAACTCTGTCGCGTCTTGCGCCGCCAGATCGAACGTGGTGTGATCGGTAGCCATGACGGCTACCGACACACATCGCGCCATCGAAGCGGTCTGGCGGATCGAGTCCGCCAGGATCATCGCCGGCCTCGCGCGCATCGTGCGCGACGTCGGGCTCGCCGAAGAACTCGCGCAGGATGCTCTTGTCGCCGCTCTTGAGCAGTGGCCCGCCTCCGGCATCCCCGACAATCCGGGCGCCTGGCTGATGGCCGCCGCGAAGCATCGCGCTATCGATCGCTTGCGCCGCGGCAAACTGCTCGAGCTTAAGCATGGTGAGCTCGCTCGCGAACTCCAGGCCCGTCAGGAGATGGCCGTGGCGGATTTCGAAGCTGCACTCGATGATGACATCGGAGACGACCTCCTTCGCTTGGTCTTCACGGCCTGTCATCCGGTGCTTTCTCCCGAGTCGCGCGTCGCTCTCACCCTCCGTTTGCTCGGCGGCCTCACCACCGATGAAATCGCCCGTGCCTTCCTCGTCCCCGAGCCGACCATCGCCCAGCGCATCGTGCGCGCCAAGCGCACTCTTGCTGAAGCGCAAGTTCCTTTCGAGGTTCCCCGTGGCGCGGACCGCGCTTCTCGCCTCTCCTCCGTTCTTGAAGTTATCTATCTCGTCTTCAACGAAGGCTACACCGCCACGGTCGGCGACGACTGGCTCCGCCCGGCACTCTGCGAAGACGCCCTCCGTCTCGGCCGCATACTCGCCGAGCTCGCTCCGAACGAACCAGAAGTCCATGGCCTCGTCGCGCTAATGGAAATCCAGGCGTCGCGCTCGCGTGCCCGCGTCGGCCCGTCCGGTGATCCCATCCTTTTACTCGCTCAAGACCGCTCCCGTTGGGATCAGCTCCTCATCCATCGTGGTCTAGCCGCGCTTGAACGCGCCCAAAAACTCAGCAACCCACCTGGCCCCTATGCCCTTCAAGCTGCCATCGCCGCTTGTCACGCACGTGCGCGCGCGCCAGAAGAAACCGACTGGCCACGTATCGTCTCGCTCTATGAAGCGCTCGCGCAGATTAAGCCGTCTCCCGTCGTGGAGCTGAATCGCGCCGTCGCACTCTCCATGGCCTTTGGTCCAGCCGTCGGTCTCGAACTTCTCGACACGCTCGCTTCCGAACCTTCTCTCAGGTCCTACCATCTCTTGCCCAGCGTCCGCGGCGATTTTCTTTTCAAGCTCGGCCGCCTCACCGACGCCCAATCCGAATTCGCCCGCGCCGCATCCCTCACTCGCAACGCCCGCGAGCGCGAGTTCCTGCTCGCCCGCGCCCAATCCTGCGCTGCACCCAAGCCCCACTGAAAAAGTTTGGCCACTCCGCCCATTGCACGCATTCCAGAATTCAGGACGATTGACGGAATCTACTCATCAATGTAGCTAAACGTGGGCTGTCCTGATCGTTCACTGCCGTGAACCTCAGTGCCAGTCCCCTACCGGGCTCTACGCGGCTCACAATTGCATGGGCCCTGATCTGTCCTTCCTCAACAAGAAACTCCAGCTTGACGCTGGATCCCAAGCCGTTTGGCGCTCGTGTCTCTACGAACAGTCCACCGAAACTCAAATTGCGAACTCGCGAAATGTCTTCATGTCCAGCACAGCGCCAATCAACCCACACACCCGTAGGTGTGTCCACTCGCGAGTTGAATCTCCTTGCCGGCGAAATCGGAAGTTGCAACATATGCCACCACGCCTGCTGGCATTCCAGAGACGATGGAACGCAAGTGTACGCAGGACTTAACGGGCTGGAATCGTTCTGAAAGATAGGCCGTAGAAAACTGGGGGCACTACTCTTGACCGAGATCCCGCCTCTGAGTCGGGCGGGAGTCAAATAGTAGTCTTAGGTATCCACGACCGCAATACGAAAATGCATTTTGCAAGAAGTCTTCGACTATTACTTTTGACAGTTCCTGCCAATTTCGCCCCTTGTTCTAATACTCCGCATGCTTGCAAGGAGAAGGGAAAATTGACATGCCTATTGGCATATACCGCGCCTGCAAATTGTGTTTGATCCTGCTATTGCTGACCTTCCTGGCAACACTCATTCTGTCCCAAAACGCACGTGGACAAGGCCTGGAGTTGCACGGCGGATGGGCTCACGTCACGGCGGACTCCGGAACGGATGGATTGTTTAAACGTTGAGGCCGCGTAGTGGTTCACTCCGAGAGTGACTGTGATCGTCGCTGCAGACTATGACTCTGACTGGAATACATCCTCACTTACTAATTTCACTTTCACTTAGGTCGGGGCTATTGTGGTAAAGGGCCACCTTCAAAGCGTTCTCTTCGCACCTCGTCAGGCACGGCATTCACCTGGATGCTGAGGCGGCGCCGAGTACTTATTCACTCCCATTCGTCAAGCCGCGCAAACATGGATTTCATGAGGACTCATGTGGCTAATGAAGGGCAGAGCTGTCTGGGTTGGCATCTTCCAAAACGTTACAGAATCTTCGCATACGCCAAGCGCCTTAAGCCGATGGCTGCTGCTCCCTTCACTCGGTAAGTGTGAGTTGCGGGAAGAGCGTGTCTGGCGATACGGGGGACATGGGCAAGTCGTCATAGCTGTCGTCATTCTGAGTAGAGTGACGGTGGCGCAGGGAACGAATGGTCATAAGTGACAGGTCGAATGCGCCGTAAATGATATTTCCGCGAATGACGTCGCTCTTGTAGAGGAGAACTTGGGTGCGGAGATAGCGCACGAAGCGATTGCGCGGGCGCACGGGGATGAGGGGAGCATTCCGCGGGTACTGCATCACGGGCATGGCACAACTCTTGAAGTGAACGACGGTAAGGTTGCCATCTGTGTGCATTTCGTCGCCGGTGGAGTTGAGCATGGTCTGCGGCAAGTTGGGGCGAGGGAGCTGGCGCACGGATTCCACACAATCCGTCAGCGCGAGGTCGCGCACGAGCATGTTGATGCCCTCATCGAGGTTGCGGTCGATGTGGTGGATGAACTTGTGATACTTCATGGAAAGAGCCGCGCCGGTTTCACGAGTATAGGCACTCAACCAGGCTTGTTCGCCCTGAATCGTTTTTGATTGGGACCACAAACGAAGATGTTCCCGCTTGCCGTAACTATTGAAACTCTTCTGCCAAGCCATGTCCTGCAGTTGGCCAGAGAGCAACTGGCGCGAGACAGGCATGTTGGGATAATTGGAAAATGTCAAAAAGGCCCCGAACTGCTTGAAGAAAGCGTTTTTGGAGTTGGCATCGGCGGTACGCCAGCCTGCAGCCGTAAACGCGTCCTCGACCTGATCTTGAGAGCCGACGAAAAGCAAGTTAACTACGTCCGAATCTTTACCGCTTCGGGTGGTGGTGCGGTCTGATTGGCCTTGCAGAAGCATTTCCACGTCGCCGCGTTCATATTCATCCATAGCAAACGAAACGCTGGGTAGTTCCGGCTGATCGCCAACGTAGAGAGGCAGATTCAAGCGAAGGCGCAGGTCAGTGCCTGGTGGCAGGTAAATTTCGGGTTCTGGAAGCACTGTGACAGCGCGATACACAATCAGAACTGCGTCAGTATACGGATTGAACGTGGGCATGTGAATCAGGCCGCTGGTGATGCGGCCTTGCGGCGCGTTGGTCGCACGAATGCCGCGAATAACACCGTGGCGCACAGCTTCGCGGGCGTTGTCCACTTCCACGACTTCCGCCGCGAAGGGGATCACCTGGCCGGCAGCGGTAAGCAGATTTTTGAATTGGATTTCTACGTAGGAGGAATCGTGGATGAAGCCAAGGCCGACTTTGCGAACTTTGGAGATTGTTCCGACGACCTCGAGGCCAGCCGGGAAGACCCGACGGGAATCACACTCCGGCGACTGAATCAGGACGGCGCGTACGGTCGTGCCGGGTTTGGAACTGTAGGAAGCGACCGGATCGATCAGACGAATCCAAAACGATTTGCCAGCGATCACATACTCGCAGCTTGCGAAGGCAGGAATGGAGAACGCGGGAGAGAGGAACAAACAAGCTAACGCAGCTAGGAAGCCGCGGCGGGCAACAAGGCGCATGGCGGAGATGCCACGAAGCGGGCTAATCGACCTATCGGGACCCATAGGCTACTTTTTATTAGAAACTGCGCCCTCAGTGTAGCTGGCTGCTATTTGAATCATTTGGCCTGGTCTCGAGTGGAATGTTGCAATTAAATTTGATCTGAGTGGCTTTAACGTTGTGGAACCTGCACAAATGCTGACGAGGGACAAAATTAGCGACGAAACTATACTCTGCGGCTCGCAAGCTTCCGTCCATGCGCCTGATCTTGCATTCGCCATGCCTCTCTTCTCGTCCTATGAATGGCGAACCATTTCCGTCGAAGTATAGAATTTGACCGAGTGGAAGAAATGCGTCGATGGTGAAGTTCCTCAAATTCGCTTCCGAAACTCCGAATAAATCCAAGGCCTTCGAATTTGCGGCAACAAAACGGTGGTCAACGTCCGTCACAACGACTGCATCGAGAGGGCTTGCCAGTAACTTCCGCAGATCATTCTCCCTGGCACGAAGTGCCTCGCGTAGTCTTTGGGGTTTGTCGACTACTCGCCGCCCCAGTCTGGTGAGCGTAGTTTGCGCCTGCCGAAGATGTAACGTCGCCTGCTCCGAGGTGGCAAGAAGCTGCGTTCTGCATTTGGCGATTTTGCCGTTGGTCAGAATGACTGCATTGTGGGAGCTTGCCCGCAAATCATTCGCTCCTGCGCGAAGTGCCCGCTGCAGTCTTTCGGCTACATTCCTTCCCAGTGTGGCGAGCGCGTTCTGTGCCTGCCGAAGATGTGGTGTCACCTGCCCCGAGGTGGCAACAAGCTGCGTTCTACATTTGGCGATTTTGCTGCTGGCCAGATTGACCGCATTGTGGGAGCTTGCCAGCAGATCATTCGCTCCTGCGCGAAGTGCCCGCTGCAGTCTTTCGGCTACATTCCTTCCCAGTGTGGCGAGCGCGTTCTGTGCCTGCCGAAGGCGTAGCGTCACCTGCTCCGAGGTGGCAAAAAGCCGCGTTCTGTATTTGGTGATTGCCATAGCACAAACCGAGCGAAATTCGATCTGAATCAATCTCCTCTTCGCATAGAGGCACGAATTAGAGCACTGAGTGAAATTGACCGGAACTGTCAAGAATGCCAGACAAAGATCTCTAGCCTGAATCAACTAACTCATTAACACGAGTCTGCATGCTGGCATATGGTTCAGAGGCGGGCCGAGCAGTAGAGTTCTGTTACTTTTGCCAGTTCCGAACTGGGTTCCCGAGGCGAAGTATGTAGACGACCTGAAACGTTGGAGGTGCACCCATGACACATCGTCGATCCCGTCGGTTGAGACTACTTTGGCTTCTGTGCTTCCCCGCGGCTTGCTTTGGCCAGACTGCTGGTGGCGGTTCAAGTACGGCGACGAATTCCCTCAACGTATACGCCCCGCCTTGCATCTCTCACGTTAGGCAATACATGGCAGTGAATTGTCAGATTACACCGACAGGGGGTGTGCAACCGTACAGCTACGCGTTTACTGGAGGCTTTCCAACGGGGATGTCT
>JBGPDI010000063.1:0-29211 GCA_041482215.1 Candidatus Acidiferrum sp. | reverse complement strand
TGCCCAAGACGGAATATCGCCTGGCGGCAGCGGGGCGGCGGGCGCTGGAGCGCTACTTGAATCACATGGAAGCGCTGATTCGCGCGACGCGCGAAGGTTGAACGGCAAATTTTTTTGGCCTTACACTTTGTATTGCAGAGTAGTTTATGACAATTCCTCCGCGGCGGAGAAAGAACATGTTCATGCCTCAACTCACGGTACGACAAATTGCCACTACGCAGCCGGCCATCATCCAGGCCCCACAGCTCCATGTGGCCATCATCTCGGACGGAAATGGCCGTTGGGCTACTTCGCGAGGGTTGCCGCGCTCGGCAGGCCATCGCGCGGGCGCCGAGACTGCCCGCCAGATCATTGCGGCCGCACCACGAATGGGGATTCATACACTGACGCTTTTCGCGCTTTCCTCGGCAAATTGGAAGCGCCCTGCTGCCGAAGTCCATGCGATTCTGCGGCTGCTTCACGAATACCTTCTTATCGAGACGACGCACTGCATCGACGAAGGCGTGCGTCTGAGTCTGATTGGGCGTCGAGACCGTTTGCCTGCCACACTCCGCCAAGCCATCGCTGACTCGGAAGCGGCCACGGCCAAAGGCACACGCTTGCATCTTCGACTAGCCGTGGATTATTCCGCCCGCGAGGCCATTTATCACGCCGCGTGCCGCTTTTACAAAGTCACCGAGCTTTCGCCCGAGTCCTTCAGCACGGTGCTTGCGGAAGTCCACCGCGGCGGCTCGACGGAGGTCGATCTGCTGATTCGCACTGGCGGCGAACAGCGCCTCTCCGATTTTCTGTTGTGGGAATGCGCCTTCGCGGAGTTGGTGTTTCTGCAAAAACGGTGGCCGGATTTCACCGCCGCCGATCTGACGGCGGCAGTGAACGAATTCAGCAATCGGGAGCGCACCAGAGGTGCATTGCCGGATGCCATCGCCGGCTGATAGAACCAAGCCCGGAGGGAGAACAGATAATGTCTGAATTCATGCCGCACTTCGCCCCCGTCGTTGTGCTCTTGTTTCTCGGCACAGTGCTGTTGTTGGGCCTCAGTGTTCTTGTGCTGTTTTATGGCGCCGTTCGCCGCTCCTCCTTTTTCACAAGAGTTGGTGGGGGAGCGACGCTCATCATTGCCACCGGATATTTGGTCCTTTTGGGCGGTGTTTCGTTCGCGAGCAGCGAGCGTGTCTTACCTCCCGGCGGTTGGAAGTATTTCTGCGAAATTGATTGTCACCTCGCTTATTCCGTGAACGGCGTAGAAAGGACAGCCGTGCTAGGTCCGGAGATGCAACAGATCTCCGCACAGGGAGAATTTATGGTTGTTAAGGTGAAGACATGGTTTGACGAGCGGACTATCTCCGCCCATCGAGGGGATAGACCACTCACACCCAATAGGCGCAAGGTCATATTAGTCGACGATACCGGGCGAAGGTTTACGACTTCGCGCGAAGGTCAGGCGGCCTTTGAGCGCTTCATTAAAACTTCCACGCCACTCACACATCCGCTCCGTCCGGGAGAGTCGTATACGACGGATCTCGTCTTCGATGTTCCGAAGAATGCGCATGGCGTTCGTCTGTTGATCGCCGAGGACGATCCTGAAACCCGGCTGGTCATCGGTCACGAAAACAGTCTATTGCACGAGAAAATCTACCTTGCTGTTGATTCCGCCCCGTCACTGACTCGAACTGCTCGATAAATTGCTCAGGATAGGCAGGTTGCCAGGCATCCTGGCAGCGATTCATGCCCCTGACGTTCCACCCCGCTCCGTCGTCTATACCTCAGGAGCCAGGAATGGGAACTATGGGACTTGCGCTGCCCTGGAAGGCTAGAATCTCTTCCGTGCCGCGCGAACGGGGGACGCGAGTGGAACCTTCCGAGCACTTTGCCGGTGGCCCCAACTCGGCCGCCGTGGATGCCACCAGCGAGGACGCTGCGCTGGCTGCTGCTTGTCGGTCCGGTGACCTGCGAGCCTACGAGCGCCTCTACGCGATGCATGGAGCGCGCATGAAGAATCTCGCGCGGAACGTCCTGGGCAGTCCGATCGATGCAGAAGATGCTGTGCAGGAAACATTTCTGAAGGTGCAGCGCAGCATCGCCAGCTTTCGCGGCCAATCGAGTTTCGTCACCTGGACCTACCGGATACTGATCAACACCTGTTATGACGCGCGGCGCAGCCGTCTGCGCAAGAAAGAAACTGCGAACGATGATTCCGGAGAAACACAACGGCCAGAGCCGCGCGCACCAGGAGCGCATCCTTCGCTGCGCATGGCGCTGGAGCGCGCTCTCGCCAAGCTGACGCAACACCAACGAGATGTATTTCTACTGTATGAAGTCGAGGGCTTCCGCCATGCGGAGATAGCTGGAATGCTGGAAATGACTGAGACAGCTTCAAAGAACACACTTTTTCAGGCGAAGAAGAATCTACGGATGATGCTTGAGCCTCCGCGCAATAGCGCGGCGGAAGCACGGTGAATGACGATGAATGTTACTTGTAACGATCGCGATCGGATTTTTGAAGACGGTACACCGGCCGAATGGATGGCGCTGGAAGAGCATGCTGCCAACTGCCCGCTCTGCGCGGAAGAGCTACGCGCATGGAAGTCGCTTAGCGTCGCGGCGGAAGAACTACGCGATTACGCGGACAACCCTACGTTCTGGCCACGGATCGAGCGTGCCCTCACTGAAGATGCGGCGCGAAATGCACAGCGTACCGAGCGCAAGAGTTGGTTTTCGTTCCTTCCGAACTTTTCGCCCGCTTGGCAAGCGGTTGCAGCCGGCGCTTTGGTTCTGGCACTCACGATTTCCGGCGGCTGGATTTATGTGCACCGCCCAGATCCCACGGGTGACAACGACAAATCACTGCTGAAGAGTAGCTCCCTGAAGGAAGTGGAAAGCGCGGAGACAGCCTATGAGCGAGCGATCGACAAACTCGCTTCAGAGGCGAAGCCACAACTTGAGAATCCCGCGACACCGTTGCTCGCCAACTATCACGAGAAATTGCTGGTGCTGGACAGCGCGATCGCCGACCTGCGAGTACAGGCCGGATTGAATCCATCGAATGCGCAATTACGCTACCAGCTGCTGGCCATGTATCAGGAGAAACAGCACACGCTTGAAGAAGTTTTGGAGGCTAAACAGCAATGATTCGTACCGTATACAATTTCCGGAGAGAACAGATGCGTCTGGCAGCCGTTGCGGGACTGCTCTCCGCAATGCTTTTTTTCTCTGCAAGGCCAGCGACTGCCGCAAATTCCGCGCAGGATCAAGTTTCGAGAGACTTTCAGCAGACAGTGACGCTGGGTGCAAGCCAGTCCGTGCATATCGAGCACAAGTTCGGCAGCGTGAAGCTGCACGGCGAGGCTGGCCGCGACGTCAAGATTTCCGCCACGATACGGGCGCAAGCCAGCTCGCATGAGGAAGCGGAATCTTTCGCGCAAAAAATCAAAATCGAAGTGCAGCAGACCGGCGAAGGAGTACGCATCAAGACGATTTATCCGGACGACGAGAAAAGTTGGTTTCATTCCAGCAAGCACTCTTCTTGGTCCGTCAGTTATGACATTGGAATGCCGTCCGACGCGCCGATAACGGTGCGCAACAGTTTCGGGAGTGTTGAGGTGACAGGTGTCCACGGAGCTGCGGATGTCGAGAACGGTTACGGCACGCTAGTCGTACGGGACGCGGGTGCGGGGCGGTGGAACAATGCGTTTGGCAGCATTGAACTTGCCGGGGCCGGAGGAAATACCTCTGTAAGCGACAACAACGGCTCCGTGCAGGTTTCGGACGTGAAAGGCACGCTCGAAGTGCGCAACCGTTTCGGTAGTATTACCACACGAAATATTCAAGGCGCGCTGACAATCACCGGTGGAAATGGCACGGTTACCGTAACGGATGCGGCCTCCGCCAACGTCACGACTTCGTTCGGGAATGTTGATGCACGCAATATCCGTGGCGATCTTTCGGTCCGCGACAATAACGGAAATGTGGAAATCTCCGCAATCGGCGGGGCAATGAACGTCACTGATAGCTTCGGCAACGTCACGTTTTCCGATGTGCACGGCCGCGTGGATTGCACCACGAACAATGGCCGGGTCAAAGGCATGTCGGTTACGGGCAGCTCGGTGACCATTCGCGATTCCTTTGGCAACATCGAACTGGACAACATCAGCGGCGCATTGGACGCGGAAACCTCGAATGGAAAAATTACGGTGCGCGATGCGCGCGGAAACGTCACGTTGAAAACTTCTTTTGGCGCCATCGAGGCTTCAAACATCCCCAAAGGAATTCGCGCGATAACGGGCAATGGCGGAATCAATCTTACCGACATCGGTGGAGACACCTACGCAAAGACTAGTTTTGGCAGCGTGACGACGGAACGCATCAACGGCAATCTAACCGTGGAGAACACAAATGGTTCGGTCACCGCGCGAAGCATCAAAGGAGACGCCGGCGTGAAAACTTCATTCGCAGGCGTCACACTGGAATCCATTGGTGGGAAGATCACGGTGGACAACCAGAACGGAGCGATCTCAGTCACAGCCATGCGCCCAGCCAGCGGCTGCCGAGACATTTCGTTGAAGACGTCGTTTTCGTCCATCCGCGTCCGAATTCCCGACGGCTTGGGCTACAACCTCACCGCGCGGACTTCTTTCGGCCGGATTTCCTCTGAATTACCGGTCACTGCGGCTGGCAGTATTGGGGGCGACAGCCTGAACGGCACGATCGGTACGGGAGGCTGCCAGTTACAGCTCACCGATTCGAACGGTAGCATCGAGATCGCCAAAGCTCCCTGAACGCGCGACGCATTATTTTGCGATGCGCCGTGCACGATCCATCGCGAAAGCCTTCTTCAGAACACGCGTCGCAGTTTCCGTAAGATGGAATTTGGCAAGTTCGTCTTCGCGCGCGTAGGCTACGTCGGTCACATCGCTCCCCGCGCGGGCTTCACCACTGATTCGCTCGCAGAGATAGTCCACGATCACAAAGTGAAATCTCGGATTTTTCGTATGCGGGGCGCCAGAAGTTTCATTTTCCAAAAAAATACGGTCGAAAACTTCGATGAGGTCTAGAACGCGGACTTCTACGCCGGTCTCCTCGAGCAATTCGCGAGCGACACCTTCCTGCAAACTCTCGCCAATCTCCAAAGTCCCGCCAGGAATTGACCATTCTCCGCGCAAGGGCTCACTTCCACGACGGATCAAGAGACATCGGCCCAGCTCGATAATCACTCCGCCGATGCCAACAACGGGCCTTTCGGGGTACTCTCTAGAGGAGGCCATTTGAAAGCTCCTGGGGAAGTGACGTGGTGGCATTCCAAGCAGCTTCACCATGCACGGGAGTTGACTTCATACCCCGCGGTATATAATACGCTGCGCGGTGGTGGACACGGTCTTTGTACCGCCACTTCGCGAACAACTCTACGGAGGATGGAGCCGTGATCCGTTGCCCTGAATGTTCCGCCGAAATCGATGTGGATGAAGACGAAGTCGAAGAAGGCGAGATCCTGAGTTGTCCCGAGTGTGAATCCGAGCTCGAGGTCTCGCAGACGCATCCCGTCCATCTGAACCTCATTTCCGATGACTTGGATGAAGAGGACGATGACGACGAAGAAGAAGGCAAGACCAAGGAAAATGGCGACCTCATCGACGATGATGATGACGAGGAAGACGAAGAAGAAGACGAGGAATAAGTGCCACGGTCCTCTTGCCCTGGCATCCTGCGGCGCTCGCCCCGCCATCTAATCTTGCAAGGAGACAAATTATGGGCCGACCGCGATGGATCACTATTTTCTGCACGGTTGCGCTTCTCGCCCCGCTGGTTACTGTTTTTGCCCAGCAGCAGGATCCTGCGACTGCGCCGCCCGGCGCGCCTGCTCCACAGTCTCCTGGAAACTCTTCCAGCAAACCCGGCCAAACAAAATATAGCCATGCGAATGATTTTCTGATCCATGGAACCATCTTTACAGACAAAGCCCTCTCGTTCCCAGGTGTCGAATTGCGAATCCGGCGAGTGGGCGAAAAGAAATTCCACTGGGAAAGCTACACGAATTCCCGTGGCGAATTTGCAGTGCGCGTGCCCCAGGGTTCAAACTATGAGCTGGTGGTTCGCGCAAAGGGTTTCGCGGACCAGACGCGCACCGTGGACGCAAAGAACGGCATGAACGAGGAAAACATGGTGTTCCGAATGCAGCCAACCGCAGGAGGCAAGGGATGAACATGCTGCGGCGCATTTGCGGTTTTGCGATGGTGCTGTCGCTGATAGCCACCATAGGTGTGGCCCAGGACAAGAAACGCGAGGCTCAACTCCGAACCGTTCGCGGCGTCGTAGGAGACAAATCCGATACGCCACTTTCCGGTAGTGTGGTTTTTCTAAAGAACATGCGCACAAATACGGTTCGCAGCAGCTACACCGATGATACTGGCAGCTATCGATTCAGCGGTCTCGATCCCAATGCCGATTACGAATTGTACGCGGAAAAAGAAGGAACGAAGTCGTCTACCAGGACAGTCTCCAACTTCGACAGTCGCAAGGACATCGTTCTGAATCTCAAAATAGACAAGAAAAAGAGCTGACCTTTGTTGCGCGCCTGCTGCCGAACTCACTTTGCATAGCGGCACGCAGGTCCGGACTGTAGCTGAAATCACCGGGCCTCGTAACGTTCTCCTTCCCTGTGGATCAATCGCAGGTGAAACCCTTTCTTCATGAGACGAATCCAATTGGGAACCTTAGCATTATGGGAACGCTGTCATCCCATTTGTGGATGGTTTGCATGTGGCTCACGGAGATAATTTGAGTTGGTTATGAACGCACAAAATGGGATGAAACGTCCTCTCGTGATTTCCGTTCTTGCTGGACTATTCTTCCTCGGTTCGCCTGTCTTGGCACAGCAGCAAACACCACCGCAGCCTGTCCCGGCCCCTTCGAATACGGGAACTACTAATGCAAAGGGTGGGAAGGATAAAGATACCCAGGGCGAGACGGTTGGAAAGAGCAAGCTCGAGAAAGAAACCGGGACAGTCAACGATCGCATCTTCGAAGTCATGCCAAATTACGGGACAGTTGAAAACGCCAAAGAGCTTCCTCCGCTTAGTACCGGACAGAAGTTCCGATTGGCGACCGCCGGAGTATTCGATTGGGGGTCATACTCGTTTAACGGGATCCTCGCCGGAATAGCGCAAGCAAAGAATGATCCAAAAGAGTGGGGACAAGGATGGGGCGCGTACGGAAAACGTTACAGCGCTTCGTTTGCCGACAACAGCATCGGCACCTACATGACGACCGCGATCTTCCCAAGTTTGCTTCATGAAGATCCGCGTTATTACCAGTTGGGAAAAGGCCGCTTCGTGCACCGCGCCTATCATGCCGTCAACCGGCTCTTTGTCATTCGCACGGATTCGGGCCACGATCGCTTCAATTATTCGGAAACGGTCGGCAATGCCGTCGCTGCCGCGTTTTCAAATATCTACCATGCGCCGGAGGATCGGACGGCTTCGCGGAATGCCACAAGTTTTGCATTCCTAATTCTGTATGACGGTATGGACAACGAACTGAAGGAATTTTGGCCAGACATTCGCCGCAAGGTGTTTCATAAGAATACGCCTTAATTAAGGGCCACTCGCATCCAGCGAATGGATGTGCGCAAGTTTGGTGCGCGAGCAGGCGATTCAGGCACATGAGTGAAACTGTGACGCAACCCCAGAGGGGCTTGGGGCGTCGAATGAGCAGTCGAGGGGTGGAAAATCAGTCTTCATCGAAAACCATCTTTTTCGCCTGCGAGGACTGACTGCAATAACAATGAAAATGGCTCGAAAATTACTGTTTGGCGCTCGCTGGACGATTACTATTGCGGCGATTCTGTTTGCCTGTTCAACATTTGCCGAGCAACCACAAGGTGCAAATTCGGGCACCGCTAAAGGCTCGATTGCCGGAAGGATTACGGTTGTCTCTGGAGAGGGAACCGCAGATAACCTCCCCGGAGTCAGTTTGAAATTGACTGGTCCCTCTCAGGGAACAGTACCCCAATCGACGGTTAGCGATGCGGAGGGCCACTACGAATTCACTCAACTTGCCGCCGGAAGCTACACACTGGAGGCGAGTGCTGAGGGTTTCAAAACTTGGTCCGGCACAGTAACTCTTGGAGCGACCCAAGCACTGGTTAAGGACGTCGTTCTGCAGATTAATTCCGTCACGCAGCAGGTAGAAGTTCAAGGTGAGGCCACCGAAATCGCCACGCAAAACGTGGCGATAACTGCCACAGTCAATACTGAGCAATTGGAAGCCCTGCCGTTGCCCACGCAGAAATTTACGGAGGCTTTGTCCCTAATTCCCGGAGTCGTTCGGACTTCCACGGGCAAGCTGACTTTCAAGGGCCAAGCCGAGAGCCAGGGGATGCTCGTAGTGGATTCGGCAGAAAATGTGGATCCCGTCTCGGGAAGTTTTTCAATTCCGATTCCCGTCGATGTCATCGAGTCCATGGTTGTTTACAATTTGCCCGAGAGCTCCGAGTACGGAGGCTTTACGGGTGGGCTGACGACCATCGAAACGAAACCTCCGTCCGGCACCTGGGATTACAAGCTCCGGGATTTTATCCCCGCGTTCCGAGGTAAGAACGGCAACCTCGTGGGCATCGCCAACTGGACCCCTCGATTTCTTTTCGGCGGCCCGCTAATCAAAAATAAGGTGAATTTCACGGAAGAGGTTACCTACGAAATTCGGAAACAGCCTGTGCGAGGGTTGTCCTTTCCAGTGAATGAGGTAAAGACGCGAAGCCTTACGTCGTTTACTAACGTTCAGGTCATTCTTTCTCCAAAGCACGTTTTGAACTTCAACGTCATTGTCTTCCCCATGGAACTCGATTTCGCCAACATCAATGCGCTGATCCCACAAAGCGCGTCTACCAGCTATGGCCGAAGTGGGGTGTCCGCAGGTTTCTCCGATTCCTACCAGTTCACCTCGGGCGCAGTGCTGAACACCCTCGTTCGATACACTCGCTTCGACAGCAACGCGCACGGGCAGGGCCCCGCCGACATGGAAATCTCACCCGAGGGCTGGGGCGGCAACTACTTCAATACGTGGAACCGAAAGGCCAACCAGTTGGAGGTCTTGCCCGCCTATCAACTTTCCTCAAAGTCCTGGCACGGTAGCCATGAAATCAGGTTTGGCACCGACATCTTGTATCGCAGCTATGGCAGCACCAATGTTTCTCATCCCATCGAGCTGCTGACAGAAGACGGTTTGGTAGCCGAACAGATTAATTTCCAAGGCGCAGGCATATTGAGTGCGTCGGATGCAGAAATCGCGGAGTTCATCCAGGATCACTGGTCCCTGAACAACCATTTGACGCTCAACTTTGGGGCGCGATTGACCAGTCAATCTATCGGCCGAGAGGCGGCATTTGCGCCACGCATCGGCGCAGCATATTCGCTGAAGGGCGGAAATACTGTAATTCGTGCCGGCGCCGCAGAAGTATACGGCCATGTCCCGTTGCTTGCGGCGGACTTCACCAGCAATCAGGATCGAGTGCTCAGCTTCTTCGATACAACCGGCGCTCTCATAGGCCAGCCGATGGTTTTAGTAAATTCCTATCTTCTTTCGGGCATACCCCCGGGTGCGCCGGGTGCGCCTCACGACCCTGGATCCAGTCCGCGCACATTTAGCTGGAATGCCGTGATTGAACACCAGCTGAAAAAGAATCTGCAGCTAAGGGCAAGCTATCTCGACAGCCATACCGTTGATCTCTTTTTTCTTGATCCGGTGCTCGACCCCGCGGGAGGAAACGGATTGCTAGCTTTGAAGAACACGGGCGCATCACAATATCGTCAGGCGGACATCACCGCTCACTATAGCTTTCGCAAGCGCGCTGATATGAGCCTCTCCTACACCTGGAGCCGGGGTCGCGGTGACCTCAACACAATTTCGGATATTATTGTCCCCTTCCAGGTTCCTGTTATTCGGCCGAATGTAAACGGTATCCTCGCGTCAGACGTTCCAGGTCGCGTCGTAGCCTCCGGTTTCTTCGGTCTTCCCTGGAAAATGGTTATTAGCCCGGTAGCGGACGTGCATTCGGGATTGCCGTATTCAAATGTGGACGTTTTGCAGAACTACGTAGGCACACCCAATGGCGAGCGGTTCCCTCTTTACTTCTCACTTGACGTGAGACTCTATCGGGAATTTTCCTTTCACATTCCGCACACTGAGAGCTCCAAGATTCATAAGGTGCGTCTCGGTGTATATTCGACGGACATCACCAATCGCCAGAACCCGCATGATGTGTTTAACAACATTACGTCCCCGTCGTTTGGCGACTTCGCGGGCTTTCAGAGGCGTTACACCGGCCTGGTACTGGATTGGGTTCAATAATCGTTGCGTAGCTGCCGCAGTTGTTGCTCGGTGCCAACGCCCATGCCAAATAGTTACTGAGGCGCGGGGGCCAGGATCTGGATCGCCTTGGGGACCACTTCGATTTCCACTGGCGTTGAACCGATGATCTCGCCATCAGCATGGAATAGGCAGGGGGTTCTTGTTGCGAACCGCGCTCTTTGAACCTGCCAGCGCTTAATATGTGAAGTTCGAAGTTCGCCGCTCCCCATGAGCCGTGGTAACAGCCTCAATATTCCTAGAGTGCCGATGTCTTCGATTAGCACGATGTGGAGCAACCCATCGTCCACGGCTGCTGCAGGGGCCAGTCTCAGACCTGCGCCATAGGTCGGGGTATTCAACGCGGCTGCCAGCAAGACATTTGCATCTTGCGAAATGAGATTGCTCCCGGGAAACTCGACGTGGATTTCAAGGGGCTCGAAACCCGCCAGCGCTCGAAGCGCTGACGCGATGTAACGCATTCGGCCGGGAAATCGCCGGTATGCTCCACTTGCGAAGCGCGCGGCTTCGGCATCAAGTCCAATCCCACCCCCACCAACATATAAGCGTGTTCGGCCTTCCACAGTGCGTACTCTCACCAGATCCACAAAGCGTGGTTTGCCGCAGAGGATTGCTTCAGCAGCTTCGAGGAGGCCTCCTCGCAAACCGAGCGCAGCGGCAAAATCATTGCCTCCCCCTGAAGGCAGCACACCTAAGAGAACATCAGCACCAAACGCGGCGTTTGCCAAGGCTTGAAATGTTCCGTCCCCACCCATCGCAAAAAGCGAACGCCGTCCTTGCAAAATGGCTTGTTGCGCCAAGGCTTCGAGCTTCGCCGCGCTGTTGGTCTCGATGAATTGCGCTTGAACGTCGAGCGATTCGAATAGTCTTTGGATTCGCGATAGATAGACGAGCGCCCGCCCTCCGCCGGCTACGGAATTTACATACACGACGGCTGGAGACTCACGCAGAAGACCCGGGAACGCGGAGTGAACGCTCATGCTTTTACGTTGCTGCACAAGTCAGCAGAATTGCCCAAATCATTTTCCAATGCGCCTCTGGTGTTCAGTTCTGATCCTTGGACCCTATGGTCCGGATTCAGCATATTACGTCACGAGTCATTAGGAATTCGATTTGAAGCTGCGGGGGAAGACGATAGAAGCATGAGCCGCCTGCTATCCAGTTACAATCCCTTTCAACTACGGCAGCCTTCTCCTATAATTCGACTCCAATAAGCCCATGCCTCCCGAGTGGAACGACCCTAGCCGCGAACCTTTTTGCATAGCGGTTGTTACCGTTGAGGAATCCGCTTTCCCCGAAATACGCCGCGCCCTTGCTGGCAGCTTTAAGGCGACACTGGCCAGCACCGAAGAGCAAATCAAAGCCGCAGTGGAAGACCCTCAGCTTCATGGGATCCTGTTCGATCTGGACAGCATAGGCGAAGGTGCAAGGGACGGGATCGATGTGCTGAAGGAGATTCGTGCGATTCGCGAAGACGTTGTCTTGGTGGCGATGAGCGGCTCCCAGGATCGCAGCATTCCCCTGAGAGCGAGCCAGGCGGGCGCCGACGAATTTTTCCTGGCTCCAGTGAATTACACGCAGTTGGAGATCGTATTCACCCGAGCCATCGAGAATCGCGCACTCGAAATGGAAGGGCGCCGACTGCTCGAGCAAGTGGAAAGCAAATCCGCCTTTTGTTCTCTGATTGGCGGGAGCGCCGCCATGCAAAAGGTCTATCAAGCCATCCAGGCGGTCGCAAGCAGCAATACCAGTGTGGTTTTGCGCGGAGAAAGCGGGACGGGCAAGGAGCTGATCGCACAAGCCATTGTGCAATCCGGCAGCCGCGCGGAGAATCCGTATGTCTGCTTGAACTGCTCCGCTCTTCCAGAATCGCTGATCGAATCAGAACTTTTTGGCTACGAAAAAGGCGCCTTTACTGGCGCCGATGCGGCAAGACCGGGGCTCATTGAGACCGCACACACCGGCACATTGTTTCTCGACGAAATCACCACGCTAAATCCAAATCTGCAGAGCAAGCTTTTGCGAGTGCTGCAAGAACACAGTGTCCAGCGACTAGGAGGAAGGTCCACTAAGAAAATTGACTTCCGATTGATTTGCGCCACGAACGAAGACTTGGAAGGCTTGGTGCGAAAGGGCCAATTTCGAGAAGATCTCTATTACCGCATCAACGTCGTTCCCATCATGATTCCGCCTCTGCGAGAGCGTAAAGGCGATCTGGCTCTTCTCGTCGATCATTTCTTGCGCGTCTATTGTGCTTCGGCCAAGAAGCCTGTGAAGAGCATGCAACCCGACGTAATGGAGATTTTAGAAGATTACGCTTGGCCGGGGAACGTCCGGGAACTCGAAAACATCGTTCAGCGTCTGGTGGTAATGAACGACAGCACGGTGATTACCGCCGAGCAGTTGCCTCAGATGCTCCTGTATGCCAGCACCGCCAGCCACGAGGCGATTCTAATACCCGAGGAAGGCGTGGATTTTGATGCCGAGATGCAGCGTATAGAGATTGCCTACCTGAACGCAGCATTGAGACGCACCGGGGGTAAGAAGACTGCGGCCGCGGCGCTGCTGCGCATGGATCTCCAGCGGATGAAGTACCTATGCCGCAAACTTGGCCTTCAAAAGGATTAAAAATTAACCCATCGTGGGTGAAAATTTAACCCAAGGGTCAATTTTTGACCTGGAGCCGCCGCATTCTTCATGGCTCTGCTTCCGTAAGTTATTGATTTTAGGTAGAGGGGGTTCGAAGAGTTTCTTCCGCGCGGTTTGGAATCCATTGTGCATATAGTTCTGCGTCACACGGGAAACCGGGACAAAAACTTAAAGCCAGAGGAGCTCAGCCATGACAATCAATAAAAAGTCGCTTATCAGCACCCTGCAAACCGCGAAAAAGGCCAACGTCGCCAGCGCCCCGTTGTCAGAAGTCGGTGAAGTGAAGGGCACCAAGGGCGTGAAGATGGTCAAGGCAGTTCGAGCGGTTCGGGCAGTCAAAGCGGTCAGGGCAGTCCGAGCAGTGCGCGCAGTACGTGCGGTGAGAGCAGTTCGAGCAGTAAGGGCCGGGAAAAAGTAACCGCATAATCTTTTGGAGTGAGTATTTGATATTGTCGAAACCAAGAAGGCTGCCTCAAGGCAGCCTTCTTGGTTTGCTCACCAGACTTTTCGGCCCACGAAGTTCTTTACTTCCTGCCAGATAAACCCCGCCAAACTTCGCCGCTGGCCATAGACGCGGGCTGTGCCGCTCATCCCGGGCTTAAGCTTTCCATCCTGGTTTGCCACCAGGAGATCCGCGGAGTAGAAATTGGGAGGTCGCATGCCCTTATATTGGCTTTGGTCCCCAAGTCCCGGCGCAATCTCAGTGGATACCGGAGAAATGGCCAGTGCTTGAGCATTCCACTTTTTAAACATGCCCTCCACCTGCAGACTAGCTGGGGAACCGACTCGCAGCTTGTACATGTCATGCTCAGAAACATAAATGCGTGCGCGTAGCTGGCTTACATCGGCAACCTCGGCCAACTCTGTCCCCTCGGTTACGTATGCGCCCAAGCGATCGTTCACCCGTGGCGTGAGGACTACTCCGGAAATAGGGCTCTTGAGCTCAAGGTTGGCAGCTTCGGAAGAAAGCACGCTCGTCTGCCGATACAGTCTTTCCTGTTCTTTCGCAGCAGGACCAAAGTTTCCATAGCGCAACGCTACCGCTCTGGTGCGGCTAGAGGCAACGCCGTAGTCTGCTTCACTGTGCGCCAATCTCGATTGCAAGGGCAGGTTTCGCAACTGCAAGAGGGGCGATCCAGCGGCAACTGATTCTCCTTCATCCGCGTAGACATTCGTAACGATGCCAGGCACCGTGGCACGCACGACTGAGCGCACCGATGGTTCCAGGATGAAGTGTCCAGACACGGAGTCGTGTCGCAGGGGCAACAACATAACTGCAAGTACTCCCACGGTTACTCCCAACGAGCGCTGTGGCGTAAACCAGGCACGCACCCGGTCTTTCTTGTCTAAATAAACGAATTTCATAAAGTTCACCAAGAGGCGGATTCTGGATCGGAAGATCAGCGCCGCTGTTGTCAATTCAGGGATAAATGACCAAGCGGGATCGAAGTTGCGGAAGACGTTGCCTACAAAGCGGGCAACGACATAAAGCACTGTATAGCTGTACAAGCCAGACAAAAGAGCATAAACAACGTAGCCTAGCCGGCGCCTCTTAGGAACGTACGGCACTTCCACGGGCAGGCCCCAGACATGGCGTTTCACCCAACCTGACACGTACGCGGTCGAATCCTCTTTCAGGTCCACCATGCCGAGGATTTCACACAGCATGTAGTAACCATCCAACTTGATCAACGGGTTCCAATTGACCACAGCCGCGGCAATCCCTGTGATCAGCATCAAGAAATAGGCGGCGTTATGAACCGGTGTGTCGGGAGGGGTCCCCCACCAAATAGGCGTGATGATGGCATACACCATTAATTCCGCCCAGACGCCTGCCAGTGCGATGACCAGACGCTGGTATCGGGTTCCCTGAACTTCACCCTCGGTTGTGTCGGTGTAAAAAGCTGGCGCCAGGTAAATCAATGCGAACCCCATCGCGGGCACGCGGCCCCCATAGTGTTTGCAGGCATGGCCATGTCCAATCTCATGCAAGAACAAGACCCAAATGGCCACAAAATATAATTCGGCAACATCACCCCAGGTCTTATGAGAAAAGTTGTAGAACTCCAGAGTGTCGCGTCCTATTTCCGACCAATGCGTGATCGTAATGCCCGCACTGAGAGCGAAGGCTGCCAACGTCAAAAGGGTAAACCACTGCGTATATATGAAACTCGTCCGTTCAACCAACCAGGTGAGAAACCGATCGGGATTCAGCGCCGGGAAAAGTATCTCGGACAAATCGCCATACCTGCTCTTCGGTTTCAGGAGCTTGCGCCGCTCTGCAGCGCTCTTCTGCATCAACCGGACGTTTTTTTCTTGCGGCGTCTTGTACCAAAACTCTGCGGTTTCAAGGTCGTCCGCAAACTCCCGGATGGTTTCCGTGGAGTATTCCATTCCTGTCTGGCGGGAATACAGCGTGGCTATCTCTTCGCAAGTCCGCGTTCCATCAAACAGCTGGATAAGGGCCCAGTTTTGCGGCTCGAATTTGTACATCGCCTCAACACTGGGTATATAAACTCGGATGACCCGTTCCCCATCGTCCAGGTGTTCCTTAAAAGTGAACCGTGGATCCAAACGGGGCTGGTGCTGCGCCACCGCGCGCGCCGGTATTTCGGGCAGCGCGGCGTTGAGCGCGCGAGTTATGTTCATCGAGGATTAGCCACTCGCACGTTTGCGGTCATGCCGGGGCGTAATTCGCCCCGCGTTCCCACGATCTCGGCAAGGATCTCGATGGTTCCACTGGACGGATCAACCACGGGGCTGACTTCAATCACCTTTGCCGTATGTTTCTCCTGCGATGCATCGGGTGAGGTCAACTGCAATTCTTCGCCCTTTTTCAAGTGGCCCACAAACTTTTCGGGCAGGGTGAATCGCATACGCAAGGGACCCTCGGCCGTCACCCAGAAGAGTCTCTCCCCTTTGATCACAGTTTGTCCGACTCGAACGTAACGACGAGCCACCAGACCGTCGAATGGTGCGGTGATGCTCGCTTTCTCGAGTTCTAGCTCCAACGAGCGTTCTTCTTGCCTCGAGGTGCTCAAGAGTTCGCGCACTCTGCCGATGTCCCACTGCTCCGATTCGGCCTTGAACTTTGCGTGCTGCAGCTGCTCTTCGGAAATGAGCTTTAGGTCCCACAATTTTTGCGCTCGCACATAATCTGCTTGCATGACTTCGGCTTCCGCCTGCCAATTCTTTAGATCGGCCTCAATACTCCGCGTCTTGGCACGAGCAGCCTCCAGGTTTGCCGTCAACTGTCGTTCGTCGAGCCGCGCGAGAACCGTGCCAGATTTCACCCGTGTGCTGGCTTCCGCGGAAATGCTTGTAATAATACCGTCGCGCTGAGCCATGACGTCCACTTGATGTTCCACAATCAGCGGGCCTGAAACCGTAATGGATTCTTCCGCTTTTGCTGGAATATGCGAACTGCTCGGGGCAGCAGGGGGAGCTGCAGGGGCAGCGGTAGTTTCCGATTTCGTATCTCCGCACCCGCCTGCAAGAATCGCCGCGCCAATGAACGCAAAGAGCAAAGGTTTATTCATGAATTTCACTCGCTGCATCTTCACCATCCGAACCACGTCCACAGCCGGGAATAGAGCCACACAACCGGCCGACGGAAAAGCACATAACCGGCGGGATACCACCCGACGGAAATTTTTCCGCGGCCTTCCATACCGGTTCGAATCGAGCCATCGCTATTCGGTACAAGAACTCGCGCGAAAAACACACGCGATTCTCCTTGTAGCTGGCCCTTGGGGCTGACTACCGCGACCTTTCCGTGAAAAGTGCGCACGGCATAGCTGTTTAGCTTGACGACCGCTTTCGAACCAGGACGCAAATAACCGGCATCTATATCGTCAACTGCAACATCCACAACCGCGCTGGACGCGTCCACAACCTCGGCAAAAGTATCTCCGTACTGAAGTCTTCGCCCCGCAAAGTTCTCCACATGCGGTGTTGAAACGACGCCATCAATCGGTGTGCGCAGTTGCGCCTTGTCTAGCAATTCCCGCGCCCGTTCTACTTCCGATTTCCAATAGTCGGCCTGCACTCGTTGGATCCCCGCCTCACTGCCATCATTGGCCGCCAGCGAACGGTTCATTTGCAATAGCGCGGATTGGTACTTGGCCTCGGAGCCCGCGAGCGCAAACCGATAATCCCAAGCGTCCATTTCTGCCAACACCTGTCCGCGGGCCACAGACTCACCCTCATGGACAAACACTTTGGCCACCACTCCTTCAAACTCTGGCTGCACTTGCGCGCGCCGTACCGGTGCGACGACTGCATCGCCATCCACTCGCAGTGGCCAAGGAAAAGCAACCAGAAAAATGACCGCGGCGGCGGCCAAGATCAGTATCGCCGCCCGCCTCTTCTTCTCCATGGCCATGAACTTGCGCTTTCTCTCCAGAACCGGCTCAAGTACGGAAATGAAAGGCACCTCTTTGTACATTTGCGCGTTGCGCAAAGCCACGGTGGCCTGTGCTGCTATCACATGCAGGATTTCTAAATGGGCGGGGCCGAGAAAGTCGGGATCGCTGCTCTCCAAACTAAAAACACCGACTCGCCCCGTGTCGTCGCTGAGGGGCATCGCATAAAAGCCGCGCATTCCTGTCTTCTGAAAGTATTGATGAAACTTTGCCTTGGTTTCCTCGCGGCCGGCATCGATCTCTTCGTCGTGCTGTCGCACATGCACGATCTCTCCAGCGAGCGCAGCCCACTGCAGAATTCCATTGAGTGGTTCTATCTCCGGCGCATCCTCATTCACATGCAGGACGCCTGTCACCGCGCTTAATTTGAACCTGCCACGTTGCTCGAGCGCGATGGCCGCGCGTTCATAGGGAATCACAGCTTGCGGTGCATTTACGATAGTTTGCAGCATGCGTTCCAGATTCAGCGTGGAGGTAATTTCCCGGCTGACGGTGACAAGTGTCTCCAGGATCTCCACCTTGCGCTCCGCCATCAGCAAGCTGGCATTGTGCAAGGCGCTTGAAGCAGTCTCTGTCAGGCTCGTGAGTGCAAAAAGATCGTCTTCATTGAACGGCATCGCATCGAGTTTGTTGGCTGCTTCGACGACGCCTACCAGAGACTCCTTGTCCAAGATTGGTACGACCAGCAGCGAGCGAACACCATCCTCCGTGACTCCTGCGTTTCGTTTAGTTAACCTTTCGTCCTCTTCTAGGTCGATTAGCACCGCCTCCCCATTGTCCGAAACATCGCCAGCCACGCCCTCGCCAGGTTTTTGAGTGCTGCCAGCCCGCGTCGTCGGATCAAATCCAGCTTGGTGCATCAGCTGCAGACTTTCGTCGGGTTGCACGAGCCACAGATTTACTGCTTCACATTCCATCACCTCATGGAACTTTGTGCCGATGATGGGGAGAAGCTCGTCCATCTCCAACGTGGAAGCGAACACTTTTTCAAGGTCGTAGAGTTGCGTCATACGGCTTATGGAAGTGAGGCTCTCGTGGCGTTCCATTTCGTAGCTCTGGGCGGCCATCAGCGCAGCCGCCGCGATATCCGCAAGAGGACCCATGGCAAGGAGCTGTTCTTCGCTGATCGCTTTCTCGAAGCTCAGGATCTCAATTGCTCCTACCACGTCGTCAGCCTTGATCAGAGGCAAGTACGCCAGGGAGAGAAGCGTGCGGCGCACGTCTAGATGGGCGTATTTTTCTCGCAACAGATTCTTGCCCGCTAAGAGCGAGCCCTTCTTCTCCCCCAACAACTCGCCCAGGCTACCCAAATCAGCAGGAACTTGTTCTGCTTGCACAGATACTTCTCCAACCGTGGCCTTCGGCATCCAAGCCTGATCACCATTCGATAGAGAGAGAACGTAGACGTTGACGCCTGTCCCGGGCAGCAGGTCGGCAATTGAGCGCGCGAGGATCCTGGCTCGCGGAGTGACTTCCTGGGCTGCGAGCAACCGGGTGGATAGGCCTATGAGGTCAATTTTCAAACGGAAACTCTGGCTTTCCAGTGCGGGCCCCAATGGCCACCACGCCTTGGGGTCAGAACCGTGGCGAAACTTTCCCCTCTTGCAAATTCACTACGGTTCTTCTAGTTTTGAGCGCGCACTGTAGCAGACGATTTCTGTCAAAGCAAGCGTGCATAACTCGCTGAATATCCGGACTTCATCAGCAATGGAGAGATCATCCAGTGGACATTGAAGTTCGAACTCAGGCATCCGTAAAGATCATCAAATTACATGGCCGGCTCGGTCTCGGGGAATCGCTGGATCGAACCAGCGAAACTTTGACGGATTTGCTCGATGCAGGCGAACTCCACTTTTTGCTGGATTTACAAGATGTGCCCATGATCGATTCCAGTGCCATTGGACTTTTTGTGCGCTATCTCACCTCCACCAAGCAGCGCGGAGGATCTCTAAAGCTATTGAACCCTTCCAAGTTTGTTGTCCAAACGCTTAAGCTCGTGCGCGTGCTGAATCTTTTTGAAGTTTTTGAAGACTTGCAGCTGGCCGTTGCATCTTTCGACTGAGGAAATCATCTTGAGCAGTGGGGCTGTGCGAAAGGTTGACGCACATTCCAACCAATTTCGGTTTTGCGGATTCTCCAGGTACAGGTGCTGTAGCGAAAAATCACATCGGATATCGATTCTGCGTGGGCTATTCACCTATTGATTCATGTGAGGCCAAAACGTCTAGGACTACAGAGGCTTCCATTTGGTACTGGGAGGCTACCAGGGGTAGGGTCTTGCCCAAATTACTTGCAGAATGCATGGTGCCGGCGGGGGGAATCGAACCCACGGCCTAGGGATTATGAGACCCTCGCTCTACCACTGAGCTACGCCGGCCTAAAGCAATTCTTCATGCTACGGATTCGCGTGCGGAGGTGTCAAGGTGTTGTATCCGGCACACACTCCAAAGCCTGAGATTGGCGAAGCTTCGTCGGGGGATGTAACCGGGACGCTCTCGCTTAACTTGAAGATGTGCAACGACCTCCATCTAGCCGCCCCGCCGTGCAGGTACAGACTGTGGGGCTTAACAGCTCGGCAAGCGAGTCCTATATGTCTTAGTACTCCTGTACCGTTGACCCAAACACGGCGGAAACCTATTCTGCTCGGGATCGAACACTGTCCCACCTATCGGATAGGCGAAAGTCTATCGAAACGATGGGAGGGGTAAGTGTGTATCAATTCGGAACAGGCTCGTAGCCTGAGCTGCTTGACATTGGTGTCTTAAGAGTTACAATGCCGCCAGGGGTTTTTTCTTCCCTCGGAGGCACAATGTCACGCAAACTCACGGTTATTCTCCTCACCATGTTGGTATTGGTAGGGGCGATGAGCCTGAAAACGGTAGTCGTCACCCACGGTGATGGCTCCGTTGTAATGGCCAACGGTGGTGGTCCAGTTCCGCCAACACCTTGGAAGAACGGTGGAGGCCCAGTTCCGCCGACACCATGGAAGAACGGCGGTGGTCCGGTTCCGCCGACGCCCTGGAAGTAACAGAAGTTCAGCTATAGCAGACCCAGGTAACATCTCTGCAAGCTGGATCGGGGCGTAGAAGGGAATAAACGTGCCTGGTCCATTTGAGTACATACTCTGGTTCCTGTGTACGCCTTTCGAGGTGGTCGCATTGGTGTGCGCCTTCAAGAGGAAGGCTTTCCGGCGTTATCTCTTCCTAAACCTCTATGTAGCTGCCTCCTTGGTGTCCAGCTTGGCGCGTTTTCAGGTATTTCACCACTACGGTCTTACCTCAAGTGCATACGTCTATTTTTACTATTATTCCGACGCGCTTCTGACGATTTTTCTCTACTTTGCACTCATGAGTTTGTATTCCTATGTTTTTGACGAACTGAAGGCGGAACGGCTTGTCAGCCTAATGGCGTTTGCGCTACTGGTCGGAACAGCGATCTTTTCATACTCCGTGGTTCATCAAGCGTCGGACAAGCTAGTCAGCCGTTTCGTTGTCGAATTATCCCAGAACCTCTATTTCGTTGGCCTAGTCCTGACCTATCTGCTCTGGGCTTCCATCTTGAAAATGCGCGAAACGCGTACACGTCTCATTCAACTGGTGCTTTCGCTTGGTGTGTATTTCAGTCTTTTCGCTGCCACTTACGCATTGCGAAATCTGTATCCTGGGATGAGCTCGCTTCTACAAGCTCTGCCGCCGCTCATCGCATGCTTCCTGCCGATGGCTTGGGGCTATGCCTATTGGCGCCTACCGGAAGAAGCTCGCCTCGTTCCCGCACGCCTTGCGGTGGTGCCGCGATGATGGCCGCCGGCATATTCGTTTTCTCGGCAGCGGCGTTGCTGCAATTCTTCATTTCTTATTGCCGTTCGCTCATTGCTGCATCCTCGAAGCAGGTTCTTTCGCCCGAAGTGAAAGACGTTACGGGCATTCAGAGATTCGCTTCTGGTGATGATTTCAAACGCGTCATGCAGCTCCTGCAACTCTGTCCGGAAAGCCCGGAAGATCGCAATAGTGTGCAGGCCATCGGCGCATACTTCGGACTGTTGAATCTCTTGCGATCGACTCTTGCCCGCGTTGTTCCTTCGATGCGTGTCTGGACGGATTCGGAACGCGGGCTGTGCGCCTATTTCGCGGCCGTAGCGCTGGAGCGCCGCATCTCCTTTAGCCGGGACATGCTCGCCCAACAAATGGATGGCTGAAGCTATCGTCGCACCCCAATCGCGGAACTGCTGCTTCTTTAGCTACAACCTCTTTCCTTTCTCTGCTTGACATTCCACGCGCATGCTATTCTGCGAAAGTTCTCTCCTCACCGGAGTGGACGCGTCCGCAGCGCAAAACTAACCGGTGACAAAAACATGCTCGCAGTGTGGCGCGATCTTGCCGTCAAGCGTACGCGCCTGTAACTTTTGTGATTCATCCTTCTCGGTCGGCGTTCAGGCCTGGGAAGAATCTTCGGAAAACTCCGTCCACAGAACGCTCGCTAGGGGTGTTGCTTCTAGTTCAAGCGTGAGTGATGACGAGGAGTCGTGCCCAGTCGTCTCCCGTCAAACAGAGCAAGACGTTGCTTGGCGGGGTGAGTTGGCTCAGCGGCTCGACGCCTATCGCACCCGTCGGCGCAAGCTCGCTCCCACGGCCGATCAATCACACTTCTCTTTCGATCGTCCCCCCGAGACGAAGCCAAAACATACTGCTGCCGCGGTTGAAGAGCTCCCTGCTTTCGTCGAGGAGGATTTTTCTTTCACGATCGCAATCGGCCGGCCTTCAAGAAAACGCGTTCTCGAAGAATCGCAAATGGTGATTGATGTCTCTGAGCTGCCGAATTCAGAGACTTCTCCGCAAACGCAGCCCATTGAAGAAGAACGACGATCGATGCCCGGTCTTCATCCCGTAGCATCGATTGATGATCGTCGCCTCGCGGGACTTGCCGATTTGCTTTTTTTGTTATTTGCCTATGGCGGATTCCTGGTGCTCTTCGGTTCGCTTGGCGGACAATTTACGGTAAGCAAGCTAACCGCTGCCGTTTACATCACGACTTTTGCCATCGTCTATTTGCAGTACTTTGCGCTCTTCACGATCTTCGGCGGCACAACTCCAGGCATGATGATGCGAAGCTTGCAGGTCGTGAGTTTTTCCGGCGAGCCGCCTACACCCCGGCAAATGCTTCTTCGCAGCGCGGGGTACATGCTTTCCGCGGGCACCTTTTTTCTAGGCTACCTTTGGGTCATGTGGGACGAAGACGAGCTCACGTGGCACGACCGACTTTCCGGCACTCATCTGGCCCCAGCAGAGACTTTTGCGGATCTAGAAGATTCAAGCGTCGCGCACAGCCGTTAGCCTATGCGGGCAGATTCCGTGCGGCTTTTGCGTGCGATGCGAATAATCGCCTGCAGACTGCGCTCGACATCGGCCTCGGTGGTCGCCCATGATGACACGCTGATGCGCATCGCCGTCTTCCCTTGCCAGACGGTACCTCCACACCAGCACGTTCCATCTGCCTGAACGCGCTGGATCACCTCTCGTGTCATCTCCGGGCTGCCAAAAGAAACTAGCACCTGATTAATCACCACGTCGTTCAGCACTTCAATTCCTGCTCCCCGAAAGCCTTGCGCAAACTGCTGCGCGCGGTCGCAAGTCCGCTCGATTAAAGCACACAAGCCTGAGCGCCCAAGCGATTTCATCGCCGCCCACAGCTCCACACCCCGCGCGCGCCTCGAGGCTTCCGGCGTGTGGTACATCGGCTCCCGTCGGGCGCCGGCTTCGAGGTACGCGGCGGTGATACCCATCGAAGCCCGCAGCGCCGCGCCATCTCTGACGATAACCAGGCCGCTGTCGTAACCGACATTGGGCCATTTGTGCGCGTCGGTGGCCCAGGAATCAGCCTTCTCAAGTCCACGAGTTAAATGTTCGTACTTCGGCGATACTCGGGCCCACAATCCGAATGCACCATCCACATGCACCCAAGCGCCCTGTTCTTTCGCTGCTTGACAGATTCCCTCGGCAGGATCAAAAGCTCCCGTATTTACGTTTCCCGCCTGAATGCAAACGATCGTCCTCTCCGATAAGCGCGGCATTCTGTCAGCCTTCATACGTCCTTGGCCGTCTGCTTCCACGAGAATTACCCGTTTACTTCCGAATCCGGCCAAGCTTAGCGCCTTCGACATGGATGCATGCACCTCCGCGCCGACTACGACTTCGATGGGCGGCGCGCCGAACATTCCGTCAGCGTTGACATCCCACCCTGCGCGTGCAAGTAGCGCGCAACGCGCTGCCGCTAGCGCCGAGAAATTCGCCATCGTGGCGCAGGTCACCAGACCTCCCGCGCATCCCACCGGCAATTGGAGTGCTTCACAAACCCACCGAACTACTACTTCTTCCAATTCCGCCGCAATCGGAGACATCACGCGCAACGCTGCATTCTGGTTCCAGGCAGCCGCTAACCAGTTGGCTCCTAGCGACGCAGGCAACATGCCACCAATCACGAAGCCGAAATATCGGCCGCCGGTTGTTGCCACAGTGGCTGCGGAGCCAATTTCGTCCAGTCTTGCGAGCACATCACTCGGCTCACTTGAGGATTGTGGAAAGGGCTCGTGCATTCCTGCAAGCGCGGTCACAGCAGCTTCTGAAGGTGCCACTCTTCGTTCGGCCACCTCTCGAACGTAACGCTGAGCGAACTCCGCCGCCTGACTGAGCACATCGCTGAATTGTGCTAGTCCTTTTATTCCGATCTCATTTGCCATTCGGCTCAACCTTTCAAATCGTGCGCGACTTCCTTCCCGCAAAGACACCACGGCTCGGACGCGTTTCTTGCTCACGCCGATACGTTACTCTGATTTTGATGGAAGGAAAGAGCCGAATTGTCTGCTTACTTCTTTGCGACTGCTTCATCGGAAGCAATCTTGCCGTCGCGGATAAAAATGATGCGGTGCGCGTGCTGAGCAATGTCGTGCTCATGGGTTACGAGAATGATGGTGTTCCCCTGCTCGTGCAGGTTCTTGAAGAGCGCCATAATTTCTTCGCCCGTTTTCGAATCGAGGTTGCCGGTGGGCTCGTCAGCCAGCACGATCGAGGGAGAATTCACCAACGCTCGCGCAATCGCGACGCGCTGCCGCTGTCCTCCGGAGAGTTCATTCGGCTTGTGGCTCATACGGTCCATCAAATCCACGCGCTCTAGCGCCTTCTTTGCTTTCTCGATGCGCTCTTCCGCGGGCGTGCCGTTGTAAATCAGCGGCAATTCTACGTTGTGTAGCGCTGTCGCGCGAGGCAGCAAATTGAACGTCTGAAACACGAAGCCAATCTCTTTGTTCCGGATGTAAGCGAGTTCGTCATCGTCCAGATCGCTCACCAGTCGCCCCGCCAGCCAATACTTTCCGGAGCTTGGCGAATCCAGGCAGCCAATCAGATTCATCAGCGTGGATTTGCCTGAACCAGATGGCCCCATGATGGCCACGTATTCGCCTTTGCGAATCTCCAGATCCACGCCGCGCAACGCGTGTACCTGCTCCGAGCCCATTTCGTAGACCTTGGCCAGCGCTTCCGTCTTGATGACTACGCCGGAGCTGACCAGGTCTTCCCGGTAGGAATCTGTGGCTACTGTCTCAACAGGCATTCGAATCTCCTCGTCCTTAGCGGAGCGTCAGCTCTGCTGATCGTCCTGTTTCTTTGGCGCGCTGTTGTCCACCTTCACCTGGGACTCCGGCTTCAGGGTGCGCAGCGCCTTGTAGCTTCCGACGACGATCTCGTCTCCTGCTTGCAAACCCTTCGTAACTTCGATGTCTGTTACGCCCGCAATTCCCGTTTCAACGGTGCGGAACAAGGCCTTATTTCCATTGACCACGAACACGCCCTGCACTTCATCCTTCTTCGGATCGCCTGGCGCAGGAGGTGGAGGTGCTGCCAACGTCACATTGGAGCTGCCTTGCTTCTTTGCATTCTTCGCCGCTTCTTCCAAATCCTTGCGCGTCCGCACTGCCAGCGCCTGAATTGGAATCGCGACCACGTTTTTCCGCTCCGCCGTCTTGATCTTTGCGGTTGTCGAAAGCCCAGGCCGCAGGTTTTCGGGCGGGCTTGCCAACGTTACAACCACTTTGAAGTCCTTCGCTTCTTGTGTACTCGTGGTCGTTTGCGTAGTCGTCAATCCCGAACTGCGTAGCACAGCCTGCGATCCAACCTCCGTGACTTTGCCTTTGAAAACCTTTCCTGGCACCGCGTCAATCGTCACGTCGGCATCCTGGCCCAACTTCACGTTGACGATATCCGTTTCGTCGACCTTCACTTCCGCAGTTACCACCGACATGTCCGAAAGCGTCATGATGAAGCTGCCTGTCGCGTTCTGCATTCCCATTACGACATAGTCGCCAACGCGTTCCGGCAAATAGCTCACAATTCCATTGATCGGCGATGTGTAAGTCGTCTTGTGCAGGATATCCTGCGTGTGCACGAGTACCGCGCGACCCTGATTGACCTGAGCCCTCGTCTGATCTAATTGCGCTTTCAGAGATTGCACGCGCGATCGCGATGAATCCACTGCTGCGACCTGGGCATCATAAGTTGTCTTGCGTTGATCGAAATCCTGCTTGGGGATCAAGCCATCCTTGTAAAGACCCTGTCCGCGGTCGTAATCCAGCTTGGTTTTCTCCAAGTTAGCCTGTTGAGAGATCAGATCCGCCTGTGCTGCCTTAAAGCTGGCTTCGGCGGCCTGCACGCCCGACTCTGCCGAATTGACTGCCGCTGACTGCGCTTGCACGTCAGCATTCGCCTGCACGTTCTCTTGCAGAAGCAACTTGTCACCCTTCTTGACCTTGTCGCCTTCTTTGACAAAGATCTCGGTGATTCTGCCGTATCCCTGCGCGCTCACGTTCGTATAGGTCGTCGGCTTAATTTCGCCCGAGGCCGTTACCAACGACACCAGGCTATCCTGGTTCGCCACTTTGGCCGTTTGAACAGTGACCACGCCCTTGTTTGCCTGGTTCACGCTGAACAGAACAATTCCGCCGAGCACCACCACAGCGCCCACGCCAATTGCCACTTTTTGCCACGTCTTCATTCGATTCCCTTTCAATCCACCACGCCGTTGTCGTGATTCAAGATTTCCGACTGGGTTTTCAAATCATGTGCCCCCATGAACGACCAATCCGCCGGAGGACACCGCGGCTAGCCCAATTGCCTCTACCCTACATACGCCCGTTCGGGTCGAAATGTTTCGCGGAAGGGTTACTCCACGTTCGGGGTTCAGGCCTCAAAACAGGGGACTTACTCAAATGGGTTTTTCCGTCGGACCCAGCCCCACCCACGTAAGTGGTGCCACTGGCCTCGTGTCCCATTCTATGTTTAAAACCCCTGAAAAGAAAGAATCTCCGTCCCGCCAGGGTTAGACGCTCGCTCACAACCGACCCTGCTCATTGGACGCAAATACCTCTTAAATGGTCATCAATGGATACAAATTTGTCGCAAAAACTGGTCCCCTATCCCATGTCCGTTTAATGTTATACTCAGCGCATTCGGCTGATTCTTGTCGGCCGGTCCGACCGCGGAGAGGTGGCAGAGCGGCTGAATGCGGCGGTTTGCTAATTCACCCTGACCTGTTCGCACAGACCGATTTTCGTTTATTTTGTTAGCGTTACGAACCCCTCATTCGCACCAATAAGCTCTCATTTGCAGTCTATTGTTCAGCAAGTGTTCAGCAAAAACGCGCCAACTTTTTCTTCGCTCCAGCGCGGGAATTTCGGTTTGCCAGCCATAGAGTGAATTCGCACCAACTCCAATCAACAACTTCTGGCCGTAGATGGAACGTTGCCGTCCCCTTGGTCCATCCCGTCTCCTTGGCGATTTTTCTCCAGGACCGACCGGCACGCAGAAGGTCCTCAATGCGGGCGGAATCGACGCCGATCTTGGGGGCGCCCCGGCCGCTTACCATTTCGCTGACGAGACGTAAGGCTCGGTCGTTTCAATGAGTTATTGTCTTTGGCTGGCGTCACGCCACAAACATTTGTTTCTGGAAGACTCGAGTCGGCTCAAGTGGCTGCTGATTCGACGGAGTTTGGGAGGGGCAAGCCAGAAGGGTTCTTGGCGGATGCTCCAAATAAC
The DNA here is from genome assembly GCA_041482215.1 of Candidatus Acidiferrum sp. GTDB lineage: Bacteria > Acidobacteriota > Terriglobia > Acidiferrales > UBA7541 > Acidiferrum. The sequence continues at coordinate 1,697 of JBGPDI010000063.1, read as the reverse complement.
CGAAACTAGCCGACGAGTGCGTTGCCTCGCTGATTGTGAAGGATTGATAAGCCTGAGATGCCTACCATCGCGCCACTTGACCGGCGGGGACGGCGCCAGCTCAGGCTCCGATATGTTTGTCGATTTGTTCGTACTCGGCGCGGCTCAGCGCCAGACGCGTCAGCAGCTTCATGTACCGACGTCCGGGCTGGAACCAATTGAACTCGAGTCTCAGGATATGGTCAGCAAGAAGTTTGAAGGAATTGTCTGCGCTGGGAGCGTCATCATTCATCCCGCCGGACATCCCTGTCGTTGAGTGGTTCGTCCCCGCCCAGTATCCGTATGCGAGTTCCCTTGGCACTCATCACAAACGCCATCGAAGAATCGGGAATGAGACAAGCACCGCAGGGCGAGATCATAAATGTCTTCCACACCCGTGACCATTTGATCCAACGGATATCCAACACGTTCACCACGGAACTGGATTTTCCGCCACATCTGGTTCAAGGACTTGTTATCGAGTCGACTTCTTATCTTCTAGCGGCTCACCTCTTGCGTCGATACGACGCGTTTTCGTCGGACCGGCGAGAAATCTCGTCGGGCCTTAGACCGTGCATTCTGCGCAGGGTAATCGAGTTTTCATAACGGCTTCGTCTGCTGTCTCTCACTCCAGCTGGACCATTTCATGCAGAGCACGTCAACACAAATGAGGCTCCGCAAAGTCCGCGTTGCATTTAACGCTAAACCTCTGTACTTTCTTGCGTCGGCGCTGCGTCATGAATAAGCGAAGAAACCCATTCCGCAGCTGGCAAGTAAGCGACGCAAGAACCAAGAACATGGATAAGAGCAGCTGACGCGAACGCGAATACGCTCGCCACGAAGGATGAGCCATGAAACGAATCGCAATTGCAGTGGCGTGTGCATTACTCGCCTCCAGCCAGGTGCAAGGGCCTAACGCTGAGGCCCATTCCTCCGCTAAAGGCGCCGAACCTTCCGCCCAGGCTTCTACTGCGGACTGGGCGGTTTATCACGGCAATCCGCACGGAACACACTATTCGACGCTCGATCAAATCAATACAAAGAACGTCAAACGCCTAAGGGTCGCGTGGACGTTTGAAACTGGTGATGGCGCCCCGACCAACGACATGGAAGGTGACACCATCGTCGTCAAAGGACGCATGTATTTCGCCTCTCCGAAGGGGCGCATTTTCAGTCTCAATGCGGCCACTGGCACGCAGAACTGGGTCTACGATCCGGCTGAGGGAGCGCCGGTTAGCGGCAATGGGCGATTGCGCGGCGTTTGCTATTGGGCCGACGGAACTGATGAGCGGATTTTGTTCACCTCGCGCAATCGACTGATGGCGGTAGATGCCAACACCGGAAAACTGATCGAAAGTTTCGGCGATACCGGCAAGGTCGACCTGAGTCAGGACCTTGGGCGAGATCCACGCTCGGTATCGGTGAACGTCAATTCGCCCGGCGTGATCTACAAAGACCTCATTATTCTCGGTAGCACTGGCGCGACGCCCGGTCATATTCGCGCCTATGACGTGCGCACCGGAAAGTTGAGGTGGATCTTCCACACGATCCCGCATCCCGGCGAATTCGGTTATGACACGTGGCCCAAGGACGCATGGAAGACTGCGAATGGTGCCAACGCATGGTCCGGTCTGAGCCTCGATCCTGAGCGCGGCATTGTCTACCTTCCGCTGGCGTCA
>JBGPDI010000062.1:0-29299 GCA_041482215.1 Candidatus Acidiferrum sp. | reverse complement strand
GCGCCTCGTTGAGCGACTTGTACGAATCGGTGAGATCGACGTACTTGCCGACCATCGCAATCGTGATCTCGTGCTGCGGATGCTCCAGCGCCTCGACCAGCTTCTTCCACGCCCTGAGGTCGGCGGGCCTGGCAATGATGCCGAGCTTGTGGCACACGATCTCGTCGAGCATCTGCTGATGCAGCATCCATGGAATCTTGTAGATCGAATCCGCGTCCCAGACCGAGATCACGGCCCTCGCCTTGACGTTGGTGAAGAGCGCGATCTTCTTCTTCTCGTCGTCGGGTATCGGCCGGTCCGACCTGCACAGCAGCGCGTCGGGCTGAATGCCGATGCCGCGCAGCTCCTTCACGGAGTGCTGCGTCGGCTTGGTCTTGATCTCGCCGGCGCTCTTGATGAAAGGCACGAGCGTGAGGTGGAGATAGCAGGTGTTGTCGTCGCCCAGCTCGAGGCCCATCTGCCGCACGGCTTCGAGGAAGGGCAAAGATTCGATGTCGCCCACCGTCCCGCCGATCTCGACGATCGCGACCTCCGCCTCGCCCGCGCCGCGAGCGATGAAGGCCTTGATCTCGTCGGTGACATGCGGGATTACCTGCACGGTGCGCCCAAGATAGTCGCCGCGGCGCTCTTTCTTGATCACCGACTCGTAGATCTGTCCCGTGGTGAAATTGTTGCACTTCCTCATCCGGGCCGAAAGGAAGCGCTCGTAGTGGCCGAGGTCGAGGTCGGTTTCCGCGCCGTCTTCGGTGACAAACACTTCGCCGTGCTGAAAAGGGCTCATCGTACCGGGATCGACGTTTAGGTACGGATCACATTTCTGCAGGGTGACTTTGAAACCGCGACTTTCGAGGAGACATCCGATGGAGGAGGCGGCTACGCCCTTCCCAAGTGAGGAAACAACACCGCCGGTTACAAAAATATATTTTGGCGCCATCCTTATAGCCCGCGTTCCTCGCCGGGCTTGTCTGCCCTCCACAGGAGTGACGTACGCATAATTATGGACGGGACTTGCAAATCTGTCAAATCGAAGTCTTTGCGAAGCAAAACGCATAATTTTTCTGTGCGGAATGGCAAGACTTTTTTGCCGGGAACGGGTTTGCAACAAATGGGGAATACCTTGTGGAGGGTGACGTTCTCCGGATCTCCGGAATTGTTGCGCCGCTGGAAATCTTGCAGCAATTGGAAACCAATGGCTGCATAGATGCCATCTAATAAGCTGAACCTTTTGACTTGCGGAACAAACGGCGGTTGCGTTCAGTCCCCGCAGCGTGGAAAGGCTTCGAGTGCAATTCTCGCAAGTGGGAAGGTGAGATGAAACCTACGATTCGAATTACAACAGTTACGTTTATTTTTGTGAGCGCGCTGGCACTTTGCTATTCCGCCGAGGCGCAACAAAGCGCACAGATTGCGCCGGCGCGGCTCGTTGCCTACAATCTGAGCCGCGAAGTATCGTTGGTTGGCACGGTCGTGAAATTCGAGAAGGTTTCGAACACGCCGCCCATGGGCGCACACGTGCTGCTGCAAACGTCTTCCGGGCAGGTTGACGTCCATCTTGGCAACGCCAAACTATTGCAAGCCAATCACTTTGAACTAAACGCTGGCGATAGCGTTCGAATCGTGGGTGAAAACTTGGCTTATGGGGATGGAAATATTTTTGCGGTGCGCATCGTACAGAAAGGCGCGCAAGCAGTGGCACTCCGCAACAGCAGAGGTGCGCTGCTCACTCCTGCCTCGGCACTGACGCCAGCACAGATCGAAGCGCTGCGAGGTGTGCGATGAAGCGCCTGCTCCTTGCGGTCGCGGCGGCTGCGGCTCTTTGGGGCGCGGCGTGCAGTGGCGGTAGCACAGTTGCACCTCCGCCTCCTGTCGGGGGATACAGCGTTGCCAGTTTGAACGGGCAATATGTTTTTACGACGAGCGGGGAGGTGTTCACGGGGGCCTCTGAAGTCAATTTGGCACGAACAGGAGTATTCACTGCTAATGGGCAGGGCAGCATTACGGGCGGAGTCGAGGATGTGAACGCTAGCGGGACTGTCAGTCCGGCGGTCCAAATTTCGGGCGGCAATTACACAGTCAACGCCGATGGCCGTGGCACGCTTACTTTGAACCTCAATTCAAATGGCACAGCATCTGCGATTAACTTTGCGATTGTCCTGACTTCTACAAATGACGGACTGATGATTGACGAGACTTCGAGCCAGACGCAAGCCTCGACCGGTAGTGGCAATTTCACCAAGCAAACCGGCGGACCTTTTACGTTGAGCTCGGTAACGGGCCCGTATGTTTTTGACTTCGCGGGATTAGATGTGAATGTGGCTCCGGAGTCCTTCATCGGGCAATTTGACGTCAACAATGCAACCATCAGCAGCGGGTTTTTCGATGACAACGACAATTTCCAGCTTGTGAACGGTTCTCTCTCTGGCACTTTTGCCGAAGACAACCTGAATCTAACATTTCCGATCTCCACCTTTGGCCGAGGTCTTGCGCTCATCGGGGGGCAAAACTTCGTTTTCTATATCGTTGACGCCACCCGCGTGAGGTTCATCAGCACCAACGGAGGAATGCTCTCTGGCGACGCGGTCGCGCAGAACAATAGCGTTCCAACCACGGTCGCTGGCCTCAATTCCAGCTTCGCTTATCTCGTTGCGGGTACGTCCTTCAATGGGGGACTAACGCGAGTAGGGCGTTTCACCGCGGCAGGTTCGACCATCAGCAACGTGCACCAGGACTCCAACGATGCCCTCCGGTTTATCGCAACCGATAACACGACGAACATGAGCATTACGCTCGATCCGGTAACTCCCGGTCGTGGAACTCTCACATTCACAGATCCTAATTTTAAAAGCGCTCCTTCGATCTACATTTTCTATTTGAGCTCGGCGTCGCAGGGCGTCATTCAGGAAACGACGGTGGACAGCACCACCTTTCCAGTCGCCGTCGCGGATGGCACGATCGCCGCGCAGGTTGGCGGACCCTTCTCGACCAGCAACATTACGGGAACGTATGCTTACAACTGGAGCGGCTTGAGCTCTCAACAAGGAGGGAACGCAAACGATGAGGAAGATCTCCTTGGACAAGCCACCGTTGCGAGTTTGGCATTCATCGGAACGGACGACATTTTCCAATTCAGTACCGGAACCCCGCAGACCAACCTTGCTGCCAGTGGTACGATCTCGATTGGGGGCAGTGACGGAACCACCGCCGACGGCAACCGCAACACTATGACCGTCATTTACAATAAGTCTTCGTCTTCCGCGTCCACCGTCAATTGTGTGGTTTACTTTGTGAGCCCGCAGCTTGCGTTCTTTGCAAACTCCAGCTCGAGCGCGACCCGCATCGTGGTCGGAATCCTGCAAGCCCAGCAAACACCCTGAGATCGGTTACTTTGAGTCAGCGAAATTGGCCGCCCTGTGGAGTACCCGCGGGGCGGTGTTATTTTTGTAGGAGTTTTTCCACGCGAGCAACGTCTTCGGGGACGTCCACGCTGACGGCGTCGTGTTCCACTTCCGCAACGCGGATCTTCCAGCCGTTTTCCATCCAGCGCAATTGCTCAAGTTGCTCGATGCGTTCGAGTTCGCCTTGCGGCAGAGTGGGATATTCGAGGAGTGCTTCGCGCTGAAAAACATACAGGCCGAGATGCTTCAGGTGTCGGACTTGGATTTTGCTTGCGGTGTCGCGCACCCAGGGAATCGGAGCGCGGGAGAAATAGAGCGCGTTGTCATCAAAGTCCAGAACAGTTTTCACCACGTTGGGGTCCATGATGTCGCCGGGAGTTTTGATCGGGGTAGCCACAGTGCTGATGGAGGCCAGCGGCTCTTCCAGCAAGGCATTGACTGCAATATCAATCGCGTACGGGTCCAAGAGTGGCTCATCACCCTGGACGTTCACGAAGACGTCTCCCTCTTCGTGCGCTGCCACTTCGGCAACGCGTTCCGTTCCGGTCCGGTGTTCGGTGCGAGTCATCCTGGCTTCGCCGCCGAATGCCTCGACGGCTTTCACGATGCGCTCATCATCCGTGGCCACGATTACACGGTTCACCCGCTGGGCCATCTTGGCGCGCTCGAAAACCCTCTGAATCATGGGCTTGCCTGCCAACGAAACCAGGGGTTTGCCCGGAAGCCGGGTTGAGCCGTACCTCGCGGGGATTACCACCACTACTTTGCTCAAATGCAACTCCTGTAACTAGTGACAGGCGCGGAATATTTGACGCCCGGGTATGGTCTTCGAGGTGCGAGAAGTATTCCCGTGCGGCGATGCTACCACACGCCATGCAATCCGGTCGGCTTATCGAACTGTTCAATACTGAACATCGAGCAATTGTCCTTGTTTTCGGGAAGCCGAGTGGTAGAATTCCGGTTAGTCCGAACCGCGCGGCCGTCCCGAGAGATCGGGATGACGGGGGTGCCGTGAAACGCCATCTAGGGTTGACCGTATTAGGGTCACAAACAGAGTTGTTCCGGGTTTTGTTTTTTTCGTTCCGCCCCCTGCTGGTCGTTTGTCTCTTCGCTTTCCTGATTGTTCTTTCTGCCTCCGCGCAATCCACTTCGGATGAAAACAAACCAAAAGACGAGCCCAAACCCGCAGATTTGAAAGATGTTAAGGACGTCAAGCCGGACGACGTGCGGAAAAACACCAGGGGCATGCCATTCAAACCGGGCGGTACGATTCATTTTGACGTAGACCTTGCGCTTGTCAACGTCACCGTCACCGATCCTTACAATCGTCTGGTCACCGGGCTCGAACCGGACAACTTCCGTGTGTTCGAAGACAACGTTGAGCAGGAAGTTGTCAATTTTTCCGCCGAGGATGTGCCCATCTCCATCGGTGTGATTTTTGATTTCAGCGGAAGCATGGCCAACAAAGTCGCCAAGGCCCGAGAAGCCGCAGTGCAATTTTTCAAGACCGCCAATCCGCAGGACGAATTTTTTCTCGTAAGTTTTAATGAGCGCGCCGAGTTGACGAGTGCCTTCACGAATAGCGTGGAAGATTTGCAGAGCCGCATGATGCTTACCGCTCCGAAGGGTCGGACCGCGCTGCTCGATGCCATTTATCTTGGGCTCAGCCAGATGAGGGGTGCACACAACGCCAAACGCGCCTTGCTCATCCTATCGGATGGAGGGGATAATCACAGTAGATACAACGAAAGCGATATCAAGCGACTGGTAAAGGAAGCCGATACCCAGCTCTATGCCATCGGTATCTTTGATCCACTTGGGTATCGCAACCGGTCTCCGGAAGAATTGGCCGGCCCGTCGCTTCTTAGTGAAGTAACAGAAATGACCGGCGGACGCGTATTTGCCGTCGAGAAGCTAGACGAGCTTCCGGACATCGCATCGAAAATCGGCATGGAGCTGCGAAACCAATATGTTCTCGGCTATCGACCAAGCAACAAGGCGCACGACGCTCGCTGGCGCAAGCTTAAAATCAAATTGCGCGCACCAAAAGGGCTGCCGCCGCTCAGCGTCTATTCAAAGACAGGGTACTACGCTCCCAGCCACTAGCTTCTTCGTGCGCTCCGTTTCTTCTGTGCGCGTGTTCGCTCTGTTCCTCGCCCTTACTGTGGTTTTCGCGTCGGGCGCGTTCGCACAGATTCCAATTCCGACTCCAGCACCTCCTCCTCCGGGGCAGGATCCCAACGCCGGCAAACAGGGTTCAAGAATCACCCTGAACGTTGACCTGGTCGTTCTGCACACTACCGTCATTGATGATCGCCAGCGTTTTGCAGATGGACTGAAGCCGGAAAACTTCCGTGTTTTCGAAGACAAGGTCGAGCAGAAGATTTCCGTTTTCAAGCGCGAGGACGTGCCAGTTAGCATGGGGCTGGTTATTGACAATAGCGGGAGCATGCGGGACAAGCGCCCGCGTGTGAACGAAGCGGCCATCACGCTGGTGCAGGCCAGCAACCCGAATGATGAAGCGTTCGTCGTGAATTTCAACGACGATTTTTATCTTGATCTGGATAAAGATTTCACGAACTCGGTTCCGGAACTGAAGGAAGCGCTGGAGCGAATCGATTCACGGGGCAGTACTGCTCTGCGCGACGCCATTCTTGGCTCGCTCGATCATCTGAAGAAGGCTTCCAAGGACAAGAAGGTCCTGCTTGTGGTTACCGACGGAGAAGACAACGCCAGCCGCAATTCGCTGGAGAAAATGATTCGCGAGGTTCAGAAGACCGACACGGTCATCTACACAATTGGCTTGCTTGGACAGGAAAACAAGAAGGAAGCCAAGCGAGCGCGCAAAGCGCTGGAGCAAATTGCCGCGGCTTCCGGTGGCCTGGCTTACTTTCCGGAAAACGTGGATGACGTGCACAGTATCTGCGAGCAGGTTGCCCACGACATCCGTAACCAGTACATACTGGCCTACTATTCCACCAACACTCGCCGCGACGGCACATTTCGCTCAGTCGCCGTGGATGTGATCCCTCCGCGTGGACGTGGCAAGCTTTCGGCACGCACCCGCAACGGTTATTACGCTCCGATGGATAAGCCTTCGTCTGCTGGCAACTGACGATTTTGTTTTTGAGCAAAGAGGGCGCTCGCTACAGCGAGCGCCCTCTTTGCATTAGGATTGCCAATCTATTGTGGCTTTGGTAGTTGCAGGATCATCCCGCCGCCCTGGCCCGTTTGCACCGAAGGCAACTGACCGTTCCACTTGTCGATGAGCGCGCGGTTGTTCTCGATGCGGCGAAGTTCCAACAATTGCGGCGTCAGCGAATTCTGGCGGATACGGTTAGCGTCGGCTTCGCCCTGCGCGCGGGTCACCAGTGATTTGGCGTCGCCCTCGGCTTCAGCGATTTTCTTGGCGGCTTCAGCCTGCGTCGTGGCGAGTTCGTTGCGGGCTCGTTCTGCCTGCTGGATTGCTTGCGCTTTCGCAGTGATCGCCGTTGCAATTACCGTCGGAACGCGGGGCGCGCCGATGAAGCCGAATTGCTGTACGCCAACTCCTACGGGGGACAGTTTTTGTTCGATCTTCGTCTCCACCTTGCCCAGGAACTCCGCCTTTTTCTCGCCATAGATGTCTTCCACCACGTATGTCGAAGCCACTTCGTTCAGCGAGTTGCGCACAACGTCGCGGAGAATGCCGTGCGTAAACATCTCCATGTCCGCCACGCGGTACTTCACGTAAAAGTCCGGCACTTTCGAAGGCTCGATGGCATACGAGAGCGACACATCCACAAAGATTTCCATGCCCTCTTTGGAGTTGAAGCCCATCTCCTCGTTAATCGGATGGCCTTCGCTCGTATCCTTGGTCCATTTCACGGTTTGCACGTACGTCGGGAATTCGATGATCTGCGTGCTCAATGGCGAGTACACCACCCAGCCCGTGCGCACGGGGATTTCCGATGCGCCGCGTTGCTTGCCGGCCAGGTTGATCTCCACGCCCACGTGTCCTGCTTCGATGCGTGTTACGCGAAGCAGGAAAATGCTAAGCACCGCCAATATCAGAATCACACCGATCGCGATGGCCCCGAGCTTCAAGAGCGGGCCGTCCCTTTTCATTTCAAAGGCCCCGTCGTCGCGGCCTCCACCTCGATTGAATATCGCCATTCCAATTCTCCCTCTTCGCCAGAGACGACACTTACTCTGAGCTTTTCGTTCAGCCTAGCATTCCGCACATAAGGAAGTCGTGATGAAGCCAAACCGCGGATAACAGGCATCTTACGGAACAAAGTCGCAGCCCCGCGGGGGAAATGGAGCTGTTCTATTTTTCGTTGAGCGAGCTTCCGGCCAGCACCATGGCGCATCCAGATAAGGCAAGTACTTCAAATCCGCTCGTCCATGGACCCGGATTGTGCAGCTGGCTTGCGATGCGGGGACAGTACAGCAGCAAGAAAAATAGAAAAGTTGTGGCTCCCAGAATTATGGCCGCCAGGGGGGTATTCTTCCCAATGAAGATTGCTGCGCCTGCCCCAATGAGGATGGCGCCGATGATATATGCCAAAAGCGGCCGCCCGGGAATCCATGGCGGACCCAGGCCAGCCGCATAGCGGGCGTAAACAAAGTGTTGAATCCCAAAGGCCACAAAAGCCAGCGCAAAAAAGTATCGCCCGAGTTTGAGAAACGGATCCGCTTTCTCCTTCTCTACCAACGGAGCAGCGCTGGCGACAATCCAGGCGCCCCCGCACATGGCCAGCGCCACGAATCCACTGGTCCACTCGTTTCCATCGCTGGAACTGCCGACAATCCTGGGAATGTGCAGGAGCACGATAAAAAGAAAGAACATGACTCCCAGCATGGTTGCCGCGGGGCGGGCCATTAATTTGTAGAGAATGCCGGCAGCAGCGGCAAAGAACGCCGCGCCTACGAAGTACGCCCAAAAGAGGTGCCCAGGCATCCAGGCGGGCACCAATCCCGCCACGAATCCGCCGTAAATAAAATGTTGAACCCCGAAGACCACCAGGGAGAGGGCAACGAAAATTCGTCCGAGCGTTTGGCTCTTTTCCATTGAGCGAGACCCAGCGGTGCATTCAATCTGCAGCTGCGATGGTCAGCAGTCTACACGAGTTGGAGCGCTGTGTGACAACCATTCGGTCGCCCTTCCCGCATGATTCCTACCAGGTATTCTTTCTCGAAATTAGTTGCATCATAGGCCGCGACGGTGCAATTGCGCGCGCTAGAATGAAGGAATGCAACGCAAGGTGTTCTGGACTACTTTCGTGGCGCTGGGATTGGTGGCGGATTTCACCATGCCTATCATGTGGTCGTTGCTGGCTACGATTCCTATTGGTGTGTTCAGTTGGTGGGTGGCTTACCGCAGCGACTGGTTCTGACTCCGGAAATCCGCTGGTTGATTGCTTCTTGTTACCGCGCTACTTCGTTGCTTCTTTGTTCTCTCAAGTCATTCAGGAAGCTCTTGCCGTGCGGAATCGTGCCGCCAAAATTCTCGGCGATGGTTTGCCCCATGTCGGCAAGGGTGTCGCGCACTCCCAGGTTCACACCTGCGCCGCTTCCGGGTGAGTACGCCAGAATCGGAACGTATTCGCGTGAATGATCGGTGGTTGGCCAGCGAGGATCGGGGTCGCAGCCGTGGTCGGCAGTAATCATTAGCATGTCGGAGAGGCTTAGCCGCGGCAGGAAATCTCCCAGCATGCGGTCAAACTCTTCCAGGGACTCGGCAAAGCCCTCAACGTCCTTACGATGGCCATAGAGCATGTCGAAATCAACGAGGTTGCAAAAAATCAGGCCGCTTCTGCGCTCTTGGGCTGCGGCGGTCATTTTCTCCATGCCGTCTGCGTTGCCATTGGTGGTGACATACTCAGCCACGCCGCGGCCATTGTAGATGTCATGAATTTTGCCAACTCCGAAAACTCGCACTTTGTGCTCGGCAAGCACATCCAACAGCATCGGCTTCGGCGGTTCAACGGCATAATCGTGGCGCCGGGTAGTGCGCACGAACTTTCCCGCGATTTCCGTGAACGGACGCGCGATCACGCGGCCGACGCGATGCGGCCCGTCCAGTAGTTTCCGCGCGATTTCGCACATGCGGTATAAATCGGCGATGGGAATCACATTTTCGTGTGCGGCGATTTGGAAAACGCTGTCGCCTGACGTGTAGACAATCGGTTTGCCGGTTCGAGCGTGTTCTTCGCCCAGTTCCTTGATGATCTCCGTGCCGGAAGCGGGCTTGTTACCAATCGTTTTGCGGCCAATTTGTTTTTCAAATTCCTCGATCAACTCACGCGGGAATCCATTTTTGTAAACGGGGAACGCCTGGTCCAGCCACACGCCCGCCATTTCCCAATGTCCCGTCGTTGTATCTTTTCCAGGCGAGCGCGTCGCGCCTTTGCCAAAAGCGCCGAGCGGAGCGGCGGCGGGCGTCTGATGTTTCAGCGGCGCGATGTTCGCCAGCCCGAGCCGCACCAGATTCGGGATTTCCAGACGCCGCGATTCCGCGATGTGTCCCAGAGTGTTCCTGCCAACGTCTTCATAGTCTGCGGCATCGGGAAGCTCCCCGATGCCCACGCTGTCCAGGACGATCCAGAAAATCCTCTCAAATCTCCACATAATCGGGCTCCTCAAGCCCCGGCCAGCGGCACTTTACCACGATGCGCCCTGGGAATCCGCTGGTTTGACTTCGCTCCCGTGTAGGGGCCGGGCTTAAGTCCGGCCCCTACATGGCGCGGGTTTCCATTTGGCCCTACCCGTGCTTTCCGCCAGCCCCGATGTTGTACAGTGTAGCCAACCGCTTGCTGAACTATTTTCCGCTGGCGTGCGTAGTACAAGATAGCGGAGGTGTGCCATGACCCAGGACGGCAATCCCAGAAGAGTGTCTCTCGTTTTCCCGATCATCCTCATTACGATCGGTGGCCTCTTTCTGCTGCGCAATTGGCGCCCCGGATTTGAGCCCGGACCAATTCTCTGGAAGTATTGGCCGCTCATCCTTGTCTTTATTGGCCTCGGAAAAATGTGGGATAGCGTGCAAAGAAGCCGCAACCCCAATGCCCCTCCGGGAATTTCGGTTGGCGCTTCCATTGGAACGATCGCGTTTGTACTGGTGCTGGTCATGCTTCTCTGGCATGGACACGGTTTTTCGCACCGGCGCGGCTTCGATTCGGGAACGCATCACAACTCACAGACCGTTGAACTACAGGGGGCAAAGACCGCGCATGCGAGACTGGAAATGGGAGCAGGGCAGCTAACAATCCACGGTGGTGCCAGCCGTGCCCTGGAGGCGGATTTTAGCTTCAGCAATTCCTTCGACCAGCCACGCGTTGATTACCACGTGGATGGTGGTGTTGGCCAGCTCAGTATCACCCAGGAGTCGCACTCGGTTCACTTTGGGCGCTCGGAAAATGATTGGGACCTGCGATTCAGCAAGGACATCCCGCTGGAATTGAAAGTGGATATGGGGGCAGGGCAGGGGAATTTGCATTTTCGCGATGTCCCCCTCACACGACTGAATTTGAATATGGGAGCGGGGCAAGTGGATGTCGATTTTACCGGTGATCGCAAGACCGATTTGACGGCTGACATTGAGGGCGGCGTGGGTCAGGCGAACATTCGCCTCCCGAAGAATGTCGGTGTGATTGCTCATGCTTCCGGTGGCATCGGCTCCATTGATGTGCGTGGATTGAAGCACGATGGAGACTCTTACACTAACGATGCTTATGGAAAAACTCCTGCCACGATCCATCTGAAAGTGGAAGGCGGTATCGGGCAAATCACGCTTACGCAAGAACCGTAATACGGCCTCACAAGTTTGCGGAAGCGCGGCTTTCCCAAATCAATGCAAACCGGCCGTTTGCCCCGCTTTGACAGCAGTCGTATAATTAGAAGTTTAGGCAGTGCGTTCGAAACGTGCTGTCTGGGCTTCCCCTTGGCGACGAACGAGATTACCCAAGCAACCGCGGACGTACAGCAGGAGCAGGAGTCTATCCGCGTCCGTGGGGCCCGTGTTCACAACCTCAAGAACATCAGCGTGGATATTCCGCACAACGCCATAACTGTGGTTACGGGCGTCAGCGGCTCCGGCAAGTCTTCGCTCGCTTTCGACACAATTTATGCGGAGGGGCAGCGCCGATACGTGGAATCGCTGTCTGCGTACGCACGGCAATTTCTGGAGCGCATGGAAAAGCCGGACGTGGATGAAATTTCGGGGATCGCACCGGCGGTGGCGATCCGGCAGAAGAATTCCACGCGGAATCCACGTTCAACCGTGGCGACGGCGACGGAAATCTTCGATTATTTGCGGCTGCTTTTTGCGCGATGCGGGCAAACTTTTTGCATCAAGTGTGGAACGCAGGTTCGAAAGGACAGTCCGGACGAAATTGCGACGCGCATTTTGTCACTGGCACCAGGCCGGCGATTCTACGTTTTGCATCAGTTTCGAGTGGCTGTGCCAACGGCGACCGCTGTTTCGAAACGCGGCGCAAAAAAAGGCGCAGGCACTCCACCGCCGGATGTTCTTCGTCAGGGGTTGCTGGACTTGCAGAAGCGCGGTTTCAACCGACTCTATCAGGGTGGCCGGATTCACGAATTCTCGTCGCCCGAAAGCTTGCTCGAAGTCGATTTCTCAAAACCGGTGTACGTGCTCGTTGATCGACTGGCCGTAAATCCGGAATCGCGGGGGCGGCTGGTGGATTCAATCGAGATTTGCTACCGGGAAGGGCAGGGCGAAGCCGTACTCGAGTTTGTGGCGGACGGCACATGGAATGCGGCGGAGCGCCTCACGTTCAACGAGCGATTCGAATGCAAAAATGACGGGACTTTGTACCAGGAACCAGAACCTCGGCTTTTCTCCTTCAATAATCCGTACGGAGCATGTCCGCGCTGCCAGGGATTTGGCAACACCATCGATTTCGATTTGAATCTGGTGGTGCCCGATCCGAGCAAGTCTCTGGACGACGGGGCCATCGAACCATGGACTAAGCCGCGATATCGCGTGCTTTTCCAGGACGCGAAAAAATGGGCGAAGGGACGCGGCATTCCGACGAACGTGCCGTGGCGCCAACTGACCGCCGAACAGCGGCGGCTGATTCTGGAAGGCGATTCAGAAACCGATTACAAGGGCGTCAAAGGCTTTTTCACCTGGCTGGAGCGCAAGAAATACAAGCTGCATGTTCGAGTATTTCTTAGCAGATTCCGCGGTTACGCGACTTGCCCGGAATGTGGCGGGACGCGTTTGCGGGCTGAGGCGCGGGCCGTGCGCGTCGCAGGCAAAGCCATCACCGAAGTTTGCAAGCTCACTGTTAAAGAGGCGCGTGTTTTCTTTTCCACGCTGCAGCTATCCGAAGCGCAGCTGAAGATCGCGGACAGGATCCTTGAGGAGATTCGAACGCGGTTGCAGTTTCTCGATGAAGTCGGTCTCGATTACCTCACGCTTGACAGATTGACGTCCACGCTATCCGGAGGCGAATCGCAGCGCATTCAGCTTGCCACTTCGCTCGGTTCGCATCTCGTTGGGGCGCTCTATGTGCTTGACGAACCTTCCGTTGGGCTGCATCCGCGTGACACGCAGCGGCTCATTGATATTCTCAAGTCGCTCCGTGATCTGGGGAATACCGTGCTGGTCGTGGAGCACGATCCCGACACGATTCAAGCTGCGGATTGCGTGATTGACCTTGGCCCTGGTGCGGGAGAACTCGGCGGCAAGCTGCTCTTTGCCGGTTCTTATCCAGCCATGCTTCAGGAACATAAATCGTTGACGGGCCGCTATCTGAGCGGCGAACTACGGATTCACGTGCCGAACGTGCGGAACAGACCGGCCGGCAAATTTTTGAGAGTCTACGGCGCGAATCTTCACAATTTGCAAAATCTCGATTTGATGATTCCGCTGGGAATGCTGACGGTCGTTACTGGAGTGAGCGGTTCCGGCAAATCTACGCTGGTCCACGATGTGCTCTACAAAGCGCTGGCCGCGATGCGTGTGGGTGGCAGCATCAAGGAATACTGCGACCGCATCGAAGGCGATCCGAACGTCAGGGAAGTGGTGATCGTGGATCAATCCCCGATTGGCCGCACGCCGCGTTCGAATCCCGCGACGTATTTAAAAGCGTTCGACGCCATTCGAGAAGTTTTTTCGGAAACACCGGATTCGAAACGCCGCGGTTACGCCGCAGGACATTTTTCGTTCAACGTACCCGGAGGCCGCTGCGAAACTTGCCAGGGCGACGGCACCGTGACGGTGGAGATGCAGTTTCTGGCTGACGTCGAACTGATCTGCGAAGAGTGCCGGGGCACGCGCTTCAAGAGCGGCGTTCTGGAAGTTCGCTATCACGGGAAGAATGTTCACGAAGTTCTGCAATTAACGGTTCGCGAAGCCCTCGCGTTTTTCGTAAACGTTCCAAAGATTGTTTCAAAGCTCCGAGTGTTGAATGAAATTGGCCTCGGCTATCTCCGCCTCGGGCAGTCCGCTACGACGCTTTCCGGTGGAGAAGCACAGCGTTTGAAACTAGCAGCGCATCTGAGCCGCACCGACAATGAAGGCATCCTCTACATTCTCGACGAACCGACGACGGGTTTGCATTTCGATGACATCGCCAAACTCCTCAGTGCCTTCCGCAAGCTGCTGGAGGGAGGCGCATCGCTCCTGGTCATCGAACACAACCTGGACGTGATCAAATCGGCGGATTGGCTGATCGATCTGGGCCCCGAAGGCGGCGACCAGGGCGGCAAGATCATCGCCGCGGGAACGCCGGAACAGGTGGCACGCAACGCGCAATCGCATACCGGCCGATTTCTCGCGCGAGTGCTCAACGGAAAAGAGCAGGCAAAGCGTTCCTCGAACGGCGCATCCAAACCAGCGGGGCCTTCGGCTACAATTTCTAACGGTGCGAAGATTCCATTGGCCGAAAAATGAAGCGCGCACATTTCTGTTCGATCGCGATCACGGCTCTCCTGTGCAGTCTTTTGACCACAGGTGCGCAGGGTGGTGCGCCCCTGCTCGGCAACGAATCGCAGGCGAATGGACAGTCGGCTGCGAAGCCGAAATCCGAATCACAAACTAAAACTTACAAAGTCGCGAACCCGCTGAACGATTTACTGGATGAGGCGCAACACGACATTGACAAAAACAATTTTGAAGCCGCGATCACACCGCTGCAAAAAGTTCTGGTCGACCAGCCGGATTTCGCGTTCGCGCACTTCCAACTCGCTTACGTTTACACCGCGCTGAAGAAAAGCAGTGAAGCGCGAGCCGAGTACGAGCGCACCATCGCCATTGATCCGAAAATGACCGAGGCATACGTGAATCTCGGCATGCTGCTTCTGGATACGCAGCAGAACGCCGCCGCGGTAGCTCCCCTGCGCAAAGCTGTGGAATTGCTCCCGGCGCAAAGCCGTCCGCGGTATCTGCTGGCTGTGGCGCTGGACCGCTCCGGCGACCGAGTTGCTGCGGCTCAAGCTTTCGACGCCCTTCTGCATCTTGATCCCAACGACATCACGGCGATTGACTACCTGGCGTGGGGTGCCCTTCGCGCGGGCAAGCCAGCGGAAGCCGAAACAAGATTCCGGCGCGCGCTGGAAGTTCAGCCGAACGCTCCAGAAGGGCGGCGCGGACTCGCTGAAAGCCTGGATGCACAGAAAAAGCCAGAAGCCGCGGCCGCCTACCACGATTATCTCGAGCTAATGCCCAATGATGCCGAAGCCCGCGCCAGGCTCATTCATCTTCTCGTCGAGCAAAAGGAAAATGATGCCGCGCTCGCCGAGCTTGATCGCCAGGACGCCGGCAAAAAACCGACGATGGAGTCGCTCAAACTCCGTGCGGACATCCAGATTGGCGAGAAGAAGTGGGATGATTCGATCGCCACGCTCCAGCAGGCGCTTGCTCTGGCGCCGAACGATGCGCAGCTCCACGGTGGCTTGGGCCGCATCTATCTCCAAAAACGAGATTTTGCTTCCGCCGAGAAAGAACTGCGCATCGCTCTCCATCTGGACTCGAAAAACATTACCTATTTCAAAGATCTCAGTTCGACGTTTTTTCTCGGAGGAAACTATCCGGCGGCGTTGGCCGCCATGGATGACATAGCAAAAGTGGAACAACCGGGCGCAGGGAGCTGGTTTATCCGCGCGGTTTGCTACGATAAACTCCGTCAGCCCAAGCCCGCGATAGAGGCGTATCAGAAATTTCTTGATTTCGATAAGGACAAGAATCCCGACCAGGTCTGGCAGGCCACGGAGCGAATCAAAGTGCTTCAACACATGCTGGAACGGAAACGGTAAGCGAATGAGAGCCGGCAGGGCAACGCTTGGAGCGGTGTGCGGCCTGCTAGTTGTGGTTACGATATTGCGAGCCGCCGCCGGGGAGAGCTTGGCAGAAACTCAGGCGCGCTTCGATCGCGAAACCGATGCGGTACACAAAGTAAAAGTGCTTGAGAAACTAGGGACCGCTCAATTTGATGTCGCGCGGCATGCTGGAAAATCCGGGGACCATGGGACGGTGGCATTGACGCTGGAAAAATATCGCGACAATGTTCGCGTTGCGCTGGAGACCTTGAAGAAGCAGCACCCCAATGCGGAAAAGCACTCTGAGGGATACCGGCATTTGGAGTTTCAAGTGCGGAAGGGAATTCGCGAGGTCGACGAATCGTTACTGATGGCTTCGGAAGCCTTCAGGCCGCCGCTGCAGATCGTCCGCGACGATCTCAATGGGGTGGAGGAAGAACTGCTTAAACTACTCTTTCCGCGCCGGCCTGTGGAGCCGCCTCCGACAAAGCCTCCGGCGGAGAAACAACCATGAAACATAAAATATTTCTTTTCTTTCTGGCTTGCTCCTTTTTGGCTCCGCGCGCGTTCGTTCGTGCCGCCGCGCAGCAGCAGAAGGATTACCTTTCGTCGCTGGAAGCGGACAAAATACGCGATGCGGAAACTGTCAACGAGCGCATAAAACTATTCCTTACCTTTGCCGACGATCGCTTGAAGAAATTTCAGTACGAGCTCGAACATCCATCCACGAATCGCCACGGCGACATGCTGAATGCGCTCCTGAATGGTTATGTTGGCTGCGTGGACGACGCCGCGGACCTCATTCAGCTGGGGATCGAAAAGCAGGACAACGTCCGGCAGGGCGTTGACATGATGGCTTCGCGCACCAAGGAATTTCTCGTGGTATTGGAAAAACTTTCCAACGAAGGCGCCGAGCGCGAGACTTATAAAGATAATCTGGATGACGCGATCGAGGGGACGCGTGACGCCATGAACGAAGCGGAAAAAGCAAAAAAGAAAGTGGCGCCTCCGCCGGTGCGGCGGAAGAATTAGCGCTTGAGGAATTCGATCAAAACGATGAAATCGAGCCGCCGCAAAACTTCACTCGTGCCGGGAGGCGCGCCGCTTTTTCAACGGATGTTCACGCGGATCGGTTGCGACGGCCGCCCACCGCGCTTCCGCGTGGAATTCTATCCCTATTCCAGTCTGGTGCTGACGATTCGACGGCGCGAGGAAGTTGTTTACGTTCGCTTCTCCGATCTCTTGCAACGCGCGCCGCTCTCTGTCTTGGAAGGCGCGGCAGCGCTATTGCTCGCGCGTGTGTATCGGCGCAAAGCCCCGGGGGCTCTGGTTGAGGCGTATCTGCAATACGCGCGGTCCGATCGCACGCGCGGGCGCATGAATCGCATGCGCAGCGGGCGCGTGCGTCTGGCTGCGACGAATCCTCGCGGGGAGCATTTCGATCTCTCGAAACTTTTCGATGAGCTGAATGGAAAGTATTTTGAAGGACAGTTGCAGCGCCCGCATATTGGATGGAGTACGCGGAGCTGGCGGCGGCAATTCGGCTGCTACGATCCCGGACCAAACCAGATTTTGCTGA
This sequence comes from Candidatus Acidiferrum sp., assembly GCA_041482215.1. Taxonomy (GTDB): domain Bacteria; phylum Acidobacteriota; class Terriglobia; order Acidiferrales; family UBA7541; genus Acidiferrum. Next base: position 12,055 of record JBGPDI010000062.1, on the reverse strand, counting down.
ATCGCCGGATGGATCGTCTGGGCGTGCCGGCATGCGTTGTGGAATACGTGCTGTTTCACGAGATGCTGCACGTGAAGCACCCAACCCGTCGCTCGGGCTGCAGCATGGTTTCGCACTCGCGCGAATTTCGAGAAGAAGAGAAGCGCTTTGCGGAATTCGAACGCGCGCGGCGCATTCTGGACCGCCTCGCGCGCGGAAATTAGAGACGGGGCAGATTCGGGAGGTTACTCCTTTTTTTCTTTCTCTACTTCCTTGTAGAGCTTCTCGATTTTCTTGCGCATTTTGTCGCCGTCTTCCGCGTGCGGGTATAAATCCAAATAGCGCTGGTAGGATTTGATGGCTTGTTTCCTTAGGCCTTTTTTCTCCTGCGCTTCGCCGAGATATCGAAAAGGAATCGCGTATCCTGGCTTCGCGATGGTGGCGTCCTGAAAGCGATCGATGGCGGCATCCACATCGCCTTTCTTCATGTAGAACTGGCCGACTTCGAGGTCTTTTTCCGCGCGCAGCGGATCCCAGGTGGGTTGCTCGGGCGCGTTTTGCGTGGCGGTGTCTTTCTTTTGCTTGGCGGGAGGCTTTGCCGGTGGTGGAGGTGGTGCGTCGGCAGGTTTCGGGGGGGCGTCCTGAGGAGGGTTTTGCGCGAGGGTCTTACATGCCGGGAGGGCCAGGGCCAATGCAGCGAGAATGCGAATCGTTTTGCTAAATTTCATGAGCGTCACGGAGGTTCTCCCTGTACTCCGATTCCCTCTAGTATGATGGAAGTTGTCTGATGATTGTAAAGTTGGTTTGAGCCTCCATGGAACCCCGCGAAAAAGCCGCACAGCTTCCGGAAAGCCCGGGCGTCTACCTGTTTAAGGACGCCGGCGGGACGATTCTCTATGTCGGGAAAGCAAGAAACCTGCGCAGCCGCGTGCGCTCGTATTTCCTGGAATCGCGTTGGATGGATGCGAAGACGGGTTCGCTGGCGCGAGAAATTGCCGACCTGGACACCATTGTTGTGGACAACGAGCGCGAAGCGCTGGCGCTGGAACACAACCTCATCAAGCAGTACCGACCGAAATTCAACGTCGTGCTGCGGGATGACAAAACTTATCCATACATAAAATTCACGGCGGCGGAGAAATATCCGCGCGTTTATTTTACGCGGCGCATCATAAAAGACGGATCAATCTATTTCGGCCCTTACTTTCCTGCCAGTTTGGCGCGGCGGATTCTGCATTTTGTTCACAAGCGCTTCTTGGTGCCGTCCTGCACCGTGGATCTAACGCGCAGCCACCCGCGGCCGTGCTTGCAGTATTACATCAAGCGCTGCCTCGGCCCTTGCGTGACCGGGCTGACGACGGACGAGCGTTATGCGGAAGCGGCGCGCGACGTAAAATTGTTTCTGGAAGGGCGCCGCCACGATTTGATCAAGAGTCTCGAAGCACGAATGTCGGCAGCGGCGGAAAAGGAATTGTTCGAGCAGGCGGCCGCTTACCGCGATTTGTTGCGGACACTGGAAGACATCGAAGAGCGGCAGCGTATCGCCTCGGCGCAGGGAGACGACACCGACGTGCTGGCGTACCACGCGGAGCCTCCGCTGGTGGCGGCCGATCTCTTTCATTTGCGCGGCGGACGCGTGGTCGATCGCCGTGAATTTTATTGGGAGGAACTGGAGGAGTTTGATCCCCAGGAGTTCGTGACCTCGCTGCTGAAGCAGCTCTATTTGGAAGAGGAGTATCTGCCGAAAGCAATTCACGTGTCGGCGGATTTTGAAGATCGCGAAATTCTGGAAGAAATGCTGACGGAACGCGCGGGACACAAAGTGGAAATCTTTACGCCGCAGCGCGGCACCAAGCGGGCGTTTCTCGATCTCGTGGAGAGTAACGCGAAGCATTCGTTCGAACAAAGGTTCCGCGTTTTGAAGCCGACGTCGAAAGCGATCGGTGAAGCTTTGCAGAATGCTCTGAATCTTGTGGAAGAGCCCCGGCGCATCGAGAGCTTCGACATTTCGCATATTCAGGGAACGGATACCGTCGCTTCCATGGTCGTTTGGGAAAACGGCCGGATGAAGAAATCGGATTACCGCAAATTTATTATTCGCGGCGAAGACGGAAACATCGGAAAAATTGTGGGGCAGAACGACGATTTTGCCAGCATGCGTGAAGCGGTAGGGCGGCGGTATCGCCGCTTGCAGGAAGAAAAAAAAGAGCTCCCCGGGCTGATCCTGATTGATGGCGGCATCGGGCAACTTCACGCCGCCGCGCAGGCGCTGGAATCGTTGCAGATCATCAACCAAGCGGTCGCCAGCATCGCGAAAAAAGAAGAAATTCTCTATGTGCTCGGGCAAGAGGATGAGCCCATCGTGCTGGAACGGCATTCGCCGGTGTTGCACCTCATTCAGCTAATTCGCGACGAGACTCACCGGTTTGCGGTGGCATTTCACCGGCAACGGCGGGGCAAACGGCAGACGGAAACGGCGCTCAGCCAAATACCCGGCGTAGGAGAGAAGACCGCGCAGAAATTACTGAAAGAATTTGGAAGTGTGGCAAATATTCAGAGGGCTGGGCTCGAGAAACTAAGCACTGTTGTTTCAAGAAAAAGCGCGGAGAAAATCCTGAGTCAGCTGTCGGACTCAATCGCGCAGTAACCACTTGGTGCTACGGATAGCGGTTAGGCCGTGTTGCGCGCTTACAACTGCTATGCTACGGTTTCTGTGGAGGTTGTTATGGCGGACAATGTTGGTTCCAAGGTGACTTATTTCCTGGTAGGGCTGGGAGTTGGAGCGCTGGTCGGCATTTTGTTTGCGCCGAAATCCGGGGAAGAGACGCGCGATTTTTTGTCAAAGAAGGCCGATGAGGGCAAGGATTTCGCGCAGAAAAAGGCCCGCGAGCTGCGGGAACGCGCCGATGAATTGATCGAGCGCAGCAAGGAAGTGGCGGTTCGAAAGAAGGATTCTCTCTCGGCGGCAGTGGAAGCCGGGCGCGAAGCGTATCTTCGCGAATCGAAGTCCTAAGGTTTTCTTAGGGGTGTAGCACGGGTTTCCGTCTCGAAGCGGGGTGGATGGGGTAGCTATGCAAACTTGGCTAGAATTTTTCAGCATTGTGGCGGCGATCGCCCTGATCGTGCAAGTAGGGATACTGACGGCGCTGTTTATTCAAATGCGCCGTACTTCGGAAAATGTGAATCGCCTTGTGGGCGATTTGCATTCGCGAATCGGGCCAATCCTTACGCGCACGCAGATCCTTCTGGATGATACGCAGCCGAAAATTTCGAGTATGGTGAATGACGCTTCGCACATCGTATATCTGGCGCGCGGACAGGCGCAAAAGCTGGATCGCGTGTTTACGGATGCGTCGGACCGGCTGCGGGGTCAATTGGTGCATGCGGATCGCATCTTGACCGGGACGCTCGAGGCCGTCGAAGATGCAGGTTCGAAATTCAAGCACAGTTTCTGGCGGCCGGTGCAGAAGGCGTCAGCGTTGGTTCAGGGAATTAAAGTTGGGCTCGATCTTTTGCGTTCGCGCCGTGGACGTTCCGGCGGCGACGAACCGCGCGAGCAGCAGGAAGAAGAACTATTTATCTGAACTGAAGAATGCTGCGGATCTTTTGAAGAGGGCAGACAGAAATGTCTGCCCTCTTTGTTTTTGTAAATCCAAATGAATCCGAGTTGCTGTTTTTCTTGGCAGAACTGGCGTCAGCGGATCCAACCGCCGCCGAGAACGACGTCGCCGTCGTAGAAAACAGCGGCCTGGCCGGGTGTGATAGCACGCTGCGGTGAATCGAACGTAATGCGCGCGCGATTTGCTGCGAGGGCTGCAACGCCTGCAGGGGAAGCTTCATGCTTGTGGCGAATCTTCACGTAAGCGCGAACTGGTGCGGAAGGCTTTTCGCACGAGACCCAATTCACATCTTCAATTTCAAATGTGGTGGTGCGGAGTGCATCGTCTTCGCCAACCACAACACGGTTCTTCTCCGAATCGATGGAAAGAACGTAAAGGGGCTTGCCTGCGGCAAAGCCGAGGCCCTTACGCTGGCCGATCGTAAAATTGTGAACACCGTTGTGGTGGCCGATCACGTCGCCGGTTTCGCTGACGATCTCGCCTTCACCACTCTGCAACGAAATACCGCGCTCTTGTGAATACGCCTGTATGAATTGCACGTAGTTGCCGGTCGGAACAAAACAGAGTTCCATGCTTTCGGGTTTATCCGCGACGGGCAGATTTGCGCGGCGCGCCAGGGCGCGAACTTCTTCCTTAGTCAACTCGCCGAGGGGAAAATCGCTTCTGGAGAGCTGTTCCTGCGAGAGTCCCCAGAGAAAATAAGTTTGGTCCTTAGTTTCATCGCACGCGCGTAGTAATTCCCAGCGGCCGGTTGCATCGTTTTTGCGAATACGGGCGTAGTGGCCGGTGGCCAGACGCTCGGCGCCGATCTGTCGCGCCATGCGCAAGAGCGGCTCAAACTTCACGTCGGTGTTGCAATTCGTGCAGGCAATGGGCGTGCGGCCGGCGAGATATTGGTCGACGAAAGGGCGCACCACGCGCGCCTCGAATTGCTCTTCGAAGTTCACGACGTAATGCGGAAAATTCAGGTGCTGCGCCACGGCTTTGGCGTCGTAGACATCATCCAGCGAGCAGCAGCGGTGCTGCGCGGGGCCGGCACCCTGAAGTTCTGGGAGGCGGCGCTGGTTCCAGAGTTGCATGGTGAGGCCGACGACTTCGCGCCCCTGCTGATGCAAGAGGGCGGCGACAGCGGAGGAATCGACTCCGCCCGACATGGCCACTGCGACGAGGCCGCGCTGCGTTTCGGCGCGTTCGGGGAGCGTATCGAATTGGGTGGTCGTAGTCATGCTGATTTTATTGTAACGGACGGAGACTTAGATTGCTTGCGCCTGGGTACGCAGGGCGCAGCATGCTGCGCCACTACAAGGAGGTGGCGAAATCTGGAGGCGGGCATCATGGCTGGACGGTCGACTCTTTGCGATATGTGGGGGAGAGTTCACGAAGTTGGGCGACGGCTGCGGGAACGACGGAAAGCGCGAAGTCAATGTCGGCCGAGGTGGTGTGACGGCCGAGGCTGAAACGCAAGCTGGCTCGCGCGTCTTCCGGAGGCAGACCGATGGCGGTTAGAACATGCGACGGTTCGACTGCTCCTGAGGAGCAGGCTGCTCCGGTCGAGCAGGCGAGACCTTTCAAGTCGAGCGCGATGAGCAGCGCTTCGCCTTCAACGCCGGGAAAAACAAGATTCGTGGTGTTTGGAGTGCGTGGGGCAGAGCCGCCGTTGACGCGGGACTGCGGGACGCGTTCGAGCAAACCTTCTTGCAACTTATCGCGTAGGGCAGAAACACGCTGGGCGTCTTCCGCGAGCGACTTGCGGGAGATCTCCGCGGCCTTGCCGAGCCCCACGATGCCGGCGACATTTTCTGTGCCGGGACGGAACCCGCGCTGATGGTGGCCGCCATAGAGAAGCTGCCGCAATCGCGTTCCGCCGCGGACGTAGAGGGCACCGATCCCCTTTGGCGCATACAACTTGTGGCCCGATAGAGAGAGTAGATCGACTTGCAGCTTGTTCACGTCGATCGGAATTTTTCCCGCGGATTGAACGGCGTCCGTATGAAAGTAGACATCGGCTTCGGCGGCGATGCGGCCGATTTCTTCGAGCGGCTGAATGGTGCCGAGCTCGTTGTTCGCCTGCATGATAGTGATCAGAAGGGTTTCCGGACGGAGAGCAGCGCGCAGCTCATCCAGATCAATCTGGCCTTCGCGATCGGTGGGTAGATAGGTAACGCCGACACGTTCTTTTTCAAGAGCTTGGCAAGCGTTGAGAACGGCTTCATGCTCGATCGCGGTGGTGATGACGTGCTTGCTGACTTGGCCATCGCGCGCCGCCAGCAACGGTTGAGCGACTACCCCGAAGATGGCGTGATTGTCGGATTCGGTGCCGCCGCTAGTGAAGACAATTTCCTGGGGGCGAGCGCCGATAAGGGCCGCGACCTGCTCGCGTGCCGTCTCTACCGCTGCGCGAGCCTTCTGCCCAAAAGTGTGGATGGACGCGGCGTTTCCGAAATCCCCAGAGAAATAGGGCAGCATCACGTCGAGAACTTCTGGCTCGACCGGCGTTGTGGCGTTGAAATCAAGATAAACGCGGTTCATAGCAGCGCTTTCAGGATAGCAGGGGAGGGTCGGAAGTGGCGAGTGGACTAATGCTTGAAGTTGATGGTCGACGCGAGCACAAAATGGCGGAGGTAGTAGGAAGTGAAATCTAGGATTCGGACCCAGTGTTTTCCGTCTCGGGAGAGGGCCGCGCACTGGGGCGCCAGTTGACGAGGTTGCTGGTGTAGAGGGCGATGCAGATGAGATTGGCGGGGACGAAGCCAAACTGGGCGGTGCGGATGCCGATGACGCAGACGACGGCGCTATTGATACCGGCGACAACCCAACCTTGCCAGAGCTTCTTACCAAGAAGCACGGTGGCGAACACGGTCAGTACACAGGACAGATAGTCGAGTCGAATCATGTGCAGCATATTTCGCATATCGAGTGAGTGAACCAAAGTAAAAGCTGGCGGAGCGTCTTGCCAGCATAGTCTTGGTTCTACAGTTCTCTTTTTCTAGCTGGCCAGGCCGGTTGTTCCGACGATCACAACGTTCGCGGAACATTTCGAGGACAAGCACATCCCCATTGTGCGAACGATCGCATCAGTGCCGCAAAAATGGTAGCAATTGCGCGGCCAATCGCGCGGCGGCCGGGAGCAAGACTTTGTTTTTTGGAGGGCAGTAAGTCTATGTTCGTGAGGTGATTAGCACAGTGGTCCTCAAGGGCAGAAGCAAACGAGTAAGATGCTCCGCCAGAAAATGCTCACTCTGAGACAAAGTGTGTCACGTTGAAACGATTGCGAGCGAAGATGCGATGGGTGTGCTTCTGAAGAATTACACGGAGATCGAAGAGAAGCTCATTCTTGCGCGGACGCTACTCAACAGAAGATGAGTATGCCCGGGATGCCGCCGGTCAATGGGTTCGTGCTACAGTTTCCGCATGAGGGGACAAGTTTAGCTGCGGGAGCAGTGGGCACAGGCTCCCGACCCGGTCGGGATAAATTCCGCCTGTGCCACTGGGAGGGCGTGTGGCGTATCAGGATTTGCGAGAGTTTGTGCGCAAGCTGGAGAAGGAGGGGGAACTGAAGCGCATTCGCGCGGAGGTGGATCCTATCCTCGAAATCGCTGAGGTCACTCAACGCGTTGCGCGGGATGCAAAGCGAGCACCAAATAGCGTCGGACCCGCGCTGTTGTTCGAAAAGCCGAAGGGTTCCCGCCATCCGTTGCTCATCAATGCATTTGGAAGTTTGCGGCGCATGTCGCTGGCGTTTGAAGTAAATGAATTGGACGAAGTTGCCGCGCGCATCCAGGGATTTCTGAAAATGGAAACGCCGCAAGGGTTCTTCGACAAGGTCAAGATGCTGCCGAAGCTCGCGGAACTGGGATCGTTTTTTCCGAAGAGTGTGAAGACTGGCGCGTGCAAGGAAGTTATACAGAAGGGAACTGACGTCAATCTCTTCGACTTCCCTATTCTGAAATGCTGGCCGCAAGACGGCGGCCGCTTCATCACGTTCCCTTTGGTGTTCACGAATAATCCGGAAACAGGGAAACGCAACGTTGGCATGTACCGCATGCAGGTGTACGACGAGCGAACCACCGGGATGCATTGGCAGACGCAGAAACACGGCGCGGAGCATTTCCGGCGCGCACGCGCGAAGAATCCCGAGGGTCGAATTCCAGTGAGCGTAGTGATTGGAGCTGACCCTGCAACCGCTCTGGCAGGGATGCTGCCGATTCCTCCGGACCTCGACGAGATGATGTTTGCAGGTTTCTTGCGGCGCGAACCCGTGGAGATGGTCCCTTGCGAGACGAATGATCTGGAAGTTCCCGCAAACGCCGAGATTGTGCTGGAAGGCTACGTTAATCTGAACGAAATGCGCACCGAGGGCCCGTTCGGCGACCATACGGGCTTTTATTCGCTGGAAGGCGAGTACCCCGTTTTCCACGTGGAATGCGTCACGCGCCGCAAAGACCCGATCTATTTGACGACAGTCGTCGGGCCGCCACCGCAGGAAGACTTCTTTATGGGTTACGCGGTCGAGCGGGTGTTCCTGCCTGTAATGAAAATGCAGTATCCGGAAATTGTGGATGTCGCCATGCCGGCTGAAGGAATCTTTCACAACTTAATGATCGTGGCGATTCGAAAGTCCTATCCGGGGCACGCTCGAAAAATCATGAATGCCATTTGGTCGCTGGGGCAGGCCATGTTTACAAAGGTGATCGTGGTGGTGGACCACGATGTAAATGTTCGCAAGTATAAGGAAGTGGTTTGGAAGACACTGTGCGCGATTGATCCCGAGCGCGATGTGCAGTTTTCGCTAGGCCCGGTGGACACGCTCGATCACGCAGCGCGAATGCAAGACTTCGGTTCGAAGATGGGGATCGATGCAACGCGCAAGTGGCCATCGGAAGGTTTTACTCGGCCGTGGCCTGATGAAATATTGATGGACGAAGGCACAAAGAAGCGGGTCGATGCCCTGTGGAAATCGTTGTCTCTCGATAAGGACTGACACAAAGAGGGGCGAGACGCGAAGAATGAGCGGCATGAAGAGTTTTTGTAATTTGAATTGAGAGCAATAATTCATTCAACTGGCGGGAAATTCGCGATAGTACTTATCTGCAAAAACAGAATGGATTCAAAGAATAACCGTCCCTGAGGACAGGTGCGGAGCTTCGGGAACCACTAGTAATTGTGGGGTTGCCCGCACCAACCCACAAGATGGCAGGGTACTGACCCCAATACCCCCCAAACTGCCTAGAACTACCCGTACACTTAGGGCAACAGACCTATAGATTCCCTTGACGGTCGGAGTGGTAGAATGTCATAAAGCTGGCACGGGCTGCATCCCCCAGAAGTCCGCAGCGCAGATGGGGAGCAGCGAACGGCCGTGATATGCGGGTGTCTTCGAAGGCCGGGGTGGCATTAACTCGTGAGCGAATCGCGCGAAGTGATGAATGTGCGGCAGGCGTCGCAATATCTGGGCATCTCCCCGGATACCCTGTACCGTTACATCACCGAGGGCGAAATTCCTGCCTTTAAACTCGGCAATCGTTGGAAACTGCGTAAAACGATCCTGGACCGCTGGATGGAACGAAAGATGACCCAAGCAACGGCAAGGCGCCGTTAGTTAGTTCGGTGCGGGAAACAGGGACGTAAGTAAGAAAAGGGGCCGCGACATGTTGGGACTTGGAAAAAAGAGCCGCCAGCTGGTGGGACTGGACATCGGGTCCAGTTCGATCAAGGCCGTGGAATTGAAACAAACGAAGGCGGGCTACGAACTCGTGAGCTTCGGGATGGAATCGCTGGCGCCGGACACGGTGGTTGACGGCGCGATTATGGACGCACCACAAGTAGCGAATGCCATCAGCAAGATTTTTGACGCGCAGCGCATCAAAACGAAAAACGTAGCGACATCGGTATCAGGACACTCGGTGATCGTCAAGCGCGTGCCGCTTCCTTTGATGACCGAAGATGAGCTTTACGACCGCATTCCTTCCGAAGCTAGCCAGCACATTCCTTTCGACATCGCCGACGTGAACCTGAGCTATCAATTGCTCGAGTCCATGGATGCGCAGATGGACGTTCTTCTGGTGGCGGTGAAGAAGGACAAGATTCTGAATCACACCAACGTTTTGGCGCAGGCAGGCAAGACGCCGGTGGTAGTGGACATTGACGCCTTCGGTTTGCAGAACTGCTTCGAAGTCAACTATGAACCGGATGCTGGCCAGACGGTGGCGCTGTTGAACATCGGCGCGAGCGTTATGAATATCAACATTGTCCGTGGCGGCGTGCCGCTGTTTACGCGCGACGTCAGCGTCGGCGGCAACCAATACACTGACGCGCTGCAAAAAGAATTGGACCTGAGCTTTGAAGATGCGGAGCGCTTGAAGAGGGGCGACACGCTGCCCAGCGTTACCGACGAACAGAAGCAGCAGATTCTGCGCAGCGTTTCCGACATCCTGACGCTGGAAATTCAAAAGACTTTCGACTTCTTCCGGGCGACCGCCAGCGGTGAGAATATTCAACGCATCGTGGTGGCCGGCGGCACGGCACGCGTTCCGGGGCTGGTAGATCTGCTCCGCGAAGAGTTTGCCATGCCGGTGGAAGAATTGAACCCGTTCCGCAAAGTGCTCATCAATCCCAGCCGGCACAGCGATGACCAAATCCGCGAGATGGCACCGCGGCTGGCCATTGCCGTAGGTCTGGCGCTGAGGAGCTTCGACTAACCATGATTCGCATAAACCTTCTTGGACAGATTCGACCGAAAGCAGCGCGGCGGCCCGTAGACACGGGAGCAGCGCTGCCGGTGGTGTTCATCGGCGCGGGACTGGTTCTCGGCGCCCTGGTTCTCGGGTTTTTCTATTACACCTGGCAGAACCAGCTCAATAAGGAAAACACCGAAATCAAAAGGCTTACCGCGCAAAAGACGGACCTCGAACAAACCAAGCTGCAGGTGGAAGCTTTTGAGAAGCAGAAGGTTGTTTTGCAGCAGCGAGTTTCCACGATTGAGCAATTGCAGCGAGATCGTACCGGCGGGCAGGAATTGCTGGACATGGTCGCCAACACCGTATCGCGCACCGAAAACCTCTGGCTGACGGAGATGACTCGCAAGGGCAACACGCTTTCGATGGAAGGTTCGTCTGCCTCCATCAATGCGGTGGCAAACTTCATCACCGCCCTGAAGCGCTCCGGTTATTTCCAGAAGGTCGAAATCAAGGAATCAAAGCAGGACGAGAAGAATGTGGCAGTACAGTCCTTCTTGTTCCAGATATCAGCTGAAATTACTCCGCCACCCGCAGTGCAGGCGCGACCGGCAAACACTCCGGCTCCCGCTACGGCTGCCAAGGCGCCGGCGAAGAAAGGATAAGGGGCGCCATGGCTAATCCATTCAGAGATATGTCAGTGATCATGCAAGCCCTGGTGGCTGCGGCGGTTGCGGTGGTGCTGGTTCTGGTGGGCGTGTACGTGCCGGGTTCTCCCATTGCGCGCGAGCGCGACGAGGTGGACAGCGCCGTTCAGAAGCGCACCAAGCTCAACCAGGATGTCACGCAGCTTCAGGTTTACAAGCAGCGCTATGGAGAATTGAAGCAGCAGATGGATGGGCTCTCCAAGCAATTGGATACGTTGAAGACCATCGTGCCCGAGGAAAAGGAAACCGACGAGTTTATCCGCTTGTTGCAGGGAGCGGCCAGTGCGTCGAATGTGTCGATTCGGCGTTTGACGGCGGCGGCGATTGTTCCCAAGGAATATCACTACGAAATGCCTTTCGAGGTGCAGGCGGACGGCCCGTACTTCAATATTTTGGATTTCTTCGGGAGGTTGAGCCGCTTGTCGCGCATCATCAACGTGGGCGACCTGGTGTTCGACGATCCGGACAAGTCCAAGGGCGCGAAGTACCCAACGCGTCCAGGAACAACGGTTTCTGGAATTTTCACGGCAACAACTTACTTTACCAAGCCCGCCGATACGGGAGCGGCTCCGCTAACCGGAGCCAAGCCCGCAGCAGGCGCGGCTGGGAAACCCTGAGCGGGAATGAGCGAACTATGCGTTCAGCGATAACTCTCGGACTAGGGATTTGGATCGCGGCAGCGGCGCCGGGCTTGCAAGCCCAGGTGGCTCCGTCGACGCCTAACAGTGTGAAGTCCTCACTGGCCGGCGTCGGCACGCCCGCGCAGCAAGCGGCAAAGCCAGCGCCAGCGACCGCGTCCAAGCCCGTATCACAAACCGCCAAGCCGGCGAGCAAGCCGGCGACGAAGCAGAAAGGCAAGCCGCCAGCAAAAACCGCTGTCAATGCGGTGGAGAAGCCCGCAACTCCTGGCACCGCACCAGCGGCGGCGGAGAGCGAAGTGAAGCAGGCTCGCAGGGATCCTTTTGAATCCCTCATCGGCCGTCAAAAAGAGGCTCCCAAGAATCTGCCTCCTGGAAAACTAGGACTGCAGGTCAATACGCTGCGCCTTGACGGCATCGTGCGATCGCCAAATGGG
>JBGPDI010000061.1:0-29300 GCA_041482215.1 Candidatus Acidiferrum sp. | reverse complement strand
GCCGCGCTCGTCGCTCGCCAGATGGGCAAGGTCTGCGTCTGCGGCGCTGCCGCGCTCCAGATCGATTACACCGCCAAGACGATGACCGTGGATGGCGTAATGTACAAGGAAGGCGACTTCCTCTCCATCAACGGCACAGCCGGCGAAGTCTATCCCGGCCAAATTCCCACCGCCGCCTCCGAAATAGTTCAAGTGCTTATTGAGAAATCCCTCGACGCCAAAAACAGCCAGACGTATCAGAACTTCAAGAAACTTATGGATTGGTGTAGCAAGGTTAGCCGGCTCGATGTTCGCACTAACGCCGACACACCAGAGCAAACAGCCCACGCCGTCGCTTTCGGAGCCGTTGGCATCGGTCTATGCCGCACCGAACACATGTTCTTTGAAGGCAATCGCATTGACGCCATGCGCGAAATGATTTTGGCGGACACCAAGGAACACAGGGAAGCGGCCCTCGCCAAAATTCTCCCGTACCAGCGGGAAGATTTCATCGGCATCTTTAAAGAATTGAAAGGATTTCCCGCGACGATTCGTTTCCTCGATCCTCCGTTGCACGAGTTCCTTCCGCACGAAGGTTCCGCCCAAGACCATCTGGCCCAGAAAATGGGCGTGCCCGTCGAAAAAATAAAACAGCGAGTTAAAGAATTACATGAGTTTAATCCCATGCTCGGTTTCCGTGGCTGTCGCCTCGGCATCGTCTATCCCGAAATATCCGAGATGCAGTCGCGCGCCGTGTTCGAAGCCGCTGCCGAGGTTCAAAAAGCTGGCATCAAGGTGCATCCCGAAGTCATGATTCCGCTCGTTGGCTTTAAGAAAGAGCTCGACCTGCAAGTCGAGGTCGTCCATCGCATCGCCGGCGAGGTCATGAAGGAAAAGGGTGTGAAGCTGAATTATCTCGTCGGCACAATGATTGAAGTTCCTCGCGGCGCACTCACCGCCGATGAAATTGCGCAAACGGCCGAATTCTTTAGCTTCGGCACCAATGATTTGACCCAAACCTGCCTCGGCATGAGCCGAGATGATTCCGGCTCGTTCCTCGGTCCATACCAGGAATTGGAGATCGTGAAGAAGAATCCATTCGCCACCATCGACCAGGCGGGCGTCGGCCAACTGATCACCATGGCCGTCGAGAAGGGAAACAAAACCCGTCCCGGAATCAAGCTGGGAATCTGCGGTGAACACGGCGGCGATCCTGACAGCGTCAAGTTCTGCCATCGTGCTGGCTTGTCTTACGTGAGTTGCTCGCCGTTCCGCGTGCCGGTTGCACGGCTCGCCGCAGCTCAAGCAATGGTTGAAGAAGAGCAATCCAAGAAAAAGAAGGGGAAATAAATCGAAAGTTCACTCTGAGCAAACTTAAAGTGATACTTGAAGCCGTCGGCGTGCAGACATTTCACGATTCTTGCCCGCTCGGCGGCTTCTCTTTTTACGTCGGCATCTTGAAGATGAAATACATCCCTAGAAAAAAGAAAATAATGTCTGGCGACCATCCCGCGAGCAGAGGCGGCAGTTGCCCAACACCGCCCAATGCTTCCATTAGTGCTGCGATCGCCCAATAAACAACCGCGAACGCCACGCCTAGCGCCACTCCTCCAATGGCACCCCGTGTCCCCACCAGCAGTGCGAACGGTATCGCCAATAGCATGCTCACCGGTGCCATCAGCGGGTAGGCGATCTTCTTATGCCACTGGACGGTCAGTGTCGCCACATCGAATCCCGCTCGATGCAAACCGTCAATATATTTGCTCAGCTCCCGCCAGCTCATTTGAAATGCCTGGCGCACCTCGCGATTGAAGTAACTCGGTGGCTCCGTGAGCTCCGGCAATGAAGTCACGGGCGGCAAATGCTCGTACCGCACGATCGTGCCTTCGGAAAAATCGCGCACCCATCCGCCTTCCAAAACCCACACCTTTTCAGACTCCGACCATCGCGCGCGTGAGGCAAATATACGGCGGCGCAATTGAAAATCTGCCGGATCAATTTCCAGCACACTCAGCCCGCCAAACAGGTTTTGCGCCGGGTCAAACAAATCGTAATTGTAGACCTTGTAGTTTTCTCCGAAGATCCACCGCTGCGGATGTGTGTAGGTCTGCGGTGGACGGCCTTTGATTAGGTTATGCAACGCGTCCTGCCGCTGATTCGCGTAAGGCAGGTAAGTGTCATCGAGCACAATCATGGTGCCGGCCAGCGCGAGTCCCGCAAGCAGTAGTGGCACCGCCACCCGGTACAAACTGATTCCACTGGCCTTGATTGCCACAATTTCATTGTTCTTGCTCATGATTCCCAGCGTCACCAGAACGGCGACAAGCGCTCCTAATGGCGCCAACTGGTACATCAGATAGGGAGTCAGATAGCGAAAATAATCGACCACGACCACAAATGGAACGCTGTGGCGCTCGATGTCGTCAAACAGATCGAAGTACGTGAATATCTCAAGCAGAAAGACAAACACCCCCATCAACACCAGGAAATTAACGAAAAATCGCCGCAAAATGTAAAGGTCCATCAATTGCGGGAAACTCCCGCTGGACCGAGTCGGGGTTTCGCGCGATGCACGCTCGCCATTTCCGCCATTTCCCGTGCTTGTTTTCGCACGTGCTTGCGCTCTCCAACGGCGCAGCAGGCGTCTTCTGGATTTCAGATAGAATATCGGCCGGAACCACCGGTTCTCGCCGCGGAATTGTTCCATTCGCGGCAAGAGAACCAGTCCCAGCAGCAGGAGAAAAATATTGGCACTCCAGATGCCCACGCCCGGAGTCAGTGTGTGTCCCCGCGCAAGCCCCGCACCCAGGCCCGAAATCAAGTAATAGGCAGAAATCAAAATAATCGCCAGCAACGATCCCGCCGCTCGTCCGCCCCGCCGGGGTTGTGCGCCCAGCGGCACGGCCACCAATGCAAAAGCAAAGCAAGCGATGGGAAACGCAAGCCGCTTATGCAGCTCGATGCGGGCTTCTCGCCACCCAGGGCCGTCGTCGTTATAGAGCTGGCGAACGGATCTCTCCGCATTGTTGAGCTGCCGCGGTGCGGCATTTGTCAGTCCGCTGAACTCAATCGGCCAGTCGCTCTGCCCGAACGCCGTGACGGAGTAGTGGTCCGCATCCTCGCGCGAGAATTCGTGCGTGGTCCCGCCCTGCAGGTGCAGCTCCAGTTTGCCCTGCTTCGGTTCGGCAATGACAATGGCTTTCTCCGAAAGCGTTACGCGCGAACCGCCCTCTCCTTTTGTCTCCGCCAGGAATACGCCGTGCCATTGCGTGCCGCTGGCCGCGACGTCGTTTACGTACAGAACCATCCCTGGGGAGCGCTCGTCGAATACCCGGGGTTGCACCGCAAAGGAGACTTGTGAAGTAATCAAATCAGCTTGTAGCGAACGGAACGTTCGCAGCGCCAGCGGTCCCAGCCAGGTAGTCATCGCCAGCGTTATCACTGCGCCGGTAAGCGCCAGCACTCCAACGGGAAGCAGAATCCGGCGCCGACCGATTCCTAGTGCAGTCAAAGCGATGATCTCGCTGTCCGCCGACATTCTCCCCAGCCCCAATAGCACCCCGATCAACGTGGCCATCGGCACGGTAAACACGAATACCCCAGGGAAGATACAAAGAAACAGGGTAAGGACTTGCGTGCCGGAGCCACTGTGCCGCACGGAAAGCTCCATCAACCGCACCAGTTGCGGCACGAAAAATACAAAAGTGAAGACGATGAGTCCCAGGAGTGCGTGGCGGAAAACTTCGCGGACGATATACCGGTCCAGGATGCGCATGACGCGAACCGAGAGTGTAACACGGCCGCGAGAACCGCAGACTTCGCAACTCCGCGTGCCAACTGCCGATAGCAGGAGACCGGGACGCGGGGGCACTGAAAAGAAGCAGTTTCCGGCTTCCGGTTTTTCCGGTGGCTGGAATTTGGCACTTGGGAGCGGCAAAAGAAGGCTTAAAGAGAGAAATCCGCGCTTCGAGGGATCAAGAATTGGGGGTGCGACCTTGCCATGGTATGGGAAATCGGGGGCAGACCGGACTATCCCTGATGTTCATGCGATATCGATCGTTTGGCTCCTAGTGATTGGAGACTTTCAGAGAGTAAGGGAGACTTCCCGTCTGTCCCCCGGTACCTAACGGTTAGGTTGAGTGGGGATTAATCGCGGTCCCAGAAATTAGTTGAAAGGTCTGGAACGCATATTGGTCTGTCATTCCGCTGATGTAGTCGACCACCAGGCGGATGCGGTGGAGTCGCTCCATAGTCTTCTGCGTTCCCTTATCGCCCCCGGAGGCCAAGGTAAGTAACCGAGTCTCCTCGCTGTAGACGGCGAGATGCTTTTCAGGGATACGCGACATCAGGCTTCCCTCCCTTGCGATATTCCGGCCGTCGTCGTCACGGCGTTTTCCACTGCGGGCCTTCGTGAATCTCGCCAATTCGCAGGACATCAATGGGAGATAAGCGTCAAGCATTCCGCATAGAACTGCGTGAGCGGTAAGCTCGCGGTTACGTACTATCGGGGAAGAGTAAAGGCGAGAGCCTGCAAATTCGCTGAGTGCTTTGAGCAGTGGTGGGTCCGCGGAATCGTCCAGGAGGGCTTTAGCCTTTCCTGCGAGAATGCTCTCTTGGCGCTTCCGAAATTCGGTCCCAGCGTG
Source organism: Candidatus Acidiferrum sp. (assembly GCA_041482215.1). GTDB lineage: Bacteria > Acidobacteriota > Terriglobia > Acidiferrales > UBA7541 > Acidiferrum. The sequence goes on along the minus strand of JBGPDI010000061.1, from coordinate 24,678 downwards.
ACGAGCGAGTATCCTTATGAGTGCTCCGCGGAAATCGTTCATTGCGAAGAGTCTTTTCGATTCAGGACCGTTGGTTTTCTTTTCAGGCTTTTCGAGGAGTTTCAAGGCGTTGGCAATGAACCGGGCGTCCCTCGCATTTTCTCCTTTGGCAGACTTCTTAAACATCGCAAGTCCCTTCGTATGTTTTTTCATGGTTCTTGCAAAGTCTAGCGCGTCAATAAGGCCCTTTTCGATACCGTCTTCCACATCGCTCATGCAGTAGGCAATATCGTCGGCAGCCTCCATTAGGTATACCAACGGATGCCTGGACTCTCTGTTGAGGCCCAGCGTGCTGCAGATCCAGTCGACGACGCCTTGCTCGGTGTGAAAATATCCAGCCTTCTTGCGGCCCTCGTTCATGGCCGGATGCTCACAGCCTATTGAAGAGGTTGTCCACGGGTACTTTATGGTGGCAGCAAGCGTCGTCGCGGTAAGGTTCAGGCCGAACAGGTCGTTTGTCTCAGGTGCTTGGAGTTTGGTCGCAATTCTGAGGCCCTGCGGATTTCCGTCGAAATGCTTAAAGTCTCCGTAAGACCTATCCCAATTCTGTTCTGTCCCACCGGCAATGCCACCTGGCTTAAGCTCAGATTCATTGATGTGGAACCAATCGGAGATTGCGATCTCGCCGAAGTGGCCAAATGGTGGATTCCCGAGGTCGTGGAGTAAACATGCCGTTTCCACAAACGTTAGGATGGGGCGCTCTTTGTCATCTATGCCAAGCTTCTTTGCTTCGGTCTCAGGAAAAGCTTTGAGCGCCTGCTGGGTGACAAACCTTCCTATGGACGAAACCTCCATAGAGTGAGTGAGCCGGGACCTTATGGCCGCGTTTGATTCAAGGGAGAAAACTTGGGCTTTGTTCTGAAGGCGGCGGAAGGGAGCGCTAAATAACACACGGCCCCGATCAGCATCGGCCTCTTCCTCAAGGTTTCGATCGGGCACCCGCGAACGCCTGTGTCGAGTACCCTGGACTAGACGATCATACGGCCTGGTTGCTTTCGCCTTAGCCGCCATTCGGCGCCTCAAATGGTGGCCGAGAACTATCAGGGCAGAGTTCGTTAGTCTTTTCTCTGAGTCGCTGGTTAATGAGTTTGCCGAACAGTTTTTTGAACGCGTCCTTCCCGGCGGGATAGCGCGTTTGAAGCCTCGTCCAGTCTGCCTTCTGGATCGCGGGCAAAACGTTGGTCAGCAACCGCGTTGCATCCTCTTTCGAAATACTTAGATTGGGTAGTTCGTGCATGATCTTGATGAATCTTATTGCCAGCACTGCGACATTTTCAGAGGACATTCTCGACCAGCGTGCCCAGTTTATACCAGGATCGGTAATGTACGCTTTGGATACTAGCCCAAACGGGTCTAAAATGCGAGCACTCCGTAAATGTAGCGAAAGAGCGTTGATCTTGAGATCGAAAAACCGGAGGACAGCCTCGACGTTGTCGAAGCCGTCGAAGAATTCCCCAGGTTGAAAGAGATCAATCTGCAAGGAATTCCAGCGGTACCGATGGTGGTTATTGCTGTTCAGTGTGAATTGAACCTTGAGCCTAGCGAGCTCGTCGAATGCGCGGCTGTCCCCGTTCGGGACCATGATGTCTACATCGCCCGATAATTTATCGCCGAATAGTGCACGGCGAACTGCGCCACCGAACACGTACATGTCCCCACAAGTTGCATTCTCGAGCGCTTCTATGGCCCTGGATGAATCAAAGCGCTCGTCTAAGATACGCCTTACGCGGGAAGACAGTTCCTGATGGGATGTAGCCTTTCCGTCCGGTCTCGGGGGAATCAATGCCATGTTAGGAATGCTCGGTACTCTTTAGCCGCCCCTCCATGTTACCGCGTTCATTCTTCAGTGGCTAGGATCGATGGACTGCGTGAGTTTGCGTTAAGGGGAGCCGGGGACAGACGGGACGATTCCGCTCTTCCGCAAGAATGACTATCGCCGCATGCGCAGCACCAGGCCTCTGAACCATTTCGCCAACACACAGTTCAGGTTGCTCCAACACACGCACGGTATGAATCCTGCCCCGTTTTCGCTATGCTCTCGCTGACGTTGTCGCTAAACTCGGACGTCGAAGAGGAAAATGGCACGCATGCGATTTAGCAAGAAGGAGTTTCACGCTTTTGTCGCGGCCTCCAGCGACAGGCTGAAAGTCATGTGGCTGGCTCTCTCCGGCGATGTGCTCACCCCAGATGAGTCCGCTGAGCTTGAGAAACTGCTGGCCACGTTTTTCAGCGAACGTCGCGTTTGCCAGCCGCTGCGCAGGCATGGGCTGGAGAAGAGTTCTTCATAATCGAATTCCTTGAGATAAGCTCAACCTAATCTGCTGGCCACAGCCCGGAACTAGCCGCTTGCCTTCGTTTCTCTTGGCGTCGAATACATGATAGTTTTTCTTACAGCGGTGCTTTCTTACGCAGGACTGGCTTGCCCCATTCCTTAGGGGACCGTTCGAACCGCCGCTTTAACCTTCAGTTGTCAGCCGGACATCCTCCGGTCATTTGACTAGCACGGGAGAGACGCAGGCAATGAGGCCGGTCCAACTAGTCGTCTTGTGGCACATGCATCAGCCACAGTACCGCGACCCCGAAAACGGGCGCTATGTACTCCCATGGACGCGCCTGCATGCCTTGAAAGACTACTGGGGCATGGTTGAAGTGCTTCGCGATTTTCCCAACTTTCACGCTACTTTTAACGTCGTGCCTTCCCTCGGAATGCAGCTCGAGGAATATGCCAGTTGCAGCTTCAAAGAACCGTGGTTCACGCTGGCCTTCAAAAACGCTGACGAACTCACTCGTGAGGACAAAGCCGAAATCATTGCGCGCGCGTTTCAGGTGAATCACGAGCGCCTGATGTCGCGCTGGCCGCGGTTCGTCGAGCTGTTCGAATGGTCGCGTCCCGCCGGCGGCGCGCAAGCGCTAGTTTCTTTCACCACGCGCGATTGGCGCGACCTGCAACTCCTATCTCAGTTGGCTTGGATGGAAGAGTCCTGGTTCGAAACCGACGATGTTGTCAGCCAACTCGCCACCAAAGGGAAGGACTTCACCGAAAAAGACAAAGCCGCGCTGCGAAAAAAACAGCTCGAATTCCTCGGCCTCGTGCTTCCCGCCTACACGGACGCGGCGCAGCGCGGTCAAATCGAAATCAGCACCACTCCGTTTTATCATCCCATTCTTCCGCTGATCTGCGATTCCGATATCGCGCGCGTGGCCAATCCCGCCACGCCTCTTCCGCGCCGCGCCTACCGCCGCCCCGAAGATGCCCGCGATCAATTGCAGCTCGCTCGCGCGTATCACGAGAAAGTTTTTGGTTCGAAACCTTCCGGACTGTGGCCCTCCGAAGGCTCCGTTTCCGATCAAGCGCTTACCATCGCCGCCGAAGAGGGATTCGAATGGTTCGGCACCGATGAAGGCGTTCTTGGCCGAACGCTCAACGTAGGTTTTTTCCGCGATGGCAACGGCATTCCCGCGAATGCTGATCGCCTCTACAAACCATGGCGCGTTCAACTCGGTTCGAAAAGCATCGTCGGATTATTTCGCGATCACCATTTGTCCGATCTCGTCGGTTTTGTTTACAGCCGCATGGACGCAAAAGAAGCCGCCGCCGATCTTCACAATCGCATGCGCCATCTCGCACAAAATGTCCCGGGCGATCACCCGCTCACCATTTGTCTTTTTCTCGACGGCGAAAATGCTTGGGAATATTACCCCGGAAATGGCCGCGCATTTCTGCGCGAATTTTACGGACGCATCCAAGGCGATGTGGACTTTCGCGCACTCACCGCCAGCGAAGCGATCGCCGCCGCTGGAGAAATTCCCACCACCACCGGAATTTTTCCTGCCTCGTGGATCAACGCAAATTTTGATGTGTGGATCGGTCACGCCGAAGACGTTGCCGCCTGGGAATTATTGTGGGACGCGCGCGAAGCGTACGCTCGCGCGTACGAGTCGCACAAGCAGGGAAGAGCCGACGCTCCCACGGAAACCGCGCTCAAGGATGCGCGCGAATCTCTTCTCGTCGCTGAAGGCAGCGACTGGTGCTGGTGGTTCGGTCCCGAACATAGCACGGCGAACGATGCGGAATTCGATGCGCTCTATCGCAAGCATCTTAGCGCGGTGTACCTGATGCTCGGGCAGGTGGCGCCGGAAGAATTGGCCAAGCCCATCAAGCGCCGGCCGGAGCATGCGGTACAGCTTGCGCCGACCGGATGGTTGAACATCAATGTAGACGGGCGCGACAGTTCATACTTCGAATGGCTCGGCGCGGGATTGTATTCGCCGGAGCGGCGCGGCGGCTCGATGCATGGCCGCGTTTTTTATTTACACGAACTGCGCTACGGTTTTGAAGAGGGACGCTTTTGCGTGCGCATCGATCCGTTCATGGAAGCGATCGGCGAATTGGAAGATCCGGAGTTTCGGATCACCATCGGCGGCGCGGAGGATGTGACCCTCGTTGTGAATCTGGTGCGCGGTCATGTGCAAGGGTTCGCGGTCGAAAAAGATCGCGTGTGCCTGCTGAATCCCATGGCTGTTGCCGAAGCGGCGTTCGAGCGCGTGCTGGAAGTCGCGATCCACAAGGATCAGCTCAACCTTGCTGGCAAAACCAAGCTGCGGCTTGGTGTTGCGCTGTGGCACGGCGGTCTGCCGGTGGATGTCCTTCCTGCCGAAGGTTTTCTCGAAGTGAATCTCGGCGACGAACACTCGGCCTGGACCCCGGAATAAGATTTCTCGTTTCCGTTACCTCCTGACCTCCATCGAAGAGAGATTCCTCGCTACGCTCGGAATGACGGGCGCGGGAGAGAATCGAAAAGCAGATTCCTTCCGACAAAGTCGGAATTTTCGATCGCTGGGCTCGGAATGACAGACAAAGAAACATTCTCGACAAAATCCTAAAATAATTTCACGGCCAAGTCTTGGGGATGATCGCCTACGGGGATCATCGTTACCAGGAAATTGGTGCGTACGCGGATGACGGCTAAATCGCCGGAGCCTTGATTTACTACCAGCAGCAGATTTTCATCGGGGTCGAAGCGCAACGCGGCGGGGGCGTCTCCGGCGGGGACGGGGAAACCTTTGCCGGGATCGCGCACGATACGACGATTGAAAATATCCACGGGGGTAACGCGGCCGGCAGCGGTGTCCGAAACGTAGAGGAGAGTGGCATCAGCGCTGAGGACTCCGCGTGTGGGCGCCGATCCGAGCACCATGTAGTCGCCGACTTCGTGGGTCCAAGTGTTGATGGCTTGCAGGCCGTGAGCCTCGGGCGAGATCACGTAGAGTTCGCCGCCGTCGGGCTTCAGCAGCATGTCCGTGGGCTGGCCAGCGAGTTCGAGATTGGTGGCGAGCACTCCTCGGCGGAGGTCCACGACGGAGATGCGGCGTTGGGTGCGGCTCAGGACGAAGGCCATCGAAGAGTCTGGCAAGACGGCTACATCATCGGGTTGCGGAACGACAGAAACACTGCCGCGCTGGACGAGAGTGGAGGCGTCATGAATTCCCAGAGAGGCGGCGCGGCGATTCACGACAAGGATGGATTTTCCGTCGGGGGTAACGTGTGCGAGGACGGGTTCGCGGCCGGTGGGGGCACGCGCGACGATGGCGCGGGATTTGGCGTCAATGGCGAGCAGCGTGTCGTTGCCGGAAGCCGTGGTGTAGATGCGGGCGCCGTCTGGGGAAAAATCGAGGGCGTAGGGAAGCGGGCCCACGGGAATGCGGGCGATGATTTGTCCGGTGAAATGATTGGCGCGCGGGTCGAGGACCCAGACGTAGCCGCCGGTGCTGCTCACGCCGAAGACTTCGGGGCGGGTGGGATGCTCACGCATCCCGGAAAGTCCTGGGCCGACGGCGATGCGGGCGACGGCTTTGAGTTTTACGAGGTCGACGACGGTGACGTTGCCGTCGGCGGTGGTGACGTAGGCGGAGAGATGGAGGTCTGGCCGCAGGAAGGAAGGACGATGGTCACGCAGAAGGACGACGATGGCGGTGAAGGCCAGCCCGGCGAGCAGGAAGTAGCGGCGAAAGTTTCTGGGGCGGTACACCTTGAACGTGCGGTTCTCCCATGAGTGTTGAGGGCGGGACCAGTCATCGGCGGTTCGAGGATTATTCATGAAGGCCTCGGGATTGTGGCATGGGAAGAGGAAGAAACGAAGTGACGATCGTAAGGAGGCAACGAGGTAGTGAGGCGTGATGAAAGAGCGAGAGGGGGTACACCCTCCGTCGTGAGGAAAAGAGTTCATAACGGATTGATTGCAAAGAGGTTGGAGAGCAGCCGTTGTGTAGGTATGGCTGTAATGGATTGGAAGTAAAAGGGATACGGGCGATGAAGCAAACAAAGAACTTGGGCGAACTGGCAGGAACATTTGTGGATAGCGAGGACCCCGGGCGGCCCGGGGCAGGCGGGATCGATCCCTTCGGCGATGCTCAGGGTAAAAATTCACGACCCATGGTAGCACGAATTTAAGCATTAGTCAATTGTAAATATAGTACTGGTATTCAGCAAAAATGCGGTGTTTTGTTCGAAAGATTTGCAAGTAGAAGAAACCAAACGGGTAGAGTTCGCTGTGCCTTCGTGCAATGGTTCAAGGGCTGTGGAATGAGGACAGCCAGGGCAAGAGGGGAAAGTCAAATGCCCCAGGTGAAGAACGGTCATCTAGGGCACCGGGGGACCCGCATCCCGGTGGGAATAGTCTTGGGTTACCTGGCCGCGGGCAAGACTTCGGCGGACATTCTTTCAGAGTTTCCCGATCCTACAAACGAGCAAATTGCGGCCTGCCTGGACTACGCACGCGAACTGGCTGAATTTGAGGCTGTTGTCTGATGGCCTTGCGGTTCCTGGCCGACCATTGTGTCTCCAATACTGTCGTCCGAACGCTACGAGATGCGACCCATGAGGTGCTGCGACTGAAGGATGTTTTACCCCTACCCACCGATGAATTTCAAAGGCATCGTGACGCTGCAAATGCCGCATCCGGTCCGGGACATCCCCATTGACACGCTTAGAAGTATTGAAAAGCAAGCTGGCATGGCGTTGCCTACAAGCCACCGGAGACTTTGATGCTCATAGCTTTCCTGCAGTCATGGAACTGCTTTTCAGGCTGAGAGGTACGCGAGCGCGGATTGTGGTGCCACCTTCAGGCCGCGAGTCGATTGCAAAAGTACCCTTCACGACACTAAGTCGCTCCTGCATGCTGATGAGACCCAGTCCCATATTGTTCATCACGGCTCCTGAGTCAAAGCCGACTCCCGCATCGCGCACGGTGAGATGAATCCCATCCGAAACTCCGCGCAGTTCAACTTCGAAGTGCCGCACCCCACTATGTTTCACCGCATTCTGCAAGGCTTCCTGCATAACCCGAAAGAGACAAAGCGAGATCCCCTCTGGCAAAGTGGGCGGAATGTCAGTATGGGTAAAATCAATATTCACTTTGTGCTGCTCAGAGAGCTCTTGGCAGAAGCTCTTGGCGGCAACCACGATACCGAGGTAGCGCAACTTCGATGAATGCAACCGATGCGATATCGCCTGGATATCCGCAGAGATTTGTCGTTCGCGTTTCAAAAGCTCATGAGCGCGGTTGCGGACCTGAATAATCGAATCCGGAGGATTTTGTGCCATCAGTTCAAGTTCAATCGCTAACAGAGAGAGGCTTTGACCGATATGGTCGTGAAGTTCCCTGGCGATGTGGTGGCGTTCCTCTTCCTGCGCTTCAATCAGACGTCCATTCACGGTGGCGAGGGCTTCTTGCGCTGTCTTGCGATCGGTAACATCCACGGCGGAACCGATATACCCGGCAAAAGAACCGTCGGCACCAAATCTCGGCACACCCACGTCGAGCACCCAGCGATATTCGCCGTCAGAACTTCGAAGCCGATACTCCATGCTGAATGGCCGGCGGCAATCAAAAGCTTGGGAATATGTATCCAAGCAGCGCTTCAAGTCCTCGGGATGGAGGCCTTCTTCCCAGGCGCTGGCCAACTCAGCCTCAGCTGAGCGGCCAACGAAGTCGAGCCAAGTCTGATTCAGAAACTGGCACTCTTTGTTGGGACCGGTCATCCAAATCATCACAGGCGCAGTATTGGCGACCAAACGGAAACGCTGCTCGCTCTCAAGTACAGCCTCTTCCGCGAGCTTGCGCTCCGTGATGTCTTGAGCTGTGCCGTTTAACATGATGACGCGATCCGCAGTATCGCGGCGTGCTTCCCCGCGAGTCCTGGTCCATCTCTTGGTGCCATCAGGGCGGATGATCTCGAGGTCGAGTTCGTAAGGGGTTCCAGAGCGCAGCGCTTCTTCTACGGCGCGTTGTAATCGTTCCCAGCTTTCAGCCGTGTAGTACCGGGGCATTTCCGCATAGCTGGGCGGCGGTACGCGGGGATCGAGACCAGCAATTCGATAAAGTTCCTGTGACCATGTGACAGTGCCGGTCTGAGGGTTCCATTGCCAACTGCCTAGCTGAGCCAAGGCTTGGGCTTCGGATAGCTGCGCGCGTTCATCGATCAGCGCCTTTTTGGCCCGTGTCTGCTCCTCCATAAGGACCGCGAGAACCGTAAAAGGAATTGCGGCGAAAAACAAAAATAGCTGCAGTGACAAGGCGCTATCGGGAAGCCCTTGGTCTTCGAACGGCCCACGACCTTCAGCGGCTCCCCAAATGGATAGAATAACAAGTACAACCATTGACGTGGACACGCCCTTCAATCCAAAACGCAATGCGGCCCACAATAAAAGAGGGACTAGAGAATAGAGCAGTGCTGGTTCCCCCCATCGCCCACTGTCTATAAGCGCGAAATATCCCAAAAATAACAACGAAATCATCAGCGCGGCCAATTCCAGGTAATTACGAGGTTTTCGCGACCACTCCCATCCCTCGCGGACCCAGTTCAAAATTGCAGGCGTTACTGTGAGGAACGCCAAGGCGTCCGAAAAGAACCAGAGCCTCCATTGCAGCCAATAACCGCCGCGCGCGCTAGGAATGGCTCCTAGAAATGCCGAAACGAACGGCGCGGCAATTACTCCAACAACAGAGTATTTACCCAAGGTTCTCACGCTGTTCAGATGGGGCTTATCCCTGAAAAGGTGACTTATTCCCAATGCCGCAACGAGCACCGCGGTTAGATTGCCAAGCGAAAAGAAAATTATCGAGCCAATTGGAACGCCGGTCTCAAAATCATAAAGACTCATCGCCCCCAACCCTGCGGGGATGAGTACTGGCCAAATTCTTCGTGGTGTCAACACCAATACCGCCACGAGGAACGGAGTAGCAGGCCAATAAACCGCGAAGTGCTCAGGAGGTACTACGAGCGAGGACGCTGCTCGACCTGCCAGATAGCACACTACAGCCACTAGGCACGCTAGGATCACAGCAGAAAACGGCGAATCGAGGTCTGGGATTTTCCACGCGGGGCGATTTTGGGTGGATTCCATAGTGGCGGACTAAGTAACCCAGGATGTCTATTTTGACATTCCCGATTGACCGATAACTTACACCCAGCTTCCTTAGCATGCAATGCTTCGGGGTGGTTTATGAGTGGAGCGCCCCTGTTATTTTTAATGCCTACAGAAGAGTGCTGCACCGGGTCAGGGCTAGCGAGTGTTACAACCGCAAAGCCAGCTCCTCAGCGGCTGAAGCCGTGAGACAAAGGCACGGATTATGTCGGACCTGAAGGTCCGACCCCAGTTGCGACGCAGACTCTAGCCGGGAGAGGTTTAGCAGGTATCAGCGGAGGGAGTGGGTGAGGAGGCCGGCTAGGGTGCCGAGGGCGGCGACGGTGGCGTAGGCGGCGGCGGCGACTTTCCAGGAGATGGTTTTGCCGACGACGGAGAGGGAGAAGACACTGACGATGCCGAGGGTGCAAAGAATGGTGACGACGTAGGGGAGCGGGACGCCTTTGGTCATGGCGATGTAGGCGATGGCGACGTCGAAGGCCATAGGGACGGGAAGAAACGTGGCGACGATGGCGACGAGAAGGATGCCGCCGATGGTGACTTGGGCGATGAGCACTTGGGCGGGGAGAAGTTCGATGACGAGCGCGCCGAGAACGGCAGCGAGAAGCATCAGCGGGAGGGCGACGCGGGAGACGTACCAGAAACTTTTGAGGAAAGAGCGCGTGGTGGAAACGAGCGCTTGAGACCAAGTTTCGGAGTCAGGGATTTCGATGGGGCAAGCAACCGCGGGGGTGGAGGCACCTTGGCGGGAAGCTACGGCGGGGGCGAAGACGAAAATCAGGAAGAGAACGGTGGCGAGCTTGAGGAGCGCGATGGAGGCGGGGAAAAGCGCGAAGGTCATGGCAAGAACAACGACGTTGAGCGCGGGAGAAGCGAACATGGCGGCGAGGACGGATTCCGTACTCATACCAGAAGCGTAGAACCCGCGCGCGATGGGAGCGATGCAGTTGGTACAGACCGCCAAGGGCATGCCGGCGGCTGCGCCGAAAAGGGTATTGAGATAGCGCGAGCTGGTGCGGCGACGGCGGAGCGTGGCGAGAAAAGTAAGCGCGGCGGGGCCGAAAAGGAAAGAGAAGGTCATGCCGATGCGGTTGGCGTCGAGCCAGTTGACGGTGGTGCGCCAGACGCGGGTGGTGAGCGGCATGGAGCGATCAACTGCGTAAACAGTGCCAAAGGTAAGAGCGCCAGCGGCCTTGACTTGCGCGCCGGCGTGGTAGCGTTTGAGGAGAGCGGGGTAGCGCGAGTCCACCCAGAAAATGCCGGCGATGGCGATCATCAGGATTACGGAGAGCGTGCGACTGCGCCAAGCGTTGACGCTGGCGATGGATGGCTGAAGGTTGAGAGTGGATGTTTGAACGGACATGAGGAACCCCTTGTCGCCAGAGTGAAGGCGCGGTATCAAAAGTGGGAGGACTTTATAGGGGCGTCTGGGGGCGAGGGAATAATGCAAAAGTATTAGAGGGAGATTTGGGGATGGCGGTTGGAGCGGAGGGCGCTCCCAGGCGTCTGGTTGATGGCGGCGGGGAGTAGGCTTCGCCTCTCTGAAGCTTCGGCGGACGGGGCGAAAAAATAAGGGCGCAACTGGCGTTTAGCCCGTTGCGCCCTCTAACTGAGCCGTAAAGTTTCTAACCTTCTCGATTCCTTTTGGCGGCGTAACCGCTGTTAAGCTAGTTGCGCCCTCAGGTCTATCCGATTGGGCTTTACGTTTTGCCGTTCGATCCCGTGACGCAGCCGCCGTGAAGCTGCTGCACCATTTCAACCGAGCTGCAAATTTTCAAACCTCCTCGAATCTACCTGTCGACGTGACCGCCGGGAGGCAAGTCTCGTCCTCCAACCGAAACCGCTAAGGCTTCGAGCTCTGCGATTCAATCTCGCGGCGCAACTGCGGTTAGGCTAGTGCGCCCTCTAAATTGATCCGTAAAGTTCTAAAGCTTTCGGTTCAATCTGGCGCGCAAGATAAAACGTAACGATTGCGGCGTCAATGAAAATCCGAGAGAACAGTTGTGCAAATCTGTGGACGAGTGTGCAAAAGTTTTGCACGCGTGGAAATGGAACAAAAGAAATTCAAAATCGCTGGATACAAAAAGCAACGTCAATAACCGCACTCTTGCCCGCCTGCGGCGAGCACAAACCGCAAGGATGGGACAATCGCAATTCGAAATCAAAAACCCCACACGCAACACCGGCGTGTGGGGCACCCCGGACACTCCCGTTCCATCACCATGTGATGCGGAGGAGTGAGAGGCCTTGGCGGGGCAAAGAGAATTGCAAATGGACTTCGCGGTGGTCGATGGGAATCCACGTGGGGGATGTGAGGAGCTGCAATTGGCCAGCGTTTTGCAATTCCTCGTACTGCACAGCGGAAGGGGATTGCGGCGAGCCCATTTGCTTCCAAGCGGTGAAGGCGTTGCTGTGGTGGGCGTCAATTCTAAAATGTTCGACGAGCGCTAGGTGCGCAGAGGCGATATTCGAGGATTCGGGTAGGCCCGCGATTAACAAGTCGATCGCGTCGTCGGGGGCGGCGATGTCTTCGTCGTGATAATTCCAGAGCATGATTTCGATTTCGTGATCTTTGCGCGTGGCGATGGCGCGGATGTCGGGCTGGTGGCGGACTCCCGCGCTGACGAGTTGTTCGACGGGGAGCGCTGCCGTGCTGGCAACTTTGACGCGTTCGGTCCCGAGGAGACCGAACATGCGGAAGGTGTTGAGGACGGGCTTGTCCACGCCGTTGGTGGCAAGCTCGCGAAAACCTTCGAAGTAGGGCTGGTCTTCGAACTCGAACGACCAACTGACGCTGCCCGCAAGATGAACCTGTTCACGGGCGGCGAGAGCGTAGGTGGCGTTCAGCGCCTCGGCGGTGTAGGCGGCGTAGAGCGCGCCATTGCGGTATCCATTTTGGGGATTCGTGCGGGCGGAGCAGGCGGCGCAACCTTCGGGATCGGACTCACCGAGAATGATGGGAGTGTCTTGCCACTCGGGAAAAGACCTGACGATTTTGAAACCTTGCTCGATGGAAGCGAGCTGGCGGGAAAGACCCATCACTACATGATCGGCTTGCCAGACGGGTGAGCCCTTGGGATGAAAGGCGATGAAATCGAGGCGTGCGCCGGTTTTTCCGGTGACAAAATTTCGCTGGTGCGCGCAATGTTCGAGGAAATTGCGTAGGAATTCGGCGGCTTTCGGATAAGAGGGGCCGGTGGAATCGGGGCCGCCGATGCGAGCTTCGGGAAGCGCACGCAGGACGGCGTCGGCGGAGTAGTCATAAAGTTTGAAAAATCCTTCGGGCGTGCCTTGCCAGTAGGCGATGTCGGGCTCATTCCAGACTTCCCAGAGCCAGGTTTTTACTTCGGCGTCGCCGTAGCGTTCGCGAAGGTGGCGGACGAATTGGAAGACGAGTTCGGACCACTTCAGATAATCCTTGGGCGGGTAGGTCCAGCCGGTGAAGACGGAGCCTTGAGGGAAATTGTGACGGTAGGGCTGGGGATGAGTGGAGAGAGCTTCGGGCATGAAGCCGATTTCGACCAAGGGCTTGATTCGAACGGCGAGGAAGGTATCGAAAATGCGATCCAGGATCGTCCAGCTATATGCGGGCTTGCCTGCGGCGTCTTCGGTGTAGACATTTGTGGAGCCCCATTTTAAGGAGGCGGAGCCGTCGCCGGTGGTCAGAAGATTGTGGACGCGAATGTAGACGGGCGTGGGGCTGAGGGCGGCGAGTTCGCTAAGAAGTTTTTTGCCGTTAGGCGCGTAAGTGTAATTGGGCTCGTCGTAACCGAAATAGTTCCAGACAGGAGGCATTGATCCCTCGGGCTGGTCGGCGTGCACCTGGATATTCGTGATTGGGGGCGGTTCTTGGGCGCAAAGTGGGCGAGGCCCGAAGATCAGCGTTAAAAGTGCAGCGATCAGGCGGAGCAGCGACTTCGTTAGCGACAGGGTATGATGTGGTTTCAAGGCGCTGAGTATATGGTTCGAACGACGTTTGGACAAGGGCTCGGAGAAACGAGGATGGGGAAGCAGGTTGGTGCGGCGGGGTGCCGGGGTGGGCGTATTCGATGCGGCACGCAGTACTTTTGTACCATAGGAGATAGGACTGGCGGGCAGGGAAAATAGAGGGATACGGACCGTCCGCGAGTCGGATGGTTCTCCGAAACACGAAGATCGCGCGGGGCATTTGGCAATCCCGGCGCAAGGAACGATCGAATTGTCTTCCGCAGAGGACATGGAACTTCTGACTGGCTCGCCCACGCCGAGTGCTACGGAGTCGCAGACCGAGGAGACTCGGGCCTCGACAGAAGCGCCGAAGAGTGTTGAAGCACCTTCCGTGGCGAAGGTTGCAGAGCAGCAGCTTTGGGGAGCTCCTGCGACGGCAGAAAATCCTAAAACAATTGAATCACCTGCTGCCGTGAGGAGTGGTGCGGAGCCACAGCTGTGGGCGATTCCAGCCGCGACGGAAGAACCAAAAAAAGTTGAAGCGCCCGCGGAGGCTAGTGCTACACAGCCGCAACTCGAGGAGAGCGCTAAACCTAAGGACGAGCCGAAAAAGATTGAAACTTCTCCCGTGACGAGCACGACGGAGGCGCAGAACGCGGAGATTTCGGCTGCGTCGCAAGAACCGAAGGAAGTCCAAGAATCGAAGCAAGTTGAAGTTTCCCCCGCGGCGAGCATATCGGTGCCGCAGCTTGAGGAGATTCCGAACGAGCCGGAAGAAGTCGAAGCAGCTCCCCCGATTCCCGTACCGCTCATAAAACCGAACATGATTGCCCGCGAGGTAGCGGTGCAAGCCATGGGTGTGCCTCCGGAGAAAAACGAGCTCGAGCGCGCTCTGTTTGACGAAGCGACAGCATCGCTGCTGGTGTGCGAGACCGGCGGGGTGATCCGGCTGTCCGCGGCAGTAACACCCGGACAATTACTGGTACTCAGAAACGTGGAAGCGAAACGCGAAGTGGTTGTGCAGGTGCTGCGCAAACGCGCGTACAAGCCGACGATTTGCTATGTGGAACTGGACTTTGTGGAAGCTGCGCCGCGATTCTGGGGCATGGAATTTTCCGCAGCGACGGCATTGCTGCCGAAAGGCGCTCAAGATTCTGAAATTGCCGCGATGGTGATTGCCGCGGAAGCCACGGCGGATCAACCTTGGGTACTGCCGCCTGCGCCTGATGCTGGAGAAATTCAAGCGTTCAAAAGGGATGTGGAACAGCTGCGCGGGAAGCCGATCTTGATGGAAACACCCGCGGCAAGCGAGGAAGCAAGTGCGGTCGCACAGCTGAGCGCGGAGGTTTCGAAAGCTGCTCCGATAGCGCGGCCGGGCGAAGGGCTGAGTACGGAAGCGATATTGAAGAGTGGAGTGGATGCGGCGGGAGTTCCGCTAAGAGCGAAATCGCTGCCGATTGAACGGGATCCTGTTCCTGCTCAGTGGGGAGCAACCGAGCAAGCGGAGTTGTCGACGCCCGCGCAGGATTTTAGCAAGTCATTGCCGAAGCCGAAGAGGCTGCGCCGGGCGAGAGGAAGTTTTACACCGGGTTTTCGTGGAGGCGCGCTGCGTCTTGTGCTGCTGATCGGAGCACTGCTTGTTACGATTGTTGGCGCCGCGTGGTTTAAGAATTGGATTCCATGGAAGTCAACGGGAGCGAAACCACCGGCTAGCGCACACGCGGTCGGTCCAAATGGCAAGTCACCTTTGCCCGCGGGCAGCCCAGAGACGGCGAATGATCATCCGGACTACAGCAATACGAGAGTGGCGAGCGATGCGCCGGTGACGTCGGCAGGAATGCCGGCAAAAGGCGCGGGATTGCCAAGCGGCGTTGGACCTGCGGCGGTGGAAGGAGTTGAGCCCCCGACGCAACCGAGTGCGTCGAGCAGCACCGCGGCGCGGCCGGTCACAAAAAGTGTATCGCCTTCAGCAACGACGGCGGGGAAGCCAGCGACGATTCGTCCGGTGGAGAAAGCTGCTTCGAGTTCCGTGGCGCCTTCTGGAGCGGAAAGCGGGGTCGTGCCGCCGAAATTAATTAGTTCGGTGCGAGCGGTGGCTTCGCTGGAAGCTCTGCGTGATTTCGAAACAGGGAACGTGGTGATTGATGCGGTCGTGGGCACGTCTGGCGAAGTGAATTTTATTAGTGTGATTTCGGGGCCGCCGTCGCTGCGCGACTCCGCAGTGGAGTCTTTGAAGCAATACAAGTATGAACCGGCAACGCGGAATGGGCAGCCGGTTCCGGCGCACGTGACGATTACGATTCACTTCCGATTCGAACCGTAAAGAGCGCGGCTAACCTCCCGACCGGGTCCCCGAGAAGCTCGGGGCAGGCGGGACAGGTTCCGGTCGCCGCTACGAGAGCAATCCCCTAAGTGCCCGGGTCAGGGCGCGATACACAACAAATCGAGAGGATGATGCGGGCGGTTGGCTGGTATACTCGCGCGCGATATTGCGTTGAATTGCGAATGAATTAGACGGAGGAGTGACCTTGCGCTCAATAGTCTTGATTGGCGTTGTGGCGGTATTGCTGGCGATTCCAGTGCGGGCGCAAGAGGCTGCGGGCAAGCCCGTCTTCAAGCTGCAAGAAGTGATGATCCCGGTGCGGGACGGGGTGAAACTGCAGACGGCGATCTTGACACCGGTGGATCAGAAGGGGCCGTTGCCAATACTTTTTCGTCGCACGCCGTATGGAGTTCCTGAACAGCCGATGGATAGAACTCCGGATTCGTGGAAAGAGCTGGCACAGGACGGGTACATTTTCGTCATTCAGAATCTGCGCGGACGATTTAAGTCGGAAGGCGTATTCGATCTGACTTCACAGGTGGACCTGACGAACCCAAAGGCCACGAATGAGACGACGGACGCCTACGACAGCATCGAGTGGCTGCTGAAAAATGTGCCGAACAACACCGGCAAGGTGGGGATGTACGGTGTGTCGTACGACGGATTGACCACGGCACTGACGCTTCTGCACCCGCACCCAGCGCTGGCGGCCATTAGCGAACAAGCGTCGCCGGTTGACCAGTGGATGAATGACGACGACCACCGCTACGGAGCGTTGCGGGAAAGCTACGACTTTGAATATGCAGTGATGGAGCAGGCGGACAAGAATTCAAATACTCATTTCGAATTCGAGACTTACGACACGTACCAGTGGTATCTGGATTTGGGCCCACTTTCAAATATCAATTCGAAATATTTACACGGCAAGATTCCTTACTGGAATTCGACGATCGATCATCCGGATTACGACGAGTTCTGGAAGAAGGAAGCGTGGGTACGGCAATTGCATGCGTCTACGGTGCCGAATCTGAACGTAGCAGGATTCTGGGATCAGGAAGATCCGTGGGGCCCATGGCAGATTTTTCGGCACGCGGAAGAGCATGACCCGGATCATACGAATTTTATGGTGGCGGGTCCGTGGTATCACGGGCAATGGCAATCGCCAAAGGCGGATAGCATCGGGCAGATTCCTTTTGGGGGGCATGAAACGGCGCGAGAGTTCCGCGAAAACATCGAGGCGCCATTTTTCCGTTACTACTTGCACGGTAAAGGCGAGAAACCGAAGTGGCAGGCGAGCACATTTCAAAGTGGTTCGAACAGTTGGCGCACGTACGCGACGTGGCCGCCGAAAGAGGCGCAGGCGACAAATTTGTATTTGCATGCGGATGGTACGTTGTCGTTCGCGGCTCCAAAGGCGGGAGATGGAGCGAAGGAATATCGCGAATATGTTTCTGATCCATCGAGTCCTGTGCCGTACCGGCAGCGGCCGATTTCCCCGACGTATCCGGAGGGCGATTGGCGGCGATGGGAAGTGGCGGACCAGCGTTTTGTGGATGGGCGACCAGACGTGCTGACGTTTGTGAGCGCCCCGCTGGAGCATGACATCACCATTACGGGACCGTTGGCGGCGGCGCTGTTCGCCTCGACTTCCGGAACAGACAGCGATTTTGTGGTGAAGTTCATTGACGTTTATCCCGACAGTGCTCAGAAAAATGCCTGGGAGGCAGAGGAGGGGCCCAAACCGGGTCAGTATGCGCAATCGCTGAATGGATACGAGCTGCCGATCGCGATGGAGGTAAGAAGGGGGCGATATCTGCAAAGTTTTGAAACGCCGCATGCGCTTACAGCGAACCAAGCGACCGAGTGGGACATTCCACTGCGCGACCACGATCACGTTTTTCTGAAAGGGCATCGCATGATGGTGCAGATACAGTCCACGTGGTTTCCAGTGATTGACCGGAATCCACAGAAATTTGTGCCGAGCATTTACATGGCGGTAGCGTCGGATTTCGTTTCGGCTACGCAGCGGATTTATTGCACTCCGGGGATGGCTTCGCATTTGGTGTTGCCGGTGGTGCGTTAGGGAGAGTCAGAAAGACCGAAGCGATAGCGAGAAACCCTGCTAGGGGAATTAGTGGCTCTTGGCGGCGGGACGCGAGCGTTTTGATTCGAGGGCTTCTGCGGCGATGAGTTTGCGGTCCAAATGTGGTTCGGTGCGCAGACCGCCAGAACCCAGTAAACAGCGCTGGCCTGGACCAACTCCGCATGTGGGGCAAGTAACGGAGGACAACTGTTCGGGCGTCAAGTCGCGCATCCTCATACCCCAATCATGCGAAATTCAAATCCGGAAAACTGTCCGATTCAATACAGAATCAAAACTATCCTTGAGAACTTCCGATTTTGACAGCTGGCAATTAGTACAGGATTCGGCCCTCCTCGGCAGCTTAGTTCTTCGGCTGCGTGAGCAAGTCCTGGACGTCGAGCCAGTCGCGGAAGCGGGCGGTCCAAGTGCCAACCGGCAGATTGGTCTTGCGTGTACCGAAACCGTGGCCACCAGCGGAATAGATGTGCAACTCGGCAGGGATCCCTAGCTTCTTCCAGGCAGCATACAGGCGGATGGAATGGTCGAGAGGCGTCACGATTTTGTCGTCGTCCGCGTGCATGAGAAAGATTGGCGGCGCGTCGGCAGGAGGCGTGACGTCCTCGGGCGTACCGGGGTAGATGAGCGCTGCGAAATTGGGGCGGCTGTCCACATCGTGATGAAGAGTGACGGCTGCGGCAACATGGCCGCCCGCAGAAAAGCCAAGTATGCCAATGCGATCCTTGGCGATGCCCCATTCGGAGGCGCGAGCGCGCACGAGGCGGATGGCCTGCTGGGCGTCGGCGATCGAAAGCGGGATGACAATTTTGCGGCGCTCCGCCATTTTTGAGGGATCGTTTGCATTGCTATCGCCAGTGCGCATGACGCGGTACTTGAGGATGAAAGCGGCTACACCGATGGAGTTCAGCCAGCGTGCGAGGTCGGTTCCTTCGTGGGAAACCCAAAGCTCGCGAAAACCTCCGCCGGGGCAAATGATTACGGCAGTTCCGGTCGATGTCGCGGAATCCGGGATATAGGCGGTCAGGGTTGGGTGGGTCACGTTGGAGATTGGTCGGGAGGCGTCCTGGGGGACAACTTCTTCGTAATTCCAGTTTTCTGAGCCAGGAGCAGCGCCGGGCCAGAGGGAGATTACCTTTGGTTCTGACGCGAATACGGGGACGGCGAGAAACAGGAGGAAGAGTAGTTTTCTGGTCATGGTGGGCGGGAGTCTAACACGCGGGGTATTTACTGGGGAATGCGCCAAGAATGTAGTGGACAAATTCGGAGGGACGGCTTGCGTGACGCATAGAGAAAGGTGACGAGAGCGGACGCCCTCGGAAAAGCCTCCCTACAAAAGCGGGAGGGCCGGAAAAAAGCAGGTGTCCCACCATTGCAGACCGATTGTGGGACACCTGGAAGAGACGAACAAGAAGAAGCGGCCGACCTCCCGACCGGGTCGGGACAGGTTCCGGTCGCCGCTACGATCCCATGTAGGTTACGTGGACGTAGGCGCCGGTGTGGACGTTGTAAAGCGTGTACCAGCCATCGTGATCGGGGTCTTCATAGACGGTAAAGTCATCGGCGCAATCCCAGCACCAATCGGCGCAGATGGGCCAATCCCAAGAAGCGACTTCAAAATAAAAGCCGCCGGGAAGCCAGAATCGGTGGCTAACGGGATCGAAACGCTCGATGCGATAGCGGTAGGAAGGGCCAAAGTGTTCGAAGCGGCCGTGTTCGAAGGGATGATCGAGGTGAAAGCGCCTATCGTTTGGGGCAGCGTGGCCGTACCAGTGGTCATTGTTGACGTGTTGAGTGGAATTGATGTGACCACTGACGCGATGCTCCACCTCGGGTTTGGCATGAGGACTCTCCCGTTTCGCAGGCGGAGGTGGAACGTGGCCTTGGTTGGCACGCGGCGTACCCGGGCCGCGTTCCTGGGAACGTTGCGCTAAGACCGGGATTGTTGCGAGTAACACTACAGCAACCGGAAAAACCAACTGTCGTCTCATTTTTTTCTTCTCGAAGTTGCGTATCCGGGTAATGTGCACAAATTGACCGTGCCTACAGGTGCGACGCGCCGAAAAGGCAGAGCGGGTACAGCCGCGCGGAAATTGGAAATCGCGGCGAAGGAACGTTCGTGCGCGGTCAAACGATTATCGGCTGGAAGAAACTGTTCGAATGATGAGAATCGATCGAACAAAAGCGCAGAAATCACTCGACAGAAGAGCCGCTGGCAGATTATTGTCAGCGCTACCAAGACCGCGCAAGCAAACCTTCGCAAACCAACGGAGAAACACAAACACTATGTCCAAGCCGCTAGAGCTCGAATTTGTGCTCGTGTCCAGCGACTATGCGACGATGAACGCGGTGTCTGGCGGCGTAAAAAAATACGGCGGCAAGTTTATCCTGGTGCCTACGGCGGACGCTGGGCGCGATTGCTTGAATCGGCGGAGGATCGACGGCGTTTTCATGGATCTGGAGGTCTCGGGGGCACTGGGGCTGATCGAAACGATTCGCAAAGGGACTTCGAATAATAAGGCCGTGATTTTTGCTTGCGTGACGGACGCGAAGGAGTACACGACCGCGTTGAGTGCAGGCGCGAATTTTCTGCTGCGCAAGCCGTTGCAGGAAGACAGCGTGGCAATGCATATCACGATTGCCAAAGAGTTGCTGGAGCGCGAGCGGCGGCGATACTTCCGGCATCCGGTGAACCTGCCGGCGGTTTTGAAGGATGGAGGAACGGAGCAGCACGCGCGGATGACCAATCTGAGTGAAGGTGGGATGGCGGTGCGAACGGCGAAAGCGCTGAGACATTCGGCGATTATTGATTTTGAGTTTGAGCTGGCGATGGGTGCCAGCGTAAGCGGTAAAGGACAGGTGGCTTGGACCAACACCGAAGGTATGGCGGGAATTATTTTGCAGACCTTTCGCGGGACGGGGCGGGAGAATCTTGAGGCTTGGCTGACGGCGCAGGAGCAATTGGGATTAAAGAAGGGTGTGACTGAGAGTTGAGCGGTAGCCAGCGGTTGAGATCCCTCGGTCGCGATGCTCCCTCGGGATGACGACCCTTGGTCGGGTCTTCAATTGATTGTCCGGTGGAGGACGGCGGCGATTTGGCGCATCTCATCGGCGAGGGCGATGAACTCCTCGGGCAGAAGGGATTGCATTCCGTCGGAGAGAGCCTTGTCGGGCTCGTGATGGACTTCGATGAGAAGGCCGTCGGCGCCAACGGCGACAGCGGCGCGGGAGAGCGGCAAAACTTTATGGCGCTTGCCAGTGCCGTGGCTGGGATCGACGAAGATGGGAAGATGGCTGCGTTTTTTTACGGCGGGGACGACGGCGAGGTCGAGCGTGTTGCGCGAAAAATCGGAGAAGGTGCGGACGCCGCGTTCGCAGAGCATGACATTGTAATTTCCCTCGGATAAAACATATTCAGCGGCCATGAGGAATTCGTCGAGCGTGGCAGCCATGCCGCGCTTGAGGAGCACGGGCTTCTTGGCGCGGCCGGCGCGTTTGAGCAGTGAGAAATTCTGCATGTTGCGCGCGCCGATCTGGATGACGTCGGCGTATTCCTCTACTAGATCGAGGCTTTCGCTGTCGATGGCTTCGGTGACGATGCCGAAACCGTAAGCGGAGCGGACTTTCGAAAGAATCTTGAGACCCTCTTCGCCGAGACCCTGGAAGCTGTATGGGGAAGTGCGGGGCTTGTAGGCGCCTCCACGAAAGAGACGGGCGCCGGATTTTTTGACGCGTTCAGCGATGGCCAGGCATTGCTCTTCGGATTCGACGGCGCAGGGTCCGGCAACAAGAGCAACGTGATCGCCACCGACGATGACGTCACCGGATGGCGTGGGGATTCGAATGATGCTGTCTTCCTGCTTGGTGTCGCGGCTGACCAGTTTGTACGGCTTGCTGACGGGGATGCATTCGACGACACCGGGGAGGGATTCGAGGACGCCAAGGTCGATGGCGCCCTTGTTGCCGGTAATGCCGATGGCGGTGCGGAGCGAGCCAGGCATGGGGTGAGCCTTGAGGCCGAGGCTTTCGATGCGGTTGCAAACGGCGCGGACTTGTTCCTCGGTGGCGTGGGACTGCATGACGACTAGCATGGAAGGCTCCCCTAGCGCGGTGCGCGAACATTGAGTTTACGGCACCGCGGAGGAGTCGGCAAATGGGCGGGGCGTAGTAGCGCTTAAGCGCGCTTGTACCGGACCAATCTGCGCACGAGAATGAAGAGGGCCAGGGCGACGAGCGCGCAGATGAGAGATTGCCAGAAGAGGACGGGTGTAAAAGGGTCCTCTAGGGCGCCAAGAGTCGAAGATAGAGTGAACAACCCCTCAAAATGCATGGAGTTCCAAGCTTCGGAGGCAGTGCCGAGACTGCGAGCCGAACGGAGAATCTGAGCATAGGGCTGGAAAAGCCACAGGAGGCCGATACAACCGAAGAGCAGAGCTGTGGGAGCCCAGTCCGCAGCGACACAAATTGTGCGGCGAATCCGGATGCGCTGTCGACCCCAGTTGGAGAGGGGAAGCTCCAACACGAAAAGACTGAGCAACGCAGCGATGGCGAACAGGATGGCTAGGACGGCAGAGAGTTGGACTAAGAAGGCTCTTCGATCGAAGTCGCGCGACTGCGCAAGGCTCGCGGGTTGGAATGAATGGCGCAGGCTTTCTATCTTGCCGTCAACTTCTTGCAGGTGCCGTGCTGCTTCCTCGCTCTGACTGTTCATACCATGGCTTTGGTAAAGATTTCGGAACTCCTTTGTGGCTTGGTGGGAGAGACTGAGGCCCACTATTTTCTCAAAAAAGGTTTCGCCCTGCTCTGACATTCGGCGACCAAACTCATCCACGCGTGTCAATAGTGATTCGGCCTCATCGGTGCGTCCGTCGGACGATGCTTGCTGTGCAAGATGTACCAGATGATTGCCATAGATTCTGGTGGAACCTAAGTCAGAACCCCAGTGAGCCCACAAGGTGTGGAAAATCACGGAGGCCGAAAGGTCCTGGTGGTGGCTCCAAACTTCGCGGGAAAGTTGCCACTGGGTATTGAAATAACTGTCGTAATGGGGAGCACGGAAAGCGCGGTCCATGTGAGCAATCCATTGAGGGTCGGCGGCGAGGGCGGTCTCGAACTCCAGTTCTGTAGGGGAATTGTGGTAAATGAGTCTTTGCAATAATGGATCTGAGATAGTTCGCGCGGCGACGAGATCGGGGAAAGCATTGTCAGGGTCGGCAGACAACAGCCGGACAATGCGGTCTTTCGATGGAGGCGCGTATTCGGGATGTCCTCCGGAGCACGCGTAGATCCAGACCAAGCTCGGGTCAATGGCAACTGCACTATCCGCGAGTGCCATCGAGCGGGCTCTGTCGGGCGTAGCGAGTGCGACAAAGGCGAGAGTGTGGGCATCTCGCTCCTTTTCGGCGCGGGAGGCGAGATTTTGCAAGGCGCTGAGATCGCTGGAATACCCCCGATAGCCGTTCCAACTGGCGCGCACCGTGGAGATGGCTTCGCGGCTTTGAGGAAGGAGGAGAACCGCCGCCGTGGCTAGAAGGATGGCCACGGTGAAGAGACGAGAGCGCTTAGGAAGAATGGACGCCCCGGTTACGGAAGGAAGGGAAGCGGAAACGAGGGTTGATCCAGCAGGAAGTTTCAGCCAAGAGAAAAAATGAGAGGCAGAGGCACGGGTGAAGAGCATGAGTCCTCCAAGAGCCCATTGGAGGGCTTCCAACGGGTTCTCGATTTCATCGAGCTCCGCGGCGAGGGCTTGTCCCCAGTGACGGGATTCGCCAGGCCAAAAACGTAGAGCTAGCTGGAGCAAGGATTGAGCGAGTCGGATGGGGAGCGAGGGTTGAGGCGTAGTCATGGTCAGGCCTCGCTCGCTGCTGGCTTATAAAATTCTTGCTGGCGGGCGGAACGGAGTTCTTCGCGAGCCCATTGTGGAATTCGTCAGTGCTTAAGCCAGAGCCAGTTCCTTGCTTTTCGCGGCATGGGGAAAGGGACGCACTTTAGGCTGCTTTGCGCGCTGTGCTCGCCACAAATCATGCTGTATTTGCATGCGCAGCCAGAATTCCGGTGATGTGCCAAGTGCGGCCGACAACCGCAAGGACATTGCCGCAGTAATGCCAGCATGTCCATTGAGGATGCGAGACAAGTGGGCGCGAGTAACAGCAAGACGGGAGGCGGCTTCCTTGACGCTCATTTCGCCCAGATATTCCTTCAAGACTTCTCCCGGATGCGATGGATTAAAAATCATGAGCTAGTCCTTTCTAATGATAGTCCTGGTAATCGACAAGGATCACGTCTTCGCCATCGAATGAAAATGTCAGCCGCCAGTTACCGTTGACTTTGACCGACCAATGGCCCGCCAGTTCAGCCTTCAAGGGATGTAAATTATTGCCGGGCGCATTCATATCACCAGGCTGACTTGCCACATCCAAAGCAGTAAGCAGTCTCCTCAGCCTTGTGGCATGCATTGGCTGAATACCTGCCTTGGAGCCTGTTTCGGCGAAGAGTTTCACGCCCTTGTGACGATAGCTCCGAATCACCTGTATAGTGTATATGAACACTATACACTTCGCAAGAAGATGGTCCGAAGGCCAATTAGACGTTGCTTGCGAGTAGGAAGCCGCGAATGCCAAACCGAGGGTGGAAAGAAAGTGCGCAGGGTGCGTGTGCTAGAATACAGAGTTTATGACGGAGCAAAAAGTTTCAACAGGCACGCCTGAGCAGACGATTATCCAGCCGACGCAGTTCGATCCTGAAGACGAGTATCGCCCGGAACCCGAGCCTGAAGCTTTGCCGCCATCTTGGATGGACGGGAGCTTCCGGATTGGGATTCATACATCCATTGGGGGAAGCTATCTGAATGCACTGGAATCGGCG
>JBGPDI010000060.1:0-29381 GCA_041482215.1 Candidatus Acidiferrum sp. | reverse complement strand
CTGTAAGATAAGGACTTAGAAATGGCTGCAAAGGTCCAGACCTTTGCAGCCATTAGACTTCTGGGGATGCTCCCCAGAAAAGGCGCCTAACCAATAGGAACAACGTGTTGAAAGATCACAGGTGCCCCAGGTTCGTTGTTTGAACCTGGGTCTAGGGGTTGCTTCCTCTCCTCACTCGCACCCACAGAAACCGTTCAATCCGGCTCCGCCGCCGTTCAACCCTCAATTTCGACGTTTCACTGCAAATTACTTAGCAACTTGATTAGTTTGTGGTATTCTCCCTTGAGTACGCCGAATCCCATCCTCGACCGC
Organism: Candidatus Acidiferrum sp.; assembly: GCA_041482215.1. Classification (GTDB taxonomy): domain Bacteria; phylum Acidobacteriota; class Terriglobia; order Acidiferrales; family UBA7541; genus Acidiferrum. Next base: position 29,069 of record JBGPDI010000060.1, on the reverse strand, counting down.
TCTTTTCTTCTAGCCTTCGCCCCGCTCTCTGCTTTTTCAGACCTTTAGACGTGCAGGCGTTTCGACCTTCAGGTCGAAGCCCCAACGCACCTTTGGAACAGAGATCCCGACAGTGTCGGGAGGATCGTGATTATGTCCAGCATTCTCCTAAGCCCTTTAGCTGCAACATCACGCACCTCCCCGCAAGTGTTGCAAACAAAAGACTTACGGCCAAGGTAAACCCTTTAGATGCAACACTTACGGAAATTACGGGGGCGGGGTCTATTATGGTTAACCAATTTACTCCCCCCCCCAACACTAAAGTCGGCAGAGGATAGATTGATCACTTGGATTTTCACATCTTTGAGGAAACTGCGAGGAAGAACTTCTCAGTACGACATCGGTCCGACTTCTTTTTCCACTTCCACGGTGTCCACCATCACGATGGCATCCCAAGGACACCCATCCAGGAAGCACCCGTCCGGACCCTTACTGAGGCACTTCTTGCAGCCGATGCACAAGATCGGATCAATCTGGATGCGCCCAAACGGCGGATTGTCCTCGTCCGGCACCCAGAACATGCAATCTTCCACCGGACAGTATTCCACGCACGCCGGCGATCCCGCGCAGCCCGTGCAGCACTCCGTAATTACGGCAAGTTCTTTCGGCTTCTTCTTCCGCGCTGTGGCGATTCCCTTCGAGCGCGGTTCAAACTTCTGCTCATCGGGCACCATTCCAGGTGCTTTGACGACATCGGGTGCATTGGCCATTTCCAGTGATTCTAACCCGGCTGTCAAGCCTTTGCCAGCGTGGTTCTTGTCGCCGCGGCTCCTGCGCTTGCTACAATGCCCGTGCGCTCCGGTTCATCGCCGGCCGCACTCATGCTTCCCAAATCTCTGTACAAACATCTGGTCCCCGCGCTCCTCGCCGGACTCGGCCTCCGCCTCTACTTCATCCTGCATTTCCCTTTCTATTCCGGCGACACCGCCTACTACGAAGAGCTCGCCCGCAACTGGCTCTACCATGGCGTCTACGGCTTTTACTCTCACGGCCAGCTGCTTCCCTCCGATCTACGCGTCCCCGGCTACCCAGCCTTCCTCGCCGCCATTTATTTTTTTTCCGGCACCGGCCGGCAAGCCGTCATGCTCGCACAAGCTTTCTTTGACCTCGCTACCTGCGTCCTGGCTGCAGCCATCGCTTTTCGCCTCACTGCTGGCACCACCGATCAGAATCGCGGACCCGTCGCTGCCGCCGCTCTTTGGCTCACGGCTCTTTGCCCGTTCACGGCAAACTACGCCGCCGTCCCGCAAACGGAGGTGCTCGCCACTTTCCTGACCACGCTCGCGCTCCTGATTTTTTTGTCGCCGGCGGGAATGGAAATTAGCCGCATCGCGTCAAAACACGATCTCATTCGCGCCGCAAAATTCTGGTTCGCCGGCGGACTCGTTGTTGGTCTTGGCACTCTCGTTCGCCCCGAGACACCTCTTCTTCTCGGAGCGGTCTTGGTCTTTCTTGGGTTGCGCTATCGCCATCCAGCAAATTGGAAGAGGCTCACGCTCGCAACGCTTTGTATGAGCGCCGGACTGTTGTTGCCGCTGACGCCGTGGGCCGCGCGAAACGCATTGAGCTTGGGACGCATTCAGTTTCTCGCGCCGCGCTACGCGGAGACGTACGGCGATGTGATGCCCACTGGTTTTTATGCCTGGACGCAAACATGGATGTTTCGTTTTCGCGATGCGTATTTATTTACGTGGAGAATTCCGGCGCAAAAAATAAACTTGAAAGATGTTCCATCCTACGCCGTGGATTCTCCCGAAGAATTTTCGCGCGTCGCTTCCCTGCTCGATCGCTACAATCGCGCGGGCAGCATGTCCCGCTCACTCGACATCGAATTCGCCGAGCTCGCCCGCGAACGCACGCGCCGTCATCCGATTCGCACCTACATCTGGATTCCCATCGAACGCGCCGCTGCGATTTGGTTTACTCCGCGCACGACTTTGCTGCCTATTTCCGGGCGCTTCTGGCCGCTCGCCGAAAGTTACCACTACAACCCTGCCGAATTCGAAGTCACTTTTGGCCTGGCGTTGCTAAATGTTCTATATGCCCTTATGGCTCTCGCCGCCGTGTGGTTCAATCGCTCGAATCCTGGAGTCCTGCTGATCGCTACGTTTATTCTGATTCGCACGGCGTTCCTCACACAATTGGCAACCTGTGAGCCCCGTTACGTTCTCGTCTGCTTCCCCGCTCTGCTCGCTATCGCTGCCCAACTTTTCCGCCGTTCACCAACAACGAGTACCGACGCAGAAATAGTTAAGGCTTGACAAGCACGCCGTAAACGAAGTATCTCAGCGGCCACAACGCAACGTCCTTCGAATGGATGGAGGTTCAGCCGTGACCTGGAGCCAAAATTACGACCCCATGGGCCATTGGTGGCTATCCACGCTCGTTGCCACTCTCCCCGTGGTAGTTCTTCTCGGAGCATTGGCGATTTTGCGCATCAAGGCGCACTGGGCTGCTCTCCTCGGCCTCGCTGCTTCGATGCTGATCGCCATCAAAGTTTTCCATATGCCGGCCGGCATGGGCGTTCGAACGGCTGCATACGGCGCTCTTTACGGCCTTTTCCCTATCGGGTGGATTATCCTCAACGTTATTTTTATGTACGACCTAACCTGCGCGTCGGGCCGTTTCAAAGTTTTGCAGGAAAGTTTGATGGGAATTACGCAGGACCGACGCTTGCAACTCTTGCTGATTGCTTTTTCTTTTGGAGCTTTCTTCGAAGGGGCGGCGGGATTTGGCACGCCTGTCGCCGTGACTGCCGCGCTTCTTATTGGCTTGGGATTCAAGCCGCTGCAAGCTTCGGGACTTTCTCTGATTGCGAACACTGCGCCAGTCGCTTTTGGCGCGATTGGCACGCCTCTCATCGCTCTTCAAACGGTCACTGGCCTCGACCTATTACAGCTCAGCGGCCAGGCCGGACGAATTCTTCCGTTTTTCTCCGTGCTGGTACCGTTCTGGCTGGTGTGGGCGTTTGCAGGATTCAGCGGGATGATGGAAATCTGGCCGGCCGTTCTAGTCGCGGGAGTTTTCTTTGCGATTCCACAATTTCTCGTTTCGAATTTTCATGGACCGTGGCTCGTGGACGTTGTTTCAGCAGTTTGCTCGATGGCGGCGCTGATAGTCTTGCTGCTTGTATGGCATCCGAAGAAAATCTGGGGATTCGAAGGACACGAAGCGGATCGCAGTGCGCGCGGGCAGCACGGTCATAGCACGGGGGAAGTTGTGAAGGCCGTGGTGCCGTGGTTCATTCTCAGCCTGCTGGTTTTTCTTTGGGGACTTCCGAGTATCAAACTCCGCCTCGATAAGATTTCCATTTTCAAAATACCCGTCAGCGGTCTGCACAATCTGATTCTGCGCGTGCCACCGGTAGTTGCAAAAAACACAGCGGAGGCGGCAGTTTTTAATTTCAACTGGATCTCCGCCACCGGCAGCAGCATTCTTATCGCCGCCATCATCTCGGGATTGGTGATGGGTTTTGGTCCACTGCAACTGCTGCGGCAGTACGGCAAAACTTTTTACAAGGTGCGATTCTCTCTGATCACCATTGCGGCCATGATGGCGATCGGGTTCATGACGCGCTATTCCGGCTTGGATGCCACCATGGGATTGGCCTTTGCCCGCACTGGCAGCTTCTATCCGTTTTTCGGCACGCTTCTAGGATGGCTCGGAGTGGCGCTCACCGGTTCGGACACTTCTTCAAATGTGCTGTTCGGCAGTTTGCAGAAAATTTCCGCAACGCAGGTCGGCGTCTCGCCAACACTGATGGCCGCGGCAAACAGCTGCGGTGGCGTGATGGGCAAAATGATAGACGCGCAAAGCATCGTCGTCGCCAGCACGGCTACGGAATGGTACGGCCACGAAGGAGACATCCTGCGCTACGTCTTTTTCCATAGCATTGCGCTGGCTTGCCTGGTGGGACTCCTCGTCTACTTGCAGGCTTACGTTTTCCCATTCACCAAATTGGTGATTCACTGAGGCCGCTGGCTTCTTGAATCCAGAAGCGGCGACGAAAGAACTTCTCCGCAGACGTGAAGGAATCCTTCTTCTTTCTTCGTCACAGCCGTACTATTCTTCCTTTGGACATAACGATGGACATTCGCATTCTCAACGAATTTCGAACCATTCTGGATGAGCGCGGCCTGATTTCTTCTCCCGAAGAGCTGCACACTTACGAGTGCGACGGTTTGACGAATTTTCGCGTGCAGCCGCGCGCGGTGCTGCTCCCACATTCCGCGGAACAAGTTCAAGCAATCGTTCGAATCTGCCATCGCGAACGGATTCCCTTCGTCGCGCGCGGCTCCGGCACAGGATTGAGCGGCGGCGCGCTTCCCGTTGAAAACGGAGTTGTCATCAGCCTCGCGCGCATGAATCGCATTCTCGAAGTGGATTATCCCAATGCGCGCGTGGTCGTCGAACCCGGCGTTATCAATCTCGACGTCACCGGACGCGTCGCGCCACAAGAATATTTCTACGCCCCTGACCCTTCCTCGCAATCCATCTGTAGCGTTGGGGGAAACGTCGCAGAAAATTCCGGGGGCGCGCACTGCTTGAAGTACGGCTTTACTACAACGCATGTGCTCGGCCTCGAAGTCGTTCTTCCCGATGGCTCACTCGTTCATTTCGGCGGAAAAACGCTGGACGCTCCTGGATATGATCTCGCGGGTGTTTTCGTGGGTTCCGAGGGCACGCTGGGAATTGCGACAGAAGTGATTCTCCGAATTGTGAAGCGGCCAGAATGTATTCGAACGCTGCTCGCCGCGTTCCCATCCACCAACGAAGCGGGGGCAGCCGTCAGCGGAATCATCGCCGCTGGCATGCTCCCCGCCGCCATCGAGATGATGGACAATCTCGCCATTCAAGCCGCGGAAGCAGCGGTGCATCCGAATTATCCGAATTGCGGCGGATTGCTTTTGGTTGAGTTGGATGGACCACTCGCTGAAGTCGAATCTTTAATGGCGGACGTGAATGAGATTTGCCGCTCGAATGGCGCCTCGGAAATTCGCCTGGCGCAGTCCGATGCGGAGCGCGCGCTTGTGTGGAAAGGGCGCAAATCCGCCTTCGCCGCGATGGGGAGAATTTCTTCTCATTACATCGTGCAGGATGGCGTGATTCCGCGTACCGCACTGCCACAAGTAATGAGCGAAATCGAACGACTTAGCAAGGAAGCGGGACTGCGCGTGGCAAACGTATTTCATGCAGGGGATGGCAATCTGCATCCGCTGGTTCTCTATGATCGCCGAATCGCCGGGCAGGAAGAAGCCGCGGAACTTCTTTCGAACAATATTCTCGAATTGTGTATCGCCGCAGGGGGCTCGATCACCGGGGAACACGGCGTGGGCGAGGATAAAAAGAAAATGATGTCCAAAATGTTCGCCGAACCGGATTTGCGTACGATGCAACGCGTGCGCTGTGCGTTTGATCCGCTGCAGCTTTCGAATCCCACAAAAGTATTTCCGACTCCGCGCCTCTGTGGAGAAAAGCCCGGCGAGTACGTGCCGCACCCGAGCGAATCCGCGGGAATTGCGGAGCGTTACTGACACATCCCTATGGACTCCGCTACCAAATCCGAACCGAGCGACTTGCATTCACCGCTGCAGTACAAATTCATCACCATGGTCGGGAATGAAAATGTCCACACCACCACTGCCGCGGATGCAGTCGGAGGCCTGCAACCAAAACTGGTGATTGAACCGAGAACGGAAACAGAGCTTACCGAAGTTTTGTGGCTTTCGAATGAAGCTGGCCTGGCCGTAATTCCGCGAGGCGGCGGAACAAAACTCGGCTGGGGAAATTTTCCGGTACGCGCGGATTTGATTTTGTCGACGGCGCGCATGAGCGAAATCATCGAACACGCTTGGGCGGACCTTACGGTCAGCGTCAAAGCCGGCTGCACCATTCAGAGATTGCAGGAGACGCTGGCGCAGCATGGCCAGCGGCTGGCGCTTGATCCGCTGTGGCCGGAGAAAGCCACTATCGGCGGCGTGCTTTCTGCGAATGATAGCGGCGCGCTCCGTTTGCGATTTGGCGCACTGCGCGATTTGATCATCGGCGTTACCATCGCGTTGCCGGACGGCACGCTTGCCAGCAGCGGCGGCAAGGTGGTGAAAAATGTGGCCGGTTATGACCTCCCGAAACTCGTTACGGGAGGTTTGGGCACCCTCGGAGTGATCACTCGCGCGGTGTTTCGCCTCCATCCGCTGCCTCGGAACACAAGGTCCTTTTCCATTTCTACTGCTCGCGCTGAGGAAGCGCAGAAACTCGTACTTGCGATTCAGGATTCGAAACTCGCTCACACTTCCCTGCAGTCCCATTTTTCGAATGAAGGCACTCCTGTCTCTGACATTTTGTTTGAAGGAACGGAGGCCGGGCTGGCCGCCCAAGAAACGCAACTGCGAAAGCTATGTGGATCAGCTAGCGTAAGAGAGGCCACTACTGCCATTTGGAACGCGCGGGAAGAACTTTGGAGATTTTCAGACGCGGACACAACAGCCATCGCCAAGATCAGCATTTTGCCCACAGACTTGGCGCGCACGACGGGAGAAGTCGAGCGCGCAGCGCAATTGCATCAACTGAGATGGCGAGCACTGGTGTATGCAACAGGAATCGGATGGGTCCGTCTTGAGGGCAAGCCGGCGGCACTGAAGGACGCGCTGCAACTGCTGCGCGATAAGTTGGAAAGCAATAGCGGTTCCCTTGTGGCATTGCATCGGCCGGCAAAAATGCCGGCCTTCGAAACGTGGGGAGATGCGGGCGACGCTCTTCCACTGATGAAAGCAGTGAAGCAGCAGCTCGATCCAAAAAACACGCTGAATCCCGGCCGGTTTGTAGGTGGCATTTGATGGAAGATTTGACGGTAAAACAAGAATGCGCGAGCGCCTTCGACGCGCATCATGCGCCTTCGAACGAGATTATTGAAAAGTGCGTGCACTGCGGATTTTGCTTGCCGGTATGCCCCACGTATGTTTTGTGGGGACAGGAGATGGATTCACCGCGCGGGCGCATCTATCTGATGAAACTTGCGAGCGAAGGCGCGGCGGAGATGAATTCGAATTGGGTGAGCCACTTTGACAGCTGCCTGGGCTGCATGGCTTGCATGACGGCGTGCCCCTCCGGCGTGGACTACGGAAAACTGATCGAAGCAACGCGCGCGCAGATCGAACGCAAGATCGAGCGCCCGCGGGGAGAAAAACTCCACCGGCGTTTCATGTTCGAGACGTTTACGCGGCCGGATCGCTTGCGGCGAATGCGCTTGCCCCTGCTTGTCTATCAAAAATCCGGACTGCAGGCCGTCGTGCGCGGCTTGGGTTTGCTGAGACTGTTGCCGAAGGAAATGCGGACGATGGAGGCACTTCTTCCAAAGCTCGGGCCGCGTGAAGGCGTGGCGGAGATTACTCCGGCCGTCGGGGCAAAACGCCACCGGGTTGGTTTGCTGCTGGGTTGCGTGCAGCGCGAATTTTTCCCGCAAGTGAATGCCGCCACGGCGCGCGTGCTTGCCGCCGAGGGTTGCGAAGTCGTCGCGCCTGAGGCACAACCGTGCTGCGGCGCGCTCTTGGTGCATGCAGGAGAGGAAGCAGCGGCGATTGAGCTGGCGAAGAAGACGATCGACGCGTTCGAACGCGCAAACGTGGACACCATAGTAACCAACGCGGCAGGATGTGGTTCGAACGTAAAAGAATACGGCCACCTGCTCAGGGATGATCGCGAGTACGTGGTGCGGGCTAAAGCTTTCGCGGCCAAGTGTAAGGACATCAGCGAAGTTCTGGCCGAGCTCGAGCCCCGCGCCAGACGCCATCCTCTCAAACTGCGAGTGGCGTTCCATGATTCCTGTCATTTGCAGCATGCGCAGGGCGTCCGCGCCCAACCGCGAGCTTTACTTTCCGGAATACCGGGGCTGGAGCTTGCCGAAATTTCCGAAGCTGCGATCTGCTGCGGCTCGGCGGGAATCTTCAATCTCGTGCAGCCAGACGCGGCGAATCAGCTTGGAGACCGCAAAGCGCAACTGATTGAGCCACTGAAGGCCGATGTGGTGGCGACGGGAAATCCTGGATGTATTTTGCAGATGCAATCTTCGCTGGCGCGACAGGGCCAGAAGACACCCGTCGTACACACCATTCAACTGCTGGATGCATCCATTCGGTGCAAGTCCATCGAATCGCTCTGACGTCAACCCGCTCCTGATGATCGCTAATCGAAGGGGATTCCGGTTTTCCTGGAGATGTCCCGCAAATCCTCGATGACCGGCAAAATGAGAGGCACACCACTCTTGCTGCGAATTTTCTCCATCTCGCGTTCGGGATCGCCGGGAATCAGCGGGCCGTTGGTACCGGGAGCGGGCTTGGTGGCGCGAAAAACGCGGATGTAATCGTCGATCTGGCGCTTGAAAGAATCGGCGTCCATGAATCCGTCAATGCGCATCGCGCCAAAAAAATGGCCAATGCCTTTGCCGACACTTCGTTTGGGAAGCTCCTGGCGAAGAGCGAAGGGCGGCGCAAACGGGCCCCAATTCGCGCCGCTGAGCGGGCCGCAGAGAATATCCACCATGACGGAGAGACCGTAGCCTTTGTGGGCACCGCGCTCGCGATCGGAACCGAGCGGCAAAAGCACGCCACCGGCAATCAAATCGTCCGGATTGGTTGTGCCGCGGCCTTCGCTGTCAATGGCCCAGCCCTGGGGAACGGGCTTGCCAAGCCGCTTTGCAATTTCAATTTTTCCGTAGGCGGCAGCGCTGGTGGCCATGTCAATCACAATGGGCGGTTCTTCCTTGCCGGGAAAAGCAATGGCAATCGGATTTGTGCCTAGCATTCGTTCGGCGCCCCACAACGGGGCGACCAGCGCAGTGGAGTTGGTCATGGCCCAGCCGATCATGTCGCGTTCGAGGGCCTGGAGGACGTAGTAGCCGGCGATTCCATAATGGTTAGTGTTTCGAACGCTGACCCAGCCGGAGCCGGCTTTTTCCGCCATATCCATGGCGATGCGATTAGCGTGGGGGCCGACGACTAGACCGAGGCCGTTATCACCGTCAACAGTGGCGGTGCTTAATGTTGAGTGCACCACTTTGATTTGCGGCGTGGGATTGATGTGCCCTTCGCTGAGCATGCCGAAATAACTGTAGAGCCGGGCTACACCGTGAGAATCGATGCCGCGCAAATCCGCGCTGGCGAGAACGTCGGCGGCTTGCGCCGCGTCATTACTGGGAACTCGCAGATGCAAGAAGACGCGAGTACAGAATTCGCGCAAGGCTTCGATGGGAAAAATTTTGGTTTCGACGTTGGTCATGGTCAGGCCGGCAGTGTCTGTCCGCGGGTTTCGGCTCCAAATGGAATGAAAAGCAGGCCGATTGCGAAGGCGATGGACGTTAAGGCGACGGGAGTGCCCAGCGAGCCGTAGTGCTGCACACCGGCGCCGACTAGGAAGGTGATTCCTGCGCCGCCGAAGCGCGCGAAGGAAGTGGAGAAAGCAAAAGCACTGGCGCGGCACTCCGTGGGGTATTGCTCCGGCAACCACAGCGTGTAGACGGCGAAGTTGGCACCACCAAACCCCAGAAAAAAGAGGCAAACGAAAAACCAGGGCAACGCTGCGGGCCCGAGATAGAAGATTTTTCCAAAGGTAAGCGCGATGAAAGCGAGCATCAGTGTGAAATAGAAACCAAGCGCGCCGCGGCGCCCGAGTTTTTCGGCGAGCGAGGGCATCGCCAGGCAGCCAAGAATCGTGGCGAAGGAGACAAGCATGGTCGCCCACGACGCTAACTGTGCTGCCTTAGGGCCGATGCGGCCGGCTGCTTCAGCGAGGGCTGTCACTGCCGCGGGAACATACACGGTGCCGGCCCAGAGGCCGCAGATCGAAGCCAGCATGTAAAGAGTATTCAGAATCGTCCGGCGGCGCAGCGCGGCTGAAAAAAGCGCGGCGAATGGCTGCCAGATTTGCCACGTTCGAACGACTGCTGCTTTTTGCCGCCAGCACTCGGGCTCCGTTACGCCGTGACGCACCCAGGCCAGCAGTAATGCGGGCAAGCCGCCGACGGCAAACATGGCGCGCCACCCGAAGCGGCTGCCGATTGAATAGTTGGCAATCGCGGCCAGAAAAACTCCAACGTAATATCCCGTGTGCATGTAGCCGGCGCCGGCGCGGCGGCGATTCTCCGGCCACTCTTCCGCGACGAAAGTTCCGCCCATGGCCCACTCGCCGCCGATGCCGATTCCGGCGAGCAGACGCAACACTGCGAGTTGCCAGACGTTGGTTACCAGCGCGCTGAGAAAGGTGAAGACCGAATACCAGACGACGGTAATCATTAGCGTTCGAACGCGCCCGAATTTATCGCCGACTGGTCCCCACAGAAATGCCAGGCCCCAGCCAAAAAGAAAAAGAGCGAAGAGCAAGCCGCCGTAATAGCCAATGTTGGCTTTGGTGGCGGCGAATCCGGAGCGCGGGAGAAGTTCGCGAAGCGAAGGAACAAGGACTAGCGCATAGATGAAGGAGTCCATGCCGTCGAGCGCCCAGCCTCCCCAGGAGGCCCAGAATCCGCGAACTTGATTGCGTGTGAGGGGTGTTGCATGGATTGGTTGTGCCTGCGGGCGGACTTCTGCGGTAGACATGACAGCGGGGACTATATCAAATGCCGCTGTGGGGAAAAGAAATTTCGCGACGGGATGCGCGGCAAAGATTCGAATGCATCGGTTAGCGATAACCGCGAATGAAAAAATAGATGGTCATGGCGATTCCCACCACGATGACGAAACGCTTGATCCATACTTGCGGAAGCTTTTGCGCGAAGTGCGCGCTGGAGTAGCCACCCAACAAGGAGCCCGTGGTCATGACGATGGCCTGCGGCCAGACGATCGCGCGAGTGACAATGAAAGTGATTGCGGCGACGCCATTGATGACTCCGCCTAGAATTACTTTGAGCTTGTTCATGGCGTGGATGTCGGTCATGCCGAGTGCGGCGAGCATCGCGAGATTCATAATGCCGATGCCGCCGCCGAAATAGCCGCCGTAGACGGCGACGAGCAGTTCGAAGATGGAGGCGCCGGTGACTGCGCCGGTGCTGGCGTCGTGCGAGATACCAGCTGAAATCCGCCCGGTGAGATGTTTGCCGAAAGCGAACAGCAGCGTGGCGCCGAGCATCAGCCACGGCAATACGTGAAGGAAGGTTTGCGCGGGGGTCTTGATCAGGAGAAACGCTCCGGCCAGGCCGCCGATAATGCTGGTCAGCACCAGGGGGATCATCACGCGACGCGCGATGTTCAGCTTTTGGGAGTAGGCGCCGCCGCTGGCGGTGGTTCCGACCCAGAGGGCAAGCGTGTTGGTGGCGTTAGCAGGAATGGGGGAAACGCCAGTGAACAAAAGTGCGGGGAAGGCGACGAAACTGCCCCCGCCAGCGACCGCGTTGATGGCGCCGCCGAGAGCCCCTGCAAAAAAAAGAAAGATGGCGGTGTGGGGATTCAAACTGAAGTTTTATCACGGATGGGCTTCGGGTTCCAAAGAAAGCGGTTCAACTTGCTCGAGCGGAAACGGAAGGAAACGTGGCCGCATCCTGCCTTCAGAGCTTCCCAAATCTGCGGTAAGTCATTTCTTGACAACGCGAGCAGACCCGTATATTAACGGGGGCATTCAAGAGCCCTTCCACCACTGAAGACTTGGCTCGCACCCTTAGGCGAGTCACAGGGAGGATTCAAGAGGAAGGAATAGCCGGTGGAATAAGAGGTGTGTGCGCAGCCGCGCCCGCAAAGCGCTAGGACTGCGCCACACCCGGCACCCAGGTCGAATTTCACAGGAGGAAGCATGGCCAGTCGAGCAGACGCGATTTCAATAGCCGGTACGCCCGAGTACAGCATCTGGAGAGTGATATTCGCTTCCTCAGTCGGCACCATGATCGAGTGGTACGACTTTTATATTTTTGGCAGTCTCGCGGCTGTACTGGCCCTGAAATTTTATCCGCCGGGAAACGATACATTCGCGTACATCGCCTATTTGGCGACGTTCGCGGTGGGCTTTCTGGTGCGCCCGTTTGGCGCGCTTTTCTTCGGGCGCATCGGCGATCTGGTTGGTCGCAAGTATGCCTTCCTCGTGACGCTGACCATCATGGGCGGCGCGACTTTTCTGATCGGTCTTTTGCCGGTTTATAAGACTGCCGGCTGGTTCTCTCCGATCACCCTGATTCTCATCCGCGTCTTGCAAGGATTGGCACTCGGCGGCGAATACGGTGGCGCAGCGGTTTATGTGGCCGAGCATGTTCCCGATAAGAAGCGCGGTTTCTACACCAGCTTCATTCAGATTACAGCGACCCTTGGACTCTTCGTCTCGCTGATCGTGATCCTCCTCACGCAACAATCGATGAGCAAGGAAGACTTTAGCGCGTGGGGCTGGCGTATTCCCTTCTTGATTTCCATCATCCTGGTCACCATTTCCCTTTATATTCGCTTGAAGATGAAGGAGTCGCCGATCTTCACGTCCATTAAGAGCGCAGGCATGACTTCTGCACAACCGCTCAAAGATGCTTTTGGAAAATGGGAGAATCTCAAGCGCGTGCTCATTTCGCTTTTCGGCGCAACGGCAGGCCAGGGCGTCGTTTGGTACACCGGGCAGTTTTATGCGCTCTTCTACTTGCAGACTATCCTGAAGGTGAACACCAAGACCGCCAACATCATCATTGCCATTGCGCTGCTCTGCGCGATGCCATTCTTCACGGTCTTCGGCTCCCTCTCGGACAAGATTGGGCGCAAGTGGCTCATGATGGGGGCATGTTTGCTCGCCGTCGTTACTTACATCCCGATCTACAAAGCAATGCAAACTGCTGCGGGGAACAACGTTGTCACGGTGAATGCCACGAAAAATAAGGTTACCGGCGCGACTGGTCTAATTCCGATGACCACAGATCCCGTTACCAACGCGCTCGTTCCCGCGAAGGAAGCAGCAAACCCGAATGTCCCCATGCTTGTTTTTCTTGTATTCATCCAAGTGCTCTACGTATGCATGATCTACGGACCGATCGCGGCCTATCTCGTGGAGGCTTTCCCGGCGAAGATTCGATACACGTCTCTTTCGCTTCCCTATCACATTGGCAACGGCGTTTTTGGCGGACTATTACCGCTCATTGGATTATGGAGTTGCGCGGCAACCGGAAACATTCTTGCCGGGCTTTACTATCCAATGATAGTGGCGAGCCTGACCTTGATCGTTGGCAGCCTGCTGCTCAAGGAGACCCACGGCACGCTCATCTGGGATGAAGTCGGCGGGATGAAGTAGGGAGGTCGCGGCGATTGACTCGCGCGCCTGCGCGGGCGCATCATTTTTGGCGGACAAGCTCATTCCAGACTTGAAATGAGCTTGCCCGTATCAAATTGTCCCTCGTTATTGCGTCACAACCGAGATTGAACTTCCAAGGGAGTTACCGCCGTGGCCAAAGCACGCGAAAAATCGAAAGCAAAAATGAAAGCATCAAAGGGCAAGCAAGCGCTGACAGAATCGCAGATTGCCGTCCACTGGAAAGAGGAACATTACCTCCACCCTTCGAAGAAATTTATCGCGCAAGCAAATCTTGCCGATCCCGTTTTCGTCAAGAAGTTCAGCGAAAAGAATTTCCCGGAATGCTTCGACCACTACGCTTCACTACTCCACTGGGATAAACCCTGGCGCAAGACGCTCGACACCAGCAATCCTCCTTTCTGGAAATGGTTTGTCGGTGGCAAACTCAACGCTTGCTACAACTGCGTCGACCGCCACTTGGCCAAGCACAAAAATAAAGCCGCACTGATCTTCGTCCCCGAGCCCGAAGCTGAAGCCGCCACCGTCATCACCTACCAGGAACTCTACAAGCGCGTGAACGAAGTTGCCGCGATGTTGCGCGATTTCGCCGGATTGAAAACCGGCGACCGCGTCACCATCCACATGCCCATGATTCCGGAACTGCCGATCACCATGCTGGCCTGCGCACGGCTTGGCGTGGTGCACTCCGTTGTTTTCGGTGGTTTCAGCGGCGAAGCCTGCGGCCTCCGCGCCGCCGATTCCGGCAGCCGCGTGCTCATCTACGCCGACGGATACCACCGCAACGGAAAGTGGGTGGACCATAAAGCTAGCGCTGATATCGCCGTTCATACCGCCACTAAAGAAGGGCAGGCAATTGAAAAGGTCCTCGTCTGGCAGCGTTATCCGGGAAGATATACTTCCGATTCGCCGGTGGTCGCCGGCCGCGATTTCTTCATTGATGAAATCCTGAAAGAATACCGCGGCCAGGCCGTCGAGCCTGTCTCGCAGGATGCCGAGGCTCCGCTCTTCCTGATGTACACCAGCGGAACCACCGGCAAGCCGAAGGGCTGCCAGCATCGCACCGGCGGCTATCTCGCCTATGTCACCGGCACTGCCAAGTATTACCAGGACATTCATCCTGAAGACGTCTACTGGTGCATGGCCGACATCGGCTGGATCACCGGCCACTCTTACATTGTTTACGGACCGATGGCTCTCGGCGCTACTAGTGTGCTCTACGAAGGCGTCCCGCAATTCCCAGACGCCGGCCGTCCCTGGCGCATCGCCGAACGCCTGGACGTCAACATTTTTCACACTTCACCTACCGCCATTCGAATGCTGCGCAAAGCTGGCGGCGACGAGCCAAGAATTTACAACTACCACTTCAAACACATGACTACCGTCGGCGAACCTATCGAGCCGGAAGTCTGGAAGTGGTATTACGAAGTCGTTGGCAAAGGCGAAGCCGTCATCGTGGATACCTGGTGGCAAACCGAGACTGGTGGCTTCCTTTGCAGCACCAAGCCAGCACTCGATCCCATGAAGCCAGGCAGCGCCGGTCCCCCCGCGCTGGGAATTTATCCCGTGATTTGGGACGAGGTCGGTAAAGAAGTGAAAGCTGGCTCGGGAAACGCCGGCAACATTTGCATCCGCAATCCCTGGCCGGGCATCATGCAAACGATTTGGGGCGATCCTCAGCGCTTCGTCACGCAGTACTACAAGAAGTACAACAAGAATCCAAAGAGCAAGGACTGGCGCGATTGGCCTTACTACGCTGCCGATGGCGCCATGCTACCCGCCGACGGTTACTACCGCATTCTCGGCCGCGTGGATGACGTCATCAACGTTGCCGGCCACCGCCTGGGCACCAAAGAAGTCGAATCCGCGTGTCTCACCATTCCCGAAGTCGCCGAAGCTGCTGTGGTTCCCGCCGTCGACGAAGTCAAAGGCCGCGTGCCCGTCGTCTACATTTCTCTGAAGCCTGGCGTCCCCACCACTAAAGCCATTCAGGACAAAGTTATCTCCACCATCGAAACCATGATCGGCAAAATCGCCCGGCCCAAAACCATACACGTTGTTCCAGACATGCCCAAGACGCGCTCGGGCAAAATCATGCGCCGCGTTCTGGCCGCCATCTCGAATCACATGGACACCGGCGACATCACAACGCTCGCCAATCCCGACATCGTCGAGCAAATCCGCGAGCTCGTTCAAGGCCGCAATGCTACTCCGCTCAAAGAGGGCCCCGAAGACATCAAACGCTTCGGCGAAGAGGCGTAGGCATTGCTTTTCTGCGTAGTGGCGGGTCTTTAGACCCGTGCGTTCGATAATGAGGAGACAGTGATGAAACCATCGCGACGAGAATTTCTGATCGGTACTGGCAGCGCGCTGGCCGCAAGTTCCTTTGCGCTCGGCCATGCATCACGGCTCTTTGCCAACCCCCTTGGAAAACCAATCGGACTTCAGCTCTATACGGTTGGCGAGCAACTCAAGAATGACTATGACGGAACCCTGCGCCAAATTGCCGCGATCGGATACCGCGAAGTCGAACTAGCGGGCGTCTTCGGCAAGAAGCCCGCCGATATCAAGAATTCACTGCAAGCCGCCGGCCTGCATTGCGGCAGCGTGCATATGGGTATGGGAGGAATGGAAGAAGCCGTGCCTCTCGCCACGGAGCTTGGCGCAAAGTACGTCATTTCTTCCGTCACTTTGCCGAAACCACCAAGTGGCGCGAAGTTCGATTTGAAATCTTTCATGGCACAAATGGCTGCCCTTACGCTGGACGACTACAAGTCTATGGCGCAACGTTGCAATGAGTTGGGAGAGCAAGCGAAAAAGGCGGGGTTGCAATTCGGATATCACAACCACAATTTTGAGTTCAAACCGTTTGCTGGCGGAATAGGCTACGACGAATTGCTTCGCGGTACGGATCCGGGCTTGGTGAAGTTCGAGCTAGACTGCGGCTGGATGGCCGCCGCTGGACACGACCCTGCCGCCTATCTCGCGAA
The DNA here is from genome assembly GCA_041482215.1 of Candidatus Acidiferrum sp. Lineage (GTDB taxonomy): Bacteria > Acidobacteriota > Terriglobia > Acidiferrales > UBA7541 > Acidiferrum. Next base: position 12,783 of record JBGPDI010000060.1, on the reverse strand, counting down.
ATATCCGAATCGCTATCGCCTGCTGCATATTAAGGACTTTCAGCCGACTGCAAGTCCGAGCGTGGGCCTCGACGAGGGCTCTCGCCCCAAGCCTGCCGAGCTGGGGCATGGCCACGTGGATTACCGCCCCATTTTCACAGCGGCAAAAAAATCCGAAGTCGAGTGGTATTACGTGGAGCAGGAGCCCCCGTTCACGGCGATGCCGGCACTGGAAGCCATCAAGGTGGACTTCGACTACTTGCAAAAACTGGACTGATTCGGATGGTGGCCTTCGGATGAATCAGAGTCAAAGGCCCAGCGCCCGTCAGCAAAGTTTGGGACGGCCCCGACAACATGAAGCAGTTCGGCTAGCTGCACACGGAAAATCGCAACTACTAGATTAAAAAGTAAAACCGGGGAGCGGGCTGGCAGCCCGCTCCCCGGTTTTTGCCAAAGGTTGTGTGTTAGAACGAAACGCGCAAACCCAGTTCGATCCAACGGCTTCCCTGCGTACGGTTGGCGGGGATCAACTGAGAGCTGATTACGCCAAATCCTGCAGGGTTGTTGATGTTCAATGATGGATCGAAGAAGTTGACGTGGTTGAAAATGTTGAAAAAGTCTGCTGACGTTTCTATTTTAAACCGCTCGTGGAATGTGGTGGTCTTGCCCAGCCGCGCGTCCAGGTTCCATAACCCGAGACCCCGAAGGGGATGTCCTGACCCGTCACGTCCGTCCGTGCTGATGCTGGGATAACGGAAGTCCGATGCCACGGCTCCGGGGTTAGTAAACAAATTGCGCCCAGTTCCTGTGCCCGGATCAGAAGTGCAGCCCGCCCCATTACCGTTACTGCCGAACACCTGGCCGTTTGGACCAGCAGTGCCGCACACGTTGCTTTGAGCTCCACCACCCAGCGAATTTGGGTTAACAGTTGAGATCATGTTGACGCTATTGGCGAACGGACCGCCTCCGAAGTCTCCTCCGACAACGGGGAGTGGCAATCCGCTGTTCGCGCGGAAAACTCCGCTGACATACCACCCGCTGATGATCTTATCGAGGACCACATTGCTAGAGCTGAACTTGTGCCCCCTGCCTGCGGGAAGGTCATAGTTGAAGATGGCGTTAAACACGTGGGTCCGATCGAACAAGGACGGTCCGTATTGAAGGCTGGGATTGAAACTGGTGGCGTAAGTGCCCGCGTTGTTCTGCACACCTCCCAATTGATCGAGCGACTTGGAGAAGGTGTAGTTCAGGTCAAATTGGAGTCCATGCGACGGGCGTTTCCGCAGGGTGATCGTCCCCGCATTGTAATTCGAAAGATCGGTGTGCGTGCGCACGAATAGCGCCAGCACCACCTGAAGGTTGTTATAGGGGAGTAATCCAAGAGCCGATCTGTCAAAACCCATGTTCTGAAACAAGGTTGAGACAAAGCGACCCGTAAAGTTGGGGCCGTTCTGTCCGACCAAACACGCCGTCGTGCTGGTAGCTGCATTTCCACAACCTGCCGCCACGTTCGCATTGAAGCCAGGCAATTGGTTTTCGAACCAAGGCTGAGGAGTGATCGCGGTACCTGCGGTAAGCTGTGCGTTCACAGCGTCGAACGCCTGGGCAAACGTCTGGCCGGAGGCTGGATCCTTCAGCATGTAAGGAGAAGCATCGAAATCCAAGCTATTTGGAAGATTCCTAGCAATTCGCCCGATGTAGCCGAGCTCAAGCAGCATGTTGCCGGGCAATTCGCGCTGAACGGTGAAGTCAATGCTGTAGCTGCGGCCCACTTTGAAGGAGGGATCGAGGGAAAAGGAGAGAACCTCTCCAAACGGATTATCGGGAACTATGGGAGAGGAAACGCTTGGAAACCCAGGCACGGGAATTGCCCCATCCACTCCCACTCGGAAACCGGACGCACCGATATTGTTCAGGCCAGCAGCGGAGTTGCAGCCGGACAAAGCTGAGCCATTGACATCACAGGCGGGTGATTTCAGCACCAGGGTTTGTGCAAACCCCACGCCAAGTTGGGGGATCTCGACGCTCTGAACGTTGTTGACCCGGTCGTAGTAAATACCGAATCCAGCACGCACCACGGACTTTCCGGCTCCGAATAAGTGTCCAAGGAATCCGTCTGAGTAGGAAGGACTCCAGGCCAACGAGGCTCGCGGCCCCACGTCTCCATAGTCCGGGCTGTAGATATCGGTCCGCCCAGACTGGGCGATCGGAAGATAACCGATCGTAGGATTGAAGGCCTGTCCGTTCAGAGCCGCTTGCAGTTTTGAGTTGATGTAGCCCTGTCCGGTGAATATCTGATTTGTTCCGGCGTCCACGATAAAGGTCTGCTCATTGTGAGCCTCATGAGGAGGTGTCTGCCAACCGTATGACAAACCATAAGTGAGCGTGAGCGTTGGCTTGATGCGCCAGGTATCCTGTATATACATGTCGTAGGACTGCATGTTGGCATTGGCGATGAGAGGCGTGCCAAATGGCTGTGGATTCAGCTTTCCGTCCCGCACAGCAAGCACGTTTATGTTGTCAACGATGCCAAGCGTCGCGGCATAGAGGCGGTCCCACTTCGTCGAATCCGATCCCTGCAAGCAAAACGTCGAGATCCCCGCGCCACAGGTCGGAGGCCGGTTGACGGCTGGTATTGTCGAAGCGCCGCCGGCGCCGTCCGCGTCCATTAAAGCCACCAGTGAGGAAAGCGACCCGACAACTTTGTCATTGCGCTGCGCGGTGATGGGGAGCCAGCGAATTGCACCCCCCGTCACGATGTTGTGCTTGCCCACGATCTTCGTGAAGTCATCTGAGAGTTGCTTGGTACGCTGGAAGTTACCCTGAGTCCTTGCTCTTTGCGTGTCCACGTCAATCGGGACGTCGAGTAGCCCAACCGTTCCGAGGCCCGGCGCAAGTGCTACCGGCCCTCCGGAAGAATCCGTACCCGTCAGTGCAAGTGTGGCAGCCGATGCGCTGGGAGAAAGGCCAGGCAAGAAGATGCGGCTGCGAATCCAGCCGTAACGGAGTACGTTGGTAGTCGTGCTGTTGAACGCGTAATCGAGAGCGCCAATGACACCGTCTCCTCGTGTGTCGTTACCAGTTGTGGCGATAGTGGGCTGGCCTTCGATCGCCGAGATCTGGTTTGGCGTGACCTGCAGATTCCGGGAGTAGATGTATCGGCCAAAAAAGTGCATTTTGTCAGTAAAATTGTGATCCAGCCGGAAGGTAACGTAATCAAACTTAATCGGCGTCGTGACGGAGGTGCGGAATCCGTCTGTGTTATTTCCATCTGCTCCGCTGACCGTCGGGTCGTTGCCAGCCGGATTCAGATTGTAAAGTGTCTGAAGTGTGGGGCTGATGCCGATTCCCCGAGGATCGCAAGGCAAATTGCCGGCGGGACCACAATTGGTAGCCGTCGCCAAGTTGTACTGGCGTAGTACTCCGCTAGCATCTGTGAATTCCAGAATGCCGTTGCGCAGGGTGTCGGTGGGGACAATGTGGGTGACCGTCTGTCCTGCCGGGAAACGCCGCTTTTCGTAATTGCCGAAGACAAACGTCTTGTTGCGGAAAAGCGGGCCGCCCGCGCTGACTCCTTCGCGATTGTCTTTGAAGGCCAACTTTCTGGTAAACGGGTTACCAGAAGTATCCGGCGTGTGGTTCAAATCCCAAGAGTTGGCATTGAGCCCATCGCTCTGATGGAACCAGTAACCGTCCGCGTGGAAAGTATTGCTGCCGCCTTTGCTGATCAGCGTGATTTGACCGCCCGAGGCACGGCTGAAGGTAGCGTTTGAGTTGGTGACGCCAACCTTGAACTCCTCCAGGCTCTCCACTCCGGTGGGAATGAAGTTTTGCGCGTTCGAACCGCCACCAACCGTGTTGTCCGTGATGTCGATGCCATCCATCACGATGGTGTTCTGGTCACTGCGAGCGCCGGCAACGGTGCCACCCTGATTGCCGAAGCCGCCGTTGGCGGTCGTGTCATAAGGAGTAGTGCCGGGTTGCAGGGTTAAAAGTTCAGAGGCGTCGCGCTGCAAGGTGGGAAGCCGGACGAGCGTCGTACCTCCGACGACATCCCCGACCTGTGCGTCCATGGTCTGTAATTCGACACGCGCTTCAGTCGTCACGATCACCGATTCCGAGGTCGCGCCGATCTCCAGTCTTACGTCCACGTTGTAGCTCTTAGAAACATTAACCAGTAGACCCGCCACATTCGATGTGCGGAAACCATCCTTTTTAACGGTGACTTCATAGTCGCCAGGCGCGACGTTCGCGAATGTATATTGCCCGGCTGAATTGGTCTTCTGCGTGGCTTGCCCGTTAGTACCCTTGTTGTGCAGTACCACGCTGGCGTCCACAATCGCGGCCCCGCTGGGATCCGTCACCGTTCCGATGACGGTACCCGTCGTCACTGTTTGTGCGCTAGCTGGCTGCGAAATGGTTGAGCAAATCAAAAATAAAGCGGCTAAAAAGAGACATACCCCTGTCTTTTTCACGTATCCACCCCTTTTCATTTTCGGAGAGATATGGAGATTGGGAGAGAGGAATCCAGGCACACTAGGACGGAGATACCAGGAGCAATGCGAACAGAATGCCGCAGCACTCGATTGAACTCCCACAAAGTCCCCCACCACTCGACCACTCGCAGTGATCCCACCTCAGCAGGGGGCGCTCCCACCAAAGGCGAGAAAGATAGCGTTGATATATGCCAAGGCTCACGGATTGGTCAAGTCATATTATCCGATGCTCCTCATGCACGTTTCCCATGGCCGGCCCAATTTGGCTCTTAATTCCGCAGAATCTCTTTTTTGGCTAAAGTCGCAAGTTGAGGGAGCAACAAGGTCAATTTCAGGGTTGGCTAAGAGGAAAGCGAGATTAAAATTCTAACGATTCAGCTTTCTTCGTCAAGGCGTATGTGAAAACAGGTTGCTGTTGCCAGGCCTCTGGTCTTCTTAACGACTTTGTGCGAACTGCCGACGAAATCGCCCTGTGATGCAAAGCTCTCTCTGCGTGTTCCTTTGACCAGCGGCGAAGATAATTCTGCGATTCATCCCCTTCCTCCCATTAAGGTCGACTTCAGCTACTTACAAAAACTGAATTAGTTTGCACTTTGACTGGTGCTTCCAATCGCCTCTCCTATCGTTTCTTGCCGAGCGCCTTGATCAATCGTTGACCGCAAGTAAGTCTTATATACTGTTTCCCGCCGCCCAAGCGGCTCTCTGTTTTGAAAAGCGAGGAATCCGACTGTGAAATCGAACATGGTATTGCGGCAGGCGCTTGCTGCGTTGCTGGCTGCTCCGCTGGTGTGCCCGGTAATTCGCGCCGATGAAGGCATGTGGACTTTTGACAATCCTCCCGTGAAGCTGCTTCAAGAAAAATATAACTTTACGCCTACGCAGTCGTGGCTCGACCACTTGCGGCTTGCCAGCGTACGGCTGAATGACGGGGGCTCAGGTTCGTTCGTGAGTGCGCGCGGCTTGCTGTTGACGAATCATCACGTAGCTCGGGGACAGCTGCAAAAGAATTCGACGGCGGAGCACGACTACATCCGGGATGGATTCTACGCGGCGGCGCCTGAGCAGGAAATGAAATCGCCGGACCTGGAAGTGAATGTCCTGATGTCCATGGAAGACGTGACGGCACGGGTGAACGCGGCGGTGAAGGGCGCGAAGAACGCGGAAGAGGAATTTGGCAAACGAAAAGCCGTCATTACCGACATTGAACGAACAGGCACGGAAGAAACGGGGTTGCGCTGCGATGTAGTGACGCTCTACCAAGGCGGCGAATACTGGCTCTATAGCTACAAGAAGTATACGGATGTGCGGCTGGTTTTTGCGCCGGAGCAGCAGATTGCTTTCTTCGGAGGCGATCCCGACAACTTCACCTTTCCGCGGTACGACCTGGACATGGCGTTGTTTCGCGTTTACGAAAATGGCAAACCGATCGAGAGCAAAGACTATTTGAAATGGAATCCGAAGGGCGCGGGAGATGGCGAACTCGTATTCGTTTCCGGCCACCCAGGCTCCACGCAGCGTACGGATACTTACAAGCAGCTCGAATCCGACCGCGATTTCTTCACTCCTATAATTCTCAAAGTTCTCAAGCGCCGAATAGCTGTCCTGCAAGAGTATTCCGCGCGCGGACCGGAGCAGGCCCGGCAGGCTGGCTCGATTATCTTCGGTCTGCAAAACGGCGTGAAGTCGTTTGAAGGCAGCTACCTGGGGTTGCAAGATAAGCATTTGATGGAGAAAAAGCGCCAGGAAGAGGAAGAGTTCAAAGCCAAGGTGATGGCAAATCCCGAATGGAAGAAAGAATATGGCAGCGCCTGGGACATCATGGCGCGCGCCAGTGATAACGGAAACTCACGCATGAAAGAGCGCTTTTATCGCAGCCTTGACTCGCAGCTTGGGACCCTGGCCGTCAACATCACGAATTACGTTGCTGAAGTGAAAAAACCTGACGGTGAGCGACTTGATGGTTTTCATGAATCGCAGCTCGAGTCACTGAAGCTTCGAATGTTTTCTCCCGCGCCGGTCTATCCGGAACTGGAGATCGCGCGGATTACCAACGCACTGGATGCAGCGCAGAAAGAACTTGGCGCGGAGGATGCTTGGGTCAAGGCGGTACTCAATGGACGTGCGCCGGGCCAAGCCGCGGCGGAACTTGTAAAAGGTACGAAGCTCGCTGATCCAGCCTTCCGGAAGTCTCTCGTTGAAGGTGGGCAGGCCGCGGTCAATGCTTCCACCGATCCCATGATTGTTACGGCGCGAGCGATCGACCCCATCCGCCGCGAGCAGATCGCATGGCTGGAACACAATGTAGAAGACATGGAGCAGCAAGCCGGTGAACAACTCGGCAAAGCGCGTTTTGCGGTCTTCGGGAAATCAACCTATCCGGATGCCACGTTCACATTGCGACTCTCCTATGGGCAAACAAAAGGTTATGCGATGAATGGAACGAAGGCGCCCTACAAAACGACGTTATTCGGTTTGTACGACCGTGCGGCTAGTTTCGACAACCAGCCGCCGTTCGATCTGCCGAAGCGCTACGTGGATGGAAAAGATAAGCTGGATCTCACTACGCCGATGGACTTCGTCACGGACAACGACATCGTCGGGGGCAACTCCGGGTCGCCAGTGGTGAATCGCAATGCGGAAATCGTCGGCCTGATTTTTGACGGAAACATCGAATCGCTCGTCGGAGACTACGTTTTTGATGGTGCAACGAACCGCTCCGTCGCCGTGCATACGGCGGCGATGACCGAGACACTCAAAAAGCTCTATGGGGCGCAGCCGCTAGTGAAGGAACTGCTGGGGCAATAAGAGACTGCGGCTACAAACACGATACTCACGCCTACCGCCACCGGATTTTTGATTGAAGTGAGTCAAATTTTGAGTTGGTGTCTGCGGCGCCGATAATGCCAGTATCCTCGCATGTTCATCGCGAGTGGCATTGTGGCCTTGCACTGCTGCTGCCTTTTTTCATTGTTTGTCGCTGCGTTACACGCCCTCCGTCTTAGACCTTCCCGTGCGGTCCCTTCGGCCTGCGGCATCGCTTCGATGTGCGTGCTGGCAAATCGGATACGCGCATGAACCATGACTCCGAATGTATTCCGATCGTGGTAGACAGCGAAAAACCTGCCTCAATTTCTCTTGGCACGAACGCGGTGGAAGGCTACAAAGCCGCGATGGGAGGCAATGGGCTGCGTGTACTTGATCATTTGCCGCAGATCATCGAGCGAGGCGCCGCCGCTCTCACGCCCTCAGAAAAAGAATTGTTGAAATGGGTTGGGGTTTTCTTCCGCAAGCCTACTCCCGGCAAGTTCATGATGCGTGTTCGCATGCCCAACGGATTCGTGCGGAGCAAGCAACTGCGCACCATCGCTGAGCTCTCGCGGCGGCTGGGCAACGGCGTATTGGACATCACGACGCGGCAGCAAATAGAGTTGCGCGGTTTTACGCTCGAAACGGTTCCGGAGATCTTCGAGAAGCTGCGCGGCGTGGACCTGCGCACGCTGCAGACGGGGATCGACAACGTTCGCAATATCAATGGCTGCGCTCTGGCCGGTTTGACACCGCACGAAGCCTTTGACGCGTCTCCGGTCGTGCAAGAACTGGATCGCATCATCGTGGGCAGCGAAGGCAATCCGGAGTTCACGAATCTCCCGCGCAAGTTCAACATTACCGTGACGGGTTGTACGGACAATTGTACGCACAGCGAATCGCAGGATATTGCCCTCGTTCCCGCAAAAAAAGCCGGGAGGCTTGGCTTCAACGTGCTGGTGGGCGGCAAGATGGGCTCGGGAGGATTCACGGTCGCCTCGCCGCTGAATGTTTTTGTTGAAATTTTCCAGGCGTCGGCGGCGGTGATCGAACTGATCAAGATTTACCGCGATCATGGTCCGAGGGAAGCGCGCTCCAAATGCCGGTTTGCTTTTCTGATTGAGGAGTGGGGCGTTCGGCGGCTGCGCGCGGAACTTGTCGCACGTCTCGGCCACGAACTCGCTTTCCAAGGCAGGGATCTTCGCGGCTCGGCGCATTCCGACCATCTCGGAGTGAGCTCGCAAAAGCAGGAAGGCTTTTCGGCTGTAGGACTATGCATTCCAACCGGTAGAACAAATCCGGAACAGCTTGACGAACTGGCGCGATTGGCGGACGTCTACGGGAACGGCGAGATTCGCCTAACGATTGGACAGAACGCGATCATTCCGAACGTGCCTGCCGAGCGTATGGCGGAGCTTTTGGAGGAGCCTCTGCTCAAGCAGCTCTCGCCTCGTCCTTCTCCGTTTATGCGTGGATTGGTGGCCTGTGTCGGCACGGATTATTGCAACCTCGCTTTGATTGAAACGAAGAGCCGCGCCATTACCCTCTCCGAGACCTTGCACAAAAAAATGGGAGCTGGTGCAAATTCCCTCTCGATTCACTGGTCCGGGTGCCCGGCAGGATGCGGAAATCATCAAGCTGCCGATATCGGACTTCGCGGTTTCAAAACAAGAATTGACGGGAAGATTGTGGATGCAGTGGCGATTTATACGGGCGGCCGCACGGGCCCGAATGCCATTGCGGGCCGGGAGATTTTGGAAACTGTCCCTTGCGATGAATCTTTCCCAGATGTTGTGGCCAGCGTCATTCAGTCTTATCGCTTTGAAATGGAAGCGAAGGAATACGCGAATTTGAGCGACCCATTGTATGCGGCAGCCGCAACGGCGGGATTGGCGTCGTGGAGATTCACGCGCGCGTTTCCCCCAGCTGCCGCGACGGCTTGAAACGCGGGAAAGAAAAATCTTGCGGCCAGGAGAAGGAACAATGACGGATTACGTGAATCCTAAAGAACTCTTGCAAGAGGCGGTGCAGTTAGCGAAGAGAAAGTCCGAACTGCCCGTACGCGACCTTTTGATTCGAGGGATCCTCGCGGGCGCATTTCTTGGGTACGCCACATCGCTCGTATTCGTTGTCTTGTCGCAAGGGCTTCCTCCCATCGTCGGCGCGATTCTCTTCCCTGTCGGTTTCGTAATACTCGTCCTTCTGGGTCTTGAACTGGTCACGGGTAATTTTGCTTTGTTGCCGGCGGGTCTGATGGCCGGGACGGTGCGGTTCACAAAATTGCTTCGCAATTGGGGCTGGGTGTATCTAGGTAACATGATTGGGAGTGTGCTCTATGCAGCTCTTTTTTATCTGGCGATCACGAATTGGCATACGGGCAACGGTGGCGCGGTTGCGGATCTAATGAAGCAAGCGGCGCAGAAGAAAACTTTGGCATACGTGGCACTCGGCTACAGCGGATGGGCTACGGCAGTCGTGAAGGCCGTTCTTTGCAACTGGATGGTGACAATCGGAGCGGTGCTGGCCCTGGCGTCGAGATCCACGTTCGGAAAAATTGCCGCTATGTGGCTGCCTATCATGACGTTCTTCGCGCTCGGCTTCGAGCATTCCGTCGTTAACATGTTTCTGATCCCATCAGGAATGATGCTGGGCGCGCCCATCTCTACATTTCAGTGGCTGTTCTGGAACCTGCTTCCCGTCACCATTGGAAACATTTTCGCGGGGGCGCTTTTGACGGGCATCGCGCTCTATGCGACGTATCCCACCGAAGTCGCTCCTGTCCTGACGCAAGAAGCAGGACTAGCCACAGCGCAGCACGAACAGGCAGGCGCATTCGCGGCCGCAGCCGGCCTTCATTAGAAATCCTTGCCAGTAAAAACGATTTTGATTTCTTGCTACTGAGCACCCGGACAGTGCAATTGGACTTCGGCGGCTAGGTCGGGGTCCATTTGCGCAGAGCGGCCGTGTGAAGCGGAGCACACTTGTTGCGCAGTGATTCCGGAAGCGCCACGCAAATCCGCGCCTGCGAGGTTTGCGCCATCGAGGGAAACGCCGCGCAGGATCGCGCCCGTTAAATACGCGCCTCGCAAGTCTGCCTTCGTAAGGTCAGCGTCCAGAAGAATCGTTCCCTTAAGCTGTGCACCCGTGAGATTTGCTTCCACGAGCTTTGCGGAAGATAGGTCCGTTTGCTCAAGATTTGCGAAGGAGAGCACAGCGCGTTCGAGCTTAGTGTCTCGCATGTCCGTGCGTGAGAGATCCGTGCGCAGAAGCTGGGCATTGCGCAAATTGACGGCGTACAGCGATGCTCCGGAAATTTTGGCGTTCGAAAGCACTGCATTTTCAAACGTTCCGTAGGAAAGATCCACGAAGCGCATGTCCGCTGCGGCGAAATTTGCTCCGGTGGCATTGGCGGAGACCAACACGGCGTGCGCCAGTTTCGCGCGATCGAGAATTGCGGAACGGAGCAGCGCTTCGCGCAGATTGGTTCCACGGAGGTCGGCCTCGGAAAGATACACGCCATCGAGATTCGCGCGCCACAATTTTGCATTGATTAAAAAAGACCTGTAGCCGCGCGCGTAGCGGAGATTCATTTGGTTCAGCCGCGCGCCTTTGATTCCTTCAACGGTTTCGTCGGTCCAGTCGCTGCCCGGTGGCGGCGGCGTTGAAAGCGTCGCTTCCGTCAAATCGGCATAAGGCCGGTAGCCCACGGATTGGAAAACCATCGAAGCCCAGCGTTTCACGTCAGCTGGTGATTCGTCCGCGGAAGTGCCGCGGTCGAAGGGCAGTCCACGGTTCACGCCAAGAGAAAAAAGGAAGAGGATGCAGCCACAGGCCAGTGCCGCGCGCGTGGTTCCTAATATCATTCGAATGATGTTTTTGGACTTCGGCAAGCGAATGTCGCCCGGACGCAGCACGCGCGACACAACAAATGGAACGCAGGTCGCCGTTATCACCGCGAGGGTAATCACGAAGACGTGCAGCAGTGTTCCGCGGAAATCCTGCCGCGGCAGATATCGCAGCCAGAAGAAAAACAGCGTCGCGGGGACAATCCAGTAAGCCAGAACTGTTGAAAGCACAGTTTCGAACGCAGTCATCGCCGATCGCGATTCGCCCTGCCAACGGAAGTGCCTGCGGACCAAGCCCATCAGATACCACGGACCGTCTTTCTCCAGCGTCTGCCCATCCGGAAAAACTGCCGGTAGGGCAGCCATGCTGCCCCACAGCCTCAAGAGCAGAAAATGAAATCGCAGCGAGAGAGCCAAGAGAACCAGCGGGCCGCCAAGGTAAAGACCTGTCATGGGAAGCACATTGCCCAGCCGCAGAGCGGGTATCGCCGAGGCATTCAGCAACAACCGCACGTCAGTCGTGAGGGCAATCAGCGCGCAGCAGAGCAGGCTCGCGATCAGAGTAATGAAATAAAACCACCGCGCGATCTTGGTGGCGTCGCCGATCGCTTTCGAACTGTCTACCGCGGAAATTGATTCAGGCAGTACCGCATCGAAGAGATTCGTCCCACCCAGTCGGCCAAACCACAGCCCTTCCGAGCCATAAAGATTGGCGCCCATCAGGTTTGCGCCGCGCAATTCCGTGCCGAGCAGATTGGCATTCTGGAGATTCGAACGCACCAGGCTCGCACCACGCAAATTCGCCATCGAAAGATCGGCGCCCACCAGGTTCGTCCGGTGCAGATGCGCGCCTTGTAAATTCACGCCTGTCAGGTCCGCTTTAGCCAGATTCACGCCGGAGAGATCGGCCTTGACTCCCGTTTCTCCGCCCGACTCCACCCACGTCTTGTGCTGATCCAGAATTTCGGCAAGATCGAGCAGAGAGATTCCGACGGGCTCGCCTTCGCTCTCGGGCTCTGCCGCAGCGATATCTTCCGTGGATATTTCGTTCTTCAGTTCTTCAATCTCTTTGATCGCGTCTATTTGCAGGCCCATTCGAACGTTTTCCCCCGGCTTTTTTTGCTCGCGCTCACGCATACCGCAGCACTCCGACGCATCCAAAAGGTGCGCCATCGCACTCTAGATTCTTTTCGGTTTTTTCCAGACACGGTTCAAACTCCCCCTGCTACGGACCGTGTCTCTGCCGGGCAGGCTCCATCCTCTCCTACCAGCACTGTGGAAATCGCCTGTCCATAAGTACAGGCGGCGCAGAGGTAACGGGGGGACGAGCAGAGGCAGTTGTTAGTTGTTAGTTGTTAGTTGTTGGGAGGGAGGAAGCCGCGTGCGAGAAAATGAAAGACGAGGTAAAGAGGTAAGGGAAAGGCGATTGAAATTAGAAACTCGAAAAGGGACAAGATCAAACGCCCCACCCTTGCAAGAAACAAACCCGCATGGGTAGGCCACCCAAAAGCATTTTTTCGGAACTAGGACGCGGCCACACGCCTCTCATTTCACAATTCTAAGGGCCCGCCACCCGCCGCGCCCCCTTTTGAAATTCGTCAGGGTTGAACAGGAGATATTTGTAGTGCACCCCGCTAAAACTGGACACCTCATCTAGG